>CAZHWP010000055.1:0-14265 GCA_964535945.1 uncultured Porphyromonas sp.
CGACCCCGATTTCTGGAAATCCGTTTAGGGTGACGCATTGTCGAAGTCAGGAGCTGCCACGACTCTATTACTAATTAAACAACCATAGACTCGGCGATGGTCATCTTCGAGACAAAGTTACAAATCATTATCATGTAGACAAACTCAGTAAGCAGACAAAAAAACCGCCCAAAAGCCAAAAGGCTAATGGGCGGTAAATATATAGAGATTGTGTATCTGCTATTTATTCTGCACTTTCGCTAGTAGGAGCTTCAGTAGCTTTGCGCTTGCGAGAGCGACGTGTCTTGGCAGCTGGTTTCTTAGCTTCGCCAAGCATATTTTCATTGAAGTCTACCAACTCAATGAAGCACATTGCAGCATTGTCGCCAAGACGATTGCCAGTCTTAATGATACGAGTGTATCCACCAGGACGATTGGCTACCTTGTCGGCTACGATACCAAAAAGTTCTTTTACAGCGAACTTGTTTTGCAATTTGCTGAAGACAATACGGCGTGAGTTGATCGTATCCTCCTTCGACTTCGTAATCAAAGGCTCAACGAACAATCTAAGTGCTTTCGCCTTTGGTACTGTAGTAAAAATGCGTTTGTGCATAATTAGCGAAGTAGCCATATTAGAAAGCATAGCGCCGCGATGCGCTTTCTTACGACCCAGGTGATTGAATTTTTTATTATGTCTCATCGTTGTTTAGTCTTTATCTAATTTATACTTGCTAACATCCATCCCAAATGACAAATCGAGTGAAGTAATGATCTGCTCGAGCTCGCCTAAAGATTTCTTACCGAAGTTTCTTATCTTCATCAGATCGCTCTGATTCATGCTTACGAGATCACCAAGGAACTCGATATCTGCCGCAATAAGGCAGTTGAGTGCACGTACAGAGAGGTCGAGATCTGCCAACTTCGTCTTCAGTAACTGGCGAATATGCAAAGTTTCTTCATCGAACTCGTCGTTGAAGTCATTGCTGTCATCTTCGATAGAGATCTTATCATCGGCAAAGAGGCCAAAATGATACATCAATATCTTAGCTGCTTCGCGAAGGGCATCCTTTGGTGGTATTGAACCATCGGTTACTACTTCGATTAGAAGCTTGTCGTAGTCGGTTTTTTGCTCTACACGACAGTCTTCAGTCCAGTACTTTACATTCCTTATGGGCGTATAAATCGAATCGATAGCAATGGTATTGAGCTCATCATTTTCAGATCGATTATCCTCTGCAAGCACATAACCTCTTCCTTTATTAATGCTGAGTTGGATATTGAACGAAGCAGACTTATCGAGCTGACAAATCAACAAATCGGGGTTGAGAACCTTGAAGTTGCTGAGATGAGCATTTAGATCTCCAGCCTTGAATGCATCGCAACGCGATACGTTGATGGAGATTGTCTCTTCGTCGGCGTCTGGCACAATTTGCTTTAGCCTTACTTGCTTTAGATTGAGGATAATGTTAGTAACATCCTCCAATACACCCGGAATAGTAGCAAATTCGTGATCTACCCCATCAATCTTTATAGATTTGATAGCAAACCCTTCGAGAGAAGATAAGAGTATGCGACGAAGAGCATTACCAATAGTAATGCCATAACCGGGCTCTAATGGCTTAAATTCGAATAAGGCGGCATTTTCTTTTGCCTCCTTCATCAATACGTTTTCCGGTTTTTGAAATGCTAATATTGCCATGGATCTATGGATTATTTAGAATACAATTCTACTATCAGTTGTTCTTTAATGTTCTCGGGGATGTCTTCACGTGCAGGGATGTGTAGCAATGTGCCGCTCATCGATGCAACATTCCACTCGAGCCAAGGATACTTGCTATGATTGAATCCAGCAATAGAGGCATTGATAACCTCGAGAGATTTCGAACGCTCACGTACGCCAATAACTTGGCCAGGCTTCACCGAATAAGAAGGTATATTAACTACCTTTCCATCTACCATGATATGGCGGTGTGAAACTAACTGACGAGCAGCCGAACGAGTAGGAGCGATACCGAGACGGAAAACGATGTTGTCGAGACGAAGCTCCAAGAACTGGATCAACAATTCACCCGTTACACCCTTAGCGCGTTGTGCACGAGCAAAGAGATTACGGAACTGACGTTCGAGTACACCATAGCAGTACTTGGCTTTCTGCTTCTCGCGAAGCTGAATACCATACTCACTTGTTTTCCTGCGACGGCTATTGCCATGTTGTCCAGGAGGATAGTTCTTTTTAGAAAGAACCTTGTCTGGCCCGAAGATGGGTTCACCAAACTTACGAGCGATTTTTGATTTAGGACCTGTATATCTTGCCATTTTTTTCTGTTCTTAAGAGTTTGTTCTTGATAAAGCTGTCTGCTCACTGAGGTGCAGCCGCGATTGTTTGTGAGAGATTAAGAAATGATAGACAATCTATTCACCTCCTACTGCGCGCAAAAAGGCTATACCAATACTTAGACCCTTGGGTTAAGAAGTTTATCTCACTTAAACTTTTCTCTTCTTTGGAGGACGACAACCATTGTGTGGCATGGGAGTTACGTCGATGATTTCGAGTACCTCGATACCTGCACCATGGATGGTACGAATAGCTGATTCACGACCATTACCTGGCCCTTTTACATACACTTTTACCTTACGAAGGCCAAGGTCAAATGCAACCTTTGCGCAATCTTGAGCTGCCATCTGAGCGGCATAGGGTGTGTTCTTCTTCGAAGAGCGGAATCCCATCTTACCTGCCGATGACCAGCTGATTACTTGTCCTTCGCTGTTGGCAATAGAAATGATAATGTTGTTAAAAGAAGAGTGGATGTGGGCTTGTCCCATAGCATCAACTTTGACAACTCTCTTTTTTGCGACTGCTTTTTTTGCCATATCAACCTTTATTATTTAGTAGCTTTCTTCTTATTAGCAACTGTTTTCTTCTTACCCTTACGTGTACGAGCATTGTTCTTTGTGCTCTGGCCACGAAGTGGCAAGCCAATACGATGACGGATGCCACGGTAGCAACCGATATCCATCAATCGTTTGATATTGAGCTGAACTTCCGAACGAAGATCACCTTCTACTTTGTAGTCCGAGCCAATAACTTCACGAATAGAAGCTGCTTGGTCGTCTGTCCAATCTTTTACAACGATGTTGCGGTCAACACCGGCTTTATCCAAAATAGTCTGGGCGCTGCTGCGACCGATACCATAGATATATGTCAAGGCAATTTCACCTCTTTTGTTTTGAGGCAAGTCAACGCCTACAATTCTTATAGCCATACCTTTGTTTGATTATTAGTAATGCAAAAACAAATCATCAACCTTGACGTTGCTTGAATTTGGGGTTTTTCTTATTGATCACATATAAGCGACCCTTTCTTCTCACGATTTTGCAATCAGCTGTGCGCTTCTTTAAAGATGCTCTAACTTTCATATTGAGTGTTTTTTTATTTGTATCTGAATGAAATGCGTCCCTTAGTTAAGTCATAAGGCGACATTTCTACTTTAACCTTATCTCCGGGCAAAATACGAATGTAGTGCATACGCATCTTACCAGAGATGTGGGCCGTTATCACGTGCCCATTTTGGAGCTCAACCTTAAACATGGCATTAGACAATGCCTCAAGGATTACTCCGTCTTGTTCTATTGCATTCTGTTTAGACATTCTTAAAACTCCTTATTACCTAAAACTTCTTGAATAAAATCGAACGACGATAAGATCTCGGGCTTGCCATCGACAATGGCAATACAATGCTCGAAATGCGCCGATGGCTTGCGGTCTTTTGTACGCACCGTCCAACCATCGTCTTCGAATACGACGTTCTTGCTTCCCAAATTAATCATCGGCTCAATACAAATAGACATGCCGTCCTTTAACATGACGCCCGTACCAGCTTTTCCATAGTTGGGCACATTAGGTTCTTCATGCATTTGACGTCCGATACCATGACCGCACAGCTCGCGTACCACAGTAAAGCCCCTTGCCTCACAATAAGTTTGAATAGCGTTTGCCACATCGCCTATGCGATTGCCAGCGACAGCTTGTTCTATTCCCTTATAAAGAGATGCTTTGGTCGTTTTCAGCAGATTCAAGACTGGCTCAGACACCTCGCCAACAGCGAAGGTATAGGCAGAGTCGCCTGTAAATCCATTGAGAAAGGTACCACAATCTACCGAGACAATATCACCCTCTTTAAGGATCGTTTTGTCGGAAGGGATGCCATGTACCACATTCTCGTTGACCGATATACATAAGCTATTGGGAAAACCCGAATAACCTAAGAAAGCAGGCTTTGCTCCATGATCGCGTATAAACGTTTCGGCGATCTTATCCAACTGCAGGGTGCTGACCCCAGGTGCAATATGCTTTGCAACCTCAGCCAGCGTTTTCCCTACTAGTTGATTAGCAGCTCTCAAGAGAGCGATTTCTTCTTTCGTTTTAAGGTAGATCATTCTTAGTAAGCAGATCCAGATCTGCCTTTTAAACGACCGCTCTTAAGGAGCCCATCATAATGTCTCATCAGCAAATGACTCTCAACCTGTTGTAGTGTATCAAGCACTACACCAACCAGAATCAGAAGTGATGTACCTCCGAAAAACTGTGCAAAGCCAGAACTGATACCCAATACTTCGGCAAAAGCAGGCAATACAGCTACAAGAGCCAGGAACAAAGCGCCAGGCAACGTAATACGGTCCATGATACCATCGAGGTAATCTTTGGTTTGCTTTCCAGGTTTGATACCAGGGATAAAACCATTGTTACGCTTCAAATCGTCGGCCATCTGACCAGGATTAATCGTAATAGCTGTATAAAAGTAGGTAAAGATGATAATCATGATAGCGAAAATCAAATTGTACCATACACTTGTATTATTTGCAAGAGCATTCCAGAAGCCGCTACCCTCTCCAGCATTGGCAAAGCCCATGATAGAGATAGGGATAAACATAATAGCCTGAGCAAAGATGATTGGCATCACATTAGCTGCGTTGACCTTGAGCGGAATATACTGACGTGCACCACCATACTGCTTGTTGCCCACAACACGCTTAGCGTACTGAACAGGCACTCTTCTTGTGCCTTGTACTAATAGTATAGCACCGGCAATTACAAAGAGTAGGAACACGATTTCTGCCAAGAAAGCAACTAAACCTCCCAGAGCACCAGTAGTACGAGATGTAAACTCGGCTACCAACGAGTGAGGTAAGCGTGCGATGATACCAATCAAGATGATCATAGACACACCATTGCCAATACCTTTATCTGTGATGCGCTCGCCAAGCCATAGTACAAACATACTACCTGCTGTGAGCGTAATCACTGCTACAATCTGAAACCAGAGCGATTCGGGTAGAGAAGCCCCTACCGAGCGCAACTGTACGCTTAAGTTAACCAAATAAGTAGGAGCCTGCACCAACAAGATAAGTACTGTTAGGTAGCGCGTCCACTGATTGATTTTCATCCTTCCACTCTCGCCTTCACGTTGCAATTTTTGCAGTCTTGGCACAGCAATAGCTGCCAGCTGCATCACAATCGAAGCCGAGATGTAAGGCATAATACCTAGAGCAAAGATAGACGCATGCGAGAAAGCACCTCCCGAGAACATGTCGAGGAGCGCCATCAGGCCTTGAGCCGTCTGATCTTTCAAAGCTGTCAACGAGGCGGGGTCAACGCCAGGAATCACAATAAAGGAGCCCAGGCGGTAAATTACGATGAATAACAGAGTGGTAAGGATACGCTTACGCAGATCCTCAATCTTCCATATATTCTTAATAGTCTGTACCGCTCGCATAAGCTTATAATTTTACCACAGTACCACCTGCAGCTACGATTGCCTCATCGGCGCTTTTCGAGAAAGCGTGAGCCTCAACCGTTAGTTTAGCAGAGAGTGTACCTGTTCCTAATATTTTTACTAGATCGTTCTTTGTTACTACGCCAAGCTGACATAGCAACTCGGGATTAATTAGCTCAACTCCTGTCTCGGCAATAGCTTGCAAAGCAGCAAGGTTAACGGGCTTATAATCCACGCGGTTTCTATTTTTGAAACCGAACTTTGGCAGACGACGCTGGATTGGCATCTGACCACCTTCAAATCCTGTTTTTCTAGAATATCCTGAGCGAGACTTAGCACCCTTGTGTCCTCTCGTAGAGGTACCGCCCAAACCAGAGCCTGGGCCGCGACCGATTCTCTTACGAGACTTCACTGAGCCTTCAGCTGGCTTTAAACTTGATAGATTCATATACTATACTTTCTGTCTTGCGTTACTTATTCAACGATGCGCACTAAATGCTTCACCTTTTCAACCATACCAAGGATAGAAGGAGTAGCTTCGTGCTCAACAATCTGATTCATTTTTCTCAAGCCGAGTGAGTCTAAAGTGTCTTTCTGATCCTTCGGACGTCTGATGCGGCTTCTCACTTGTTGTATTTTTATCTTAGCCATAAAATTCTCCTTTATCCTCTAAATACTTTTTCTACAGAAATACCTCTGGTCTTAGCAACCATCAGCGGATTACGAAGTTCCGACAAAGCCTGGATCGTAGCCTTCACAAGGTTGTGAGGGTTTGACGAGCCTTGACTTTTTGCCAATACATCCGTGATACCTACACTCTCCAATACGGCACGCATAGCACCACCAGCCTTTACTCCCGTACCGGCAGCAGCTGGTCTGAGGAATACACGAGCACCGGCGTAAGCTGCTTGCTGATCGTGAGGGATTGTTCCGTTGTGAACAGGCACTCTGATAAGGTTCTTCTTGGCAGCTTCTGTACCTTTTGCAATAGCTGTAGCTACTTCGCCAGCCTTACCGAGGCCCCAGCCTACGATGCCGTCTTCGTTACCTACTACTACGATAGCAGCAAAAGTGAAGGTACGACCTCCCTTGGTAACTTTCGTTACACGATTGATAGCAACCAATCTGTCTTTTAGTTCTAAGTCGTTTGTCGACTTTACCCTATTTGTCGTTGTCATATGCTATTAAAATTTGAGGCCGCCGTTGCGAGCAGCTGTGGCTAATTCTTTTACGCGGCCATGAAAGAGGTAGCCGTTACGATCGAAAACAACGGTAGTAATGCCCGCTTCTTGTGCAGCTTTGGCAATTGCCTCACCCACTTTCGAAGCGATCTCAATCTTAGTACCGCTAGCTTCTAAACCCAATGAAGAGGCCGAAGCTAATGTACGACCAGTGAGGTCGTCAATCACTTGAGCATAAATCTGCTTATTGCTACGGAATACCGAAAGTCTAGGACACTCAGTAGTACCGCTAATCTTGGCGCGCACACGTGATTTTATCTTGAATCTTCTTTCTTGTTTTGTTACCATGATAATAATTGTTTACGCTGATTACTTAGCTGCTGCAGTTTTACCTGACTTACGACGAACTTGTTCTCCAAGGAACTTAACACCCTTACCCTTGTAAGGCTCGGGCTTCCTGAACGAACGGATCTTGTTACAAACCTGTCCGAGCAATTGCTTGTCGGCGCTTTCGAGCGTGATCAATGGGTTTTTATTTCTCTCACTTTTTGTTTCTACCGAGATTTCCTTTGGAAGCTGGAAGAAAATACTGTGAGTAAAACCTAATGAAAGCTCCAAGATCTGACCTTGGTTAGCAGCGCGGAATCCCACACCCACTAGCTCAAGCACAGTCTTATAACCTTCAGACACACCCTGCACCATATTATTAATCAACGAACGATAGAGTCCGTGATACGAACGATCAATACGATCATCAGAGCTTCTCTCTAATGTAATAGTGTTTGCTTCTACTTTCACCTCAATGCGTGGATCAACCTTTTGTGTTAGTTCGCCCTTAGGACCCTTCACAGTGATCACGCCATCTTTCTGAGAAACACTAACCCCTGCGGGTACTTCAATTGGTAGTTTACCTATTCTTGACATTTTTGTTCCTCCTCACATTAATAGATATAACACAATACTTCTCCACCAATCTTCAATTCGCGAGCTTCCTTGTCGGTCATCACGCCACGAGAGGTAGAAAGAATAGCAATACCTAAGCCATTGAGTACGCGTGGTAGATCGCGAAAACCTACATACTGGCGTAAACCTGGGCGTGATACACGCTTCAGCGACTTGATTGCATTTACTTTATGAGCTAAGTCATATTTTAGGGCCACCTTGATGGAACCCTGAGGGCCTTCATCCACAAACTTGTAGTTGAGGATGTAACCCTTTTCAAAGAGAATTTTTGTAATCTCTTTCTTTAGATTTGACGCAGGCACTTCAACCACACGGTGACCGGCCTTGATTGCATTACGCAATCTTGTCAGATAATCTGAAATTGGATCTGTCATTTTTTTTCGATTAAATTGATCCGGTATCCCCGGACAATATTTAACTATGCAAGCAGGCTACTACCAACTTGCTTTTTTAACTCCTGGTATAAGACCTGCAGAAGCCATCTCTCTGAATTGAATACGAGAGATACCAAACTGGCGCATATAACCTTTTGGGCGGCCCGTAATCGAGCAGCGGTTGTGCAAGCGCACAGGCGATGCATTTTTTGGAATCGACTGCAAAGCCTCATAATTACCTTCAGCTTTGAGGCGAGCACGCTTGGCTGCATACTTTGCAACCATCTTTGCACGCTTTACCTCTCTAGCTTTCATTGACTCTTTTGCCATGTATTATTCTGTTATTTTTGCGTTCTTAAAAGGTAGGCCAAACTCCTTGAGAAGAGCATATCCTTCCTCGTCTGTTTTCGCAGAGGTTACAAAGGTAATATTCATTCCCATAAGTTTCGATATAGAATCGATATTAATTTCAGGGAAAATGATTTGCTCTGTAATCCCGAGGGTGTAATTACCACGTCCATCGAGCTTAGATTCGATACCTCTGAAGTCGCGAATACGTGGCAAAGCAACGCGAACGAGACGTTCGAGGAACTCATACATTTTCTCACGGCGCAAAGTAACCATCACACCGATGGGCATTTTCTTTCTCAACTTAAAGTTCGAGATATCCTTACGAGAAAGGGTTACGACAGCCTTTTGGCCAGTAATTGTTGTAAGTTCGTTTACTGCAATATCAATCAGTTTCTTATCGCCCGTAGCGATACCGATACCTTGGTTTACCACGATCTTCTTGAGCTCGGGCACCTGCATGATACTTTTATAGCCGAATTGCTTCATCAGCGAGTCGACGATCCTTTCTTTATATTCTGTCTTCAGATTTGCTGTAGTACTCATTACTTGATCTCCTCTCCTGATTTTTTAGCAAAACGGATCAACTTGCCGTCGCTGTTCAACTTACGACCAATTCTCGTCGCTTTGCCCGACTTAGGATCGACTAAGTTTAGGTTAGAAATATGGATGGGAGCCTCCATGCTTACGATACCACCCTGTGGGTGTTTAGCGCTTGGCTTGGTGTGCTTCTTGATCATATTTCTACCTTCCACAATTGCACGCTGCTCTTTTACAAACACGCGCAATACTCTACCTGTCTGGCCTTTATCTTCACCGGCAATCACCATTACGGTGTCACCTTTTTTGATATGTAATTTACTCATTACTACTTCATTTCGATTAAAAGTTAGAGCACCTCTGGGGCCAAAGATACAATCTTCATATTGCTGGCACGAAGCTCACGAGCTACAGGGCCAAAAATACGGCTACCGCGAATATCGCCAGCAGCATTTAGCAATACGCAAGCATTATCATCGAAACGGATATACGAGCCGTCTTGGCGTCTTATCTCCTTCTTTGTGCGTACAATTATAGCCTTGGTTACTACCCCCTTCTTTACTTCACTTGCAGGTATCACACTTTTTACCGATACCACTATCACATCTCCTACAGAGGCATAGCGACGGTGTGTACCACCGAGCACACGTATACAAAGAACTTCTTTGGCACCGCTATTATCGGCAACTACTAGTCTTGATTCTTGTTGTATCATTACTTAGCTCTTTCTATTATTTCGATCAATCTCCAACGCTTGGTCTTGCTCAGAGGGCGCGTTTCCATGATACGCACCTTATCACCGATATTACACTCATTTTTCTCGTCATGAACATGAAACTTCTTGGTCTTGTTCACGAACTTACCATATATAGGGTGTTTTTCTTTCCACACTACAGCAACAGTGATCGACTTATCCATCTTATTGCTGAGCACGACACCCATTCTTTCTTTTCTTAGATTTCTTTCCATTTCGGCACGCTTTATTTGTTGTTCAATTCGCGCTCGCGAAGTTCGGTCTGCATTTGAGCAATCATTCTGCGTCTATCTCTTAGTTCAGATGGTCTGTCAAGAGGTGAAACAGCGTGGTTGATGCACTTTTCGTCGTAAGCGTTCGTCTCAGCTACCAGGCGCTCTTGGAGCTCAGAAGTAGTGAGTGCTTTGATTTCTGCTATCTTCATAAGTCATTAAGAGTTTTGATTGTCGTAATCGTAATCACGACGTACAATGAACTTGGTAGTTACTGGGAGCTTCTGAGCAGCAAGACGCAAAGCCTCTTTTGCTACATCAAATGGTACTCCATCTATCTCGAAGAGCATACGACCGGGAGTAACTGGAGCCACAAATCCTTCTGGAGCACCCTTACCCTTACCCATACGTACCTCAGCAGGCTTCTTTGTGATAGGCTTATCTGGGAAGATACGTACCCACACCTGACCTTGACGTTGCATGTAACGTGTAACGGCGATACGAGCAGCTTCTATCTGACGACCTGTAATCCACTTATTTTGCAACGATTTAATACCGAAAGAGCCAAAAGACAATTCGTTGCCACGCTGTGCGTTGCCCTTCATACGACCTTTTTGAGCCCTTCTAAACTTGGTTTTTTTTGGTTGTAACATTTCTCTTGTCCTCGTTTAAATGTTAGCGATTACCTTTTCTTCTGCGATTGCCTCTGTCAGAGCCCTGACGACCTGGAGCACCAGGACGACGGCCTTGATTTTTGGCTACAGCAAAATTGGGGGCAAGGTCACGTTTTTCATAAACTTCGCCCTTACAAATCCACACCTTTACACCTAACAATCCCACTTTAGTCAATGCCTCGGCCAATGTGTAGTCAATATCTGCACGCAATGTGTGTAGTGGTGTACGACCTTCTTTAAACATCTCCTGACGTGCCATTTCTGCTCCGTTTAGACGGCCAGACACTTGCACCTTGATACCCTCTGCTCCCATACGCATAGTAGAAGCGATAGCCATCTTGATAACGCGTCGATAAGACATTTTACCTTCGAGCTGGCGAGCAATGTTGTTGGCTACGATCGTAGCATCAAGTTCAGGTTTTCTGATTTCGAAAATATTGATTTGTACTTCCTTATCGGTAATCTTCTTCAATTCTTCTTTCAGCTTATCTACTTCTTGTCCTCCCTTACCGATAATCATACCAGGTCTAGCAGTACAGATCGTAATAGTAAGCACCTTGAGGGCTCTTTCGATTACGATACGAGATACGCTTGCTTTTTGCAGACGTGCATTCAAATAGTCGCGAATGCGCTTGTCTTCGAGCAACATTTCGCCATACTTACGTCCTCCATACCAGTTGGAATCCCAACCACGTACAATTCCCAAACGATTACTTATCGGATTAATTTTTTGTCCCATCCTCTGTTAGTTGTTATCGTTATTAGTTAGTGAATCCACAAATAATGTTACGTGGTTCGAACGCTTACGAATACGGTATCCACGTCCTTGTGGAGCTGGTCTCATGCGCTTGAGCATGGCTGCTCCATCTACAGAAATGCGCGTAATAAAGAGCTCACCTTCGTCAGCCTTACGCTCATTTTTTTGTTCCCAATTTGCAATAGCCGAACGGAGTAGTTTCTCTACCCTAGCAGCTGCCTCTTTATTAGAGAATTTAAGTACTCCCAAAGCACGATTCACTTCCATTCCGCGTACCATGTCTGCCACCAGTCTCATCTTGCGAGGTGATGTAGGCACGTTGCGAAGTTTAGCGAAGTATTGTGTCTTGAGGGCTTCTTTTCTAGCTTCGGCTGAATTATGTTTTCTAGCACCCATTGTTCTTAATACTTTAATTTGTCCAGATTCCTGAAGTGTTAATATTCAAACCGAATTATTTCTTCTTGTTGCCGGCATGGCCACGGAACGAACGTGTAGGAGAAAACTCTCCCAACTTGTGTCCCACCATGTTTTCGGTTACAAAAACAGGAATAAATTTATTTCCATTATGCACCGCTATGGTATGCCCAACGAAGTCGGGCGATATCATCGATGCTCTTGCCCATGTCTTAATCACAGCCTTTTTGCCACTTTCGTTCATGGCCAAGACTTTTTTCTCGAGCTTAAGATTGATATAGGGACCTTTCTTTAGTGAACGACTCATAAGTTTTTCAGTTTAATTCAAATTACTTTTTTCTACCCTCGATGATGTACTTCGAAGAGTGCTTCTTAGGCGCTCTTGTCTTCAAGCCCTTAGAGTAAAGACCCTTTCTAGAGCGTGGGTGTCCACCAGATGCGCGACCTTCACCACCACCCATTGGGTGATCTACAGGGTTCATAGCTACACCACGAACGCGTGGTCTGCGGCCCAACCAACGTGAGCGACCAGCCTTACCCGATTGTTCGAGGGCATGATCCGAATTACCTACACTACCAATAGTAGCCTTACAAGTCGAAAGGATACGGCGAGTTTCGCCCGATGGCATTCTCACAACTGCATAGGTTCCTTCGCGAGAAGTAAGCTGAGCAAAAGTACCAGCCGAGCGCACCATTTTGGCACCCTGTCCTGGACGTAGCTCAATGTTGTGAATAATAGTACCTACAGGTATTTTTGCCAAAGGCAATGCATTTCCAACTTCAGGAGCTGCTGCTTCGCCAGAGATCACTTGCTGACCTACTTGTAGCCCATCAGGAGCCAAGATATAGGTCTTTTCGCCATCTGCATAAAACAACAAAGCAATACGAGACGAGCGGTTTGGATCGTACTCGATAGACTTTACTGTAGCTGGGATGCCATCTTTCGTTCTCTTGAAGTCAATAAAACGGAATTTCTTCTTGTGTCCACCACCAACGTTACGGATCGTCATCTTACCGTAGTTGTTGCGGCCACCAGATTTGGTCTTACCAAAAACGAGAGATTTTTCTGGTACACTTGCAGTGATCTCAGAGAAGGTACCAATAATTTTATGTCTTTGCCCCGGTGTTGTGGGCTTCATTTTACGTATTCCCATTGTACTTTCTTAGATATTGCTGAAGAAGTCGATTGTATCGCCTTTACGCAATGTGATGATTGCTTTCTTAAAGGCTGCTACCCTACCATTAATCATGCCCCCTTTGGTATAGCGGCTTTTGCGCTTACCATCGTAGCTCATCGTATTAACGTCTTCTACAGTTACATTATACATTGCTTCTACAGCTTTCTTAATCTCTATTTTATTCGCCTTAGGAGACACGCGAAAAGCGTAGCGTTCTGGCATATTTTCGCTTATTGCCGACATCTTTTCGGTAATAATTGGTTTCAAGATGATTCCCATTTCTTAGTCCTCCTTCTGCTTAAATAGTTCGTTAATAACAGCAACAGATCCTTCTGTAAGTACTAAGCTCTTGCAGTCCAAAACGGCATATGTATTCAAGTTACGAGCCAGTATCATCTTCGAGTTTGGCACGTTACGCATAGAGAGCATAAAGTTGCCATCGTTTTCTGGCAATACATAAAGCGACTTTTTGTCTTGAACCTTTAGAGCTGAAGATACAGCTAAGAAATTTTTCGTACGAGGAGCTTCGAAAGCGAAGTCTTCTACGATTACAATTTCGTTGTTCTTTGCCTTATAAGTAAGAGCCGAGCGGCGAGCTAGGGCTTTTACTTTCTTGTTTAGCTTGAAGCTATAATCGCGTGGTTTGGGTCCGAATACGCGAGCACCACCTACCAAAACGGGCGAATTGATATCACCACGACGAGCACCACCGCCACCTTTCTGACGGATCAGCTTGCGTGTACTACCAGACATTTCGCTGCGTTCCTTGCTTTTGTGTGTACCCTGACGTTGGTTGGCCATAAAATGCTTCACATCCAAATAGATAGCGTGATCATTCGGTTCGATAGCGAAAACAGCGTCGTCAAGGTTTACCTTTCTGCCGGTATCCTCGCCTTTGATGTTATATACACTAAGTTCCATTACTTTTCAATTATTACGATTGAACCTTTTGCCCCTGGCACGCTACCCTTCACTAGGAGGATATTATACTCTGGCATCACCTTAATCACTTCGAGGTTCTGAACCGTTACACGTTCGTTACCCATTTGGCCAGCCATACGTGTACCTTTAAACACCTTTGCTGGATATGAACAAGCGCCAATTGCACCAGGTGCTC
>CAZHWP010000055.1:14275-14694 GCA_964535945.1 uncultured Porphyromonas sp.
GAAAGGTAAAGGTTTTCAGGGTGTTGTAAAACGCCATGGATTTGGTGGTGTAGGTCAATCTACACATGGTCAGCACAATCGTCTAAGAGCACCTTGGAAACCTTTACCCTTGCTTGTTCCGATTACGTCCACATAGTGAGCATCTTCAAAGAAGCTCACATCGAGTACGTCTCCCAGACTAAGCTCTTGTTCAAACTCTTTGAACTCGGCCAAGTGTCTCTTGGGGTCACAGCTAGCTTTCTTGAAGTGGCCGCTTAGGGGCTTGGTAACATTTTTTTCTTTCATGTCACCAAATCCTAGCTGAACGGCACTATAACCATCTTTCTCGATAGTCTTTAGCTGAGTAACCACGCAAGGACCTACTTCAATAACAGTGCATGGAATATTCTTTCCATCGGCACTGAAAACGGATGTCATTC
>CAZHWP010000056.1:0-14540 GCA_964535945.1 uncultured Porphyromonas sp.
AGGTATAATATACCAGCTTATTTTAGCTATTAACTACGCATTTATCGGATGAACCTGTATTTATCGCAAAAAGAGACTCCATAAACGCACTCGACCATGAAATACGAAAATACAAAAGCGATAAAACGCTGCTACTGGAATCCGTACAAAATCATCCTACGAAAGAAGATTACAGACGGCTTTGCCGAGTTTAGCAAAGGCAATTACAAACCCCTACTGAAGCTCTACGCTCCAGATGTGCATCAGATCTTCGAAGGCAAGCACGCCCTGGCTGGCGAGCGCTTCGACAAAGCCAAAGTAGAACTCTGGTTTCAGCGTTTCCTGCGCCTTCTGCCCTCACAGTTTCTCATCCAAGACATGATCATCCAGGGAGGCCCTTGGCACACTGTGGTGATCATGGAGTTTCGAGATACAGTCAAGGCCGAAGGCATAGATAGCTATACCAACAATGGCATCATGAAAGCCGTGGTGCGCTGGGGAAAAGCTAAGCTGGTGCATATCTATGTAGACACGTCGAAAGTGGAAACTGCTCTGAAAGCACTTACTGCCAATGGAGTGGAAGAAGCAGCGGCGCCAGCCATCGAATAAGGGCTTTTGCGCTTGATATTTCGCAAATTCAACAACCCAATCTACCACAACACTTGCTACCCACAGAGATTTTTGTTTTATTTGTAAAACAAATCGCTACACGAAACACTATCGGTTTGACAATATTCAGGGATCTGCTCTACGATTGCCAGACCTAGTCTACGCACTGCAAGCAATCGACACAGCTCTATATACTGCTATCAATTAACGCAATAGTTATGCTCACAAACAACTCTATACGAACCAGTTTACCCACTCAAAAGAGAGCTTTGAATCACCCAAATTTACTTCGTCGGCTAGCTACGCAATCCGAGACTTGGCAAAAAGGTCTGGCAAAACAGATACTCTACATGCTTGCACTCTGCCCCCTTTTTCTTTCGACGGCGTGTAGCAGAGATAAAACAAACGAACAATTGCATGCCGAGGTAAAGGTATTGCAAGAGAAGGCAAAGACATTTTGGCAAAGCAATGTCGATTCTGCGATCTACTACCAACTTCAAAGCATCGAAATGGCTCGTAAAGAAAACGACACACAGCTCGAAGCCGAGCTCCTAAGCGATATGGGCTCAACCTATTCGATGGCCGGCGAGCTCGACAAAAGCGATAGCTGCTATAGCCTTGCCAACGATCTATACTCGGAAAATGAAGCTTCGATTGTGAAGGCGAATATCTACGTCAACTTAGGAGTAAACAAAAGCAAAAGAGGCCTGTCAGATAGTGCTATCGTCTTATACAAAAAAGCCAACGAAATCGCAGCGGGACTAGACGAGATCAGACAGATCGAAAACAGAACAATGAACAACATTGGGCTGGCATTTTATCACAAAGGAATGTACGACTCGGCGCAGGTCTATCTGCTCAAATCCCTCAAACTAGCCGAGCAGGACAACGACAATGAAAGCATAGGCAACGCGTTGCAGAATATGGGCAATTGTAGCTTCGAACTCCAAGACTTCCAAAAGGCAAAAAGACTCTTCGAACGTGCCGACAGCTTGTATACCATCGAGAAAAACTACGCTCGCATGATGCCCATAAAAATCAATCGAGCATTTGTACTTGCCGAACTAAACTTGCACGACGAAGCTCTGCAAGTACTCGACGAAGCAGAGGAGCTGGCTCTGGCTACCAATATCCGGAAATCCTTAGGTGCGATATACAACTGCAGAGGTAAAATATACAACGACCAAAAACTCTACAGCAAAAGCTTGGAAATGCAAGAGAAATCACTGCAGATAAAAAGAGAATTTGCCGACACCCTTGGCATCATACACAGCATCGTAGCAAAGAGCTCGATATTTCAAACAATGGGCCTTTACTCGCATGCCAAACAGGTTGCATTGGAAGGTTTAGATCTCATCGAACGAAAAGGGAAAGCCCAAAACTTGATGAATATCTATGACAACCTGGCTGTGAGCTACGAGATGACGGGAGAGTATAAAGTAGCAAACGAATACCTCAAAAAGAATCAAGTGCTTAAAGATTCTCTCTTCAATTCGGAGAAATATGCTACGATTCAAGAATTGCAAACAGAATACGAAACGAAAAAGAAAGACTTGGCTCTGCTCAATAGCGAACTAAAACTAAGCGATCAGAAGCGTACCACCAACGGCCTTTTAGCTGTCTGTGTGCTATTGCTAACGACATTTTCATTTATCTTCTACATTCAACGCAAGAAACTAAAAATGCACAAGGCAATCGCTCGCCAGAATCAAGAGCTGGCAGACATGACTGCACACGTCTTAGCACCAAACACAACAAAGGAGCAAAAGACCAATGAAAATGGACTTTCGGATGAAAAAATAAACGAACTGATGGGCTTGCTTAAAGTATGTATGGAAGAGCAGAAAATGTACCGCAACCCTACCCTCAAAATAGACGAACTAGCCAATGCTATTAATACCAACCGCTCTTACCTCTCCGAAGCTATCAACTCGCGTCTAAACAAAGGTTTTAAAGAGTATGTAAACTTCTACCGAGTGCAAGAAGCAAAGCGCCTGCTACTAAATACAAATCACAGACTAGCAACCATAAGCGAAGATGCTGGATTTGGTAGTACACAAACATTCTACGCTACGTTTAAAAGCTTCGTACAACTCACTCCTACCGAATACCGAAAGGCGGCTGCACATATCAACGAAGATCCGGAGTAAGTCTGATTGAGTCTACTACAAAGCTCGGCATCGAAGGAATAGGTATGGCTTGGTATGAATAAAATGGTTATATTTGTTTTGATTACGTTTAACTTAATAAAAAATCGACATGAAAAAATTATCCATTTCATTCTTATTCCTGTTTAGTTTAGTGTTTGGTTCTTGTGCACAAAACATCAAACTTCCCGAGCCAAACAAGACGGGTGGCAAACCTATCATGGAGGCATTTAATGCTCGCAAGTCGCAGCGCGAATTTCAAGAAACAGAGCTTTCACTACAGACTCTCTCAAACTTACTATGGGCAGCAAACGGCTTTAATCGCCCAGCCAATCGTACGGCACCCACCTCTCGAGATAATCAAGAGCTTGAGCTGGCAGTCATCCTACCCAAAGGTGTTTACAACTACGATGCCAAAGAAAACAAACTCATCTTGGTGAAAAAAGGCGATCATCGTGCCAAAGCTGGTATGCAAGACTTTGTTGCAACGGCACCAGTAAATATCCTTTTCGTATCGGATCTCGACAAAGCGAGCAACGAACAAAGTGCTTACATCGACCTCGGATTTGTATCGCAAAACATCTATCTATTCTGCGCATCCGAAGGCTTAGCAACAGTCGTTCGCGCACTTTTCGACCCTGCCGTACTTGCCGAACTCCTCGAGCTACCAGCAAACAAGAAGGTACTACTGACCCAAACCGTTGGTATGCCCAAGTAGCAGACTCAAGCAGAAGTTTCAATATAGGATTCTAAGAGCTTCGATGCGCCATGTGCTTCGAAGTGGATGCTGCAGGCATCGGCAGCAATAAGAGCCGTCTGCCCTTGCGATAGATGTAGGCTATGGCCTCTATCATCTGTGAGAGTAACAGCGCCCTCCAAGCAGATGTAAACGCTAAAGCTGTCGCGACTGGCTAGATCTTGCTCCATAGCGTGCTCGATGCAAATAAGGTTGGTATGGAAATAGGGGCTTTGCACCAAGTTCTGGACGGGCTCGCCAGGAAAGCTGAAGGGACTGCGATAGTCCGATTGGCTACTGTAATCGATGGCCTCCAGAGCCTGTTCGGTGTGCAGCTCACGCTCTTTTCCCTCGGCATCGCGGCGACCATAATCATAAAGGCGGTAGGTAATATTGGAGCTCTGCTGAATCTCGGCAAGCAAGCAACCTGCACCAATGGCGTGCACCCTACCTGCTGGCAAGTAAAAGACATCGCCAGCCTGCACTTGGTGGCTAGCCAATTTCTCTACTAGCGTACCTTGTGTAAGGGCATCGGTATAAGCTTCGGGGCTCATTTCCTCGTTCCAACCTACATAGATTTTGGCATCTGGCTTGGCATCGATCAGGTACCACATCTCTGTTTTACCCCAAGATTGATGGCGTCGCATGGCTAGATCATCATCTGGATGTACCTGTATGGAAAGGTTTTGCTCCGAATCGATCAGCTTGACTAGCAAGGGGAATCGGCCTCCATAACGCTGCAATACAGAATGCCCTAGCAGTCGGGCACCAAACTGCTCGATTAGCTCGCCGAGACTCTTCCCTGCTAGGGAACCATTGCTGAGTACAGACTCTTCGCCCCCCACCTGACAGAGCTCCCAGCTCTCGCCTATCTTGGCTGGGATTGGATCCAAGCCTTTGAACTGGCGGATGCGATCGCCTCCCCAAATAAGTTCTTTGTACTTTACATCGAAAAGGAATGGGTAGGTCTGTAGCTCGCTGCTTGAATGCTGCATCATTGCTCTCCTCCTCTGTTTCTACCCTGCTCTATGAGCTCTTGGCGTTTTTTGTGGCGATACCTCAGCACCCACCAAAGAGCAATGAGTACGAGCAGCTCTACCGAACATACCACCCAATAGATGGTCATCAGATCTTCGCCCTGTGCTCCAATCCGTTGCTTGGGGTAGCCCATAATGGCAGCGATAATAAAGAGCAGGCTAAGTGCAGCTATGGTTATATTTACTTTTTTCATTCTGTTTTTTACTTATCTGGCAAAAGCATTTAGGACTATAACATCTCGAAATCGAGGATCTTGCGCTCCAAGTTGGCTTGCGCTACACGCACCGATACGGCATCGCCGAGTTGGTAGCGCTTGTGTGTACGTCGGCCAACGATGCTGTACGATTTTTCGTCAAACTCGTAGTAATCGTCGTCCATCGTATGTAGTGGCACCATACCCTCGCACATATTCTCTTTGAGCTCTACATAAATGCCCCAGTCTGTAACGCTAGTAATCACACCATCGAAAACCTTGCCCAGATGATCTTGCATAAATTCTACCTGCTTGTATTTGATCGACTCTCGCTCGGCAGTAGCTGCTAGCTGCTCCATATCGGAGGCATGGCGGCACTTTTCTTCATACTCATCGGCATCGACACTGGGTTTCTTCTCTATCAGGTAGCGCGTAAGTAGCCTATGAGCCATCAGGTCTGGATAGCGACGAATAGGCGAGGTAAAGTGGCTATAGAAAGGGAAAGCCAAGCCATAATGTCCAATATTGCTAGTAGAATAGATCGCCTTCGACATGGCACGGATGGCCACAGTAGCTATGAGGTTCTCTTCGGGTTTGTTATGTATGCTACTCATGAGCTTATTGATGCTGGCGCTAAGCTCGAGTTGCGAGCCTGTAGCGCGAAGGCTATAGCCCATAGGGCGAATGAAGTTGGAAAGATTTTCGAGCTTATCCTGATCGGGCAAGTCGTGGATACGATAGACAAAGGTGCGAGTTTTCTTGCCCTCTTGTGGCTCACCTATATGTTTGGCAACGGTACGATTTGCCATGAGCATCCACTCCTCTATCAGCTTGTGTGCTTCTTTGCTCTCACGCACAATCAGCCCGATTGGCTTGCCTTTTTCGTCGAGTTCGAAGCGTACCTCTTTGCGTTCGAAAGCGATAGCCCCATTATCGAATCGAGCCTGGCGCAACTTCTGCGCCAGATCGTTTAGTTTTAGGATTGCTTCCGCGCAGTCTCCCTCGCCTGTTTCGATTATCTGCTGCGCCTCTTCGTAGCTAAAGCGACGGTCGCTACGGATCAGCGTACGTACGATACGGTAGTCCTTTACCTGAGCTTCGTCATCGACTTCGAAGATGCAACTGTAGCCAAACTTATCTTCGTCTGGACGTAGCGAGCAGAGTTCGTTGCAAAGACGTTCGGGCAGCATCGGTATGGTACGATCTACCAGATAGACACTCGTAGCCCTATCGAACGCCTCCTTGTCGATGATATCTCCTTCGCTTACGAAGTGCGATACATCGGCAATATGTACCCCCACCTCATAGAGTCCTTCGGAGATAAGACGAAACGAGAGCGCATCGTCAAAGTCTTTGGCATCGACTGGGTCTATTGTAAGGGTCAATACCGATCGGAAGTCTTCGCGCTCTGCTTCGTCGACTTTGCTTATGTCTCCATTGAGCTTATCGGCAGCCTCTTCCACCTCTTTGGGGTAAGTATATGGTAGCCCAAACTCGGCCAAGATAGCGTGCATCTCTGTATCCATATCGCCTTTCTTGCCGAGCACGGCGAGCACTTCTCCCAGCGGCTTCTTGGCATTTTCGGGCCAGGAATTGATCCGCACGATTACTTTCTCACCCTCACGAGCGTTATTGAGCTTATCGAGTGGTATCAAAATATCTTCGGGGAGTGCTTTATCGTAGCTAACGAGTCTTGCCATGCTTCCACTCATCACGATCTCTCCCACATAGTTTTGCTTGTTGCGCTCGAGTATCTCTACTACAAAACCCTCTCTAAGCCTCGCTTTACCCGAGTTGCGCTGTCGCTGTTGCTGCCTCATCGGACGCAATTGTACGCGCACCTTATCGGCATTGAGAGCGTGAGCCGTACTGTATTCGTCGATATAGATTGCCTCGCTTCCATCCTCGGGATTGACACAGGTAAAGCCATTGGCTCTACGCACGAAGTTGCCTGTCACAAATAGGCTGTCGGAGCGAAAGCGGAACCTCCCTGGCTCCACCTCTTCGACTACATTTGAGTCCTTTAGGTCATTCAATATACCACTTATCATCATTTTCTGTGGCATGGCGGTAATTTCGAGCGCATGCCCCAGCTGCTTATAGTTGACCAAAGTACGCGGATTGCTTTGCAGTATAGCTACGATAGCCTGTTGCATATCGTCGCGGCTCATACGACTGCGCGTTTTGCGCATATCACGTTGCCGTCTGAGGTCTTTTCTTGATTTCGTATTTTTAGTATTGTTTTTCTTTGCCATGATAAAGTCATTTATAGATTTACAGCCATCGATTATTGTGAAGGGTCTGGCTGTCAGACCCCGTTGAGTTCAATCAGATCATCGACATAGGTACGATCGTTGAACAGACGTGGCACCTTGTGCTGCCCACCTAGTTTACCTCGCTTCATCATCCATTGATGAAAGAGGCCTTGCCTGGCACGTGTAATCGTTAGTGGCAGCAGAGTCATATCGGCATAGCGCTTGGCCTTATAGTCCGAGTTTAGCTTGCGTAGCTCCTCATCGAGTAGCTCGGCAAAAAGTTCGATGCCACCGCTGGGCTCACGCTCAAATTCGATCACCCATTCGTGCCTACCCTTCCCCTCTTCGTGCAAGAAAAGCGGTGCAGCTGTATAATTGGACACCTGAGCCTGGGTCATTTCCGACACGGCAGCAAGTGCTTTCTCGGCATTATCGACCATCAGCTCTTCGCCAAAGGCGTTGATATAGCTCTTGGTACGTCCCGTAATGATGAGTTTGTAGGGCTTGGTAGAAGTAAAGCGAACGGTATCCCCAATCAGATAGCGATGCAATCCTCCCAATGTGCTTATCAGCATCGCATAGTTGGTATCGCATTTGACTGCATGCAGCGGAATGGCTTGCGGATTGGCTGTATGAAATTCATCCATGGGGATAAATTCGTAAAAGACACCATAATCGAGCATGAGGAGCATCGACTGTTCATTACGATCGGGTTGGATAGCGAAAAAGCCTTCCGAGGCATTGTAAGTTTCGATATACTGCATCCGATCCGAGTTGATCAGTTCCTGATACTGCTGTCGGTATGGCTCGAATGAGATCCCTCCATGGAAGAAGACCTCTAGGTCTGGCCAGATCTGGCTCAGACAGCTAACGTTTTTATATTTCAATAAGTCTTTGATGAGTACCAACATCCACGATGGCACCCCCGAGAGACTTCCTACTGGCTGATTGTGCACCTGCTCTACGATGGCCTTCATCTTCTCGGTCCATTCGTCCATCAGCAAGACCTCTTTCGAGGGCACTCGCATCCGATCGGCAAAAAATGGCATATGCTCTACGAGTATGGAGCTGAGATCGCCCATTTGCGAGCCATGTCCATTCTCGACTGGGCTAAATGAGCCCCCGAGTATCAGGCTTTTCTTTCGGAGCAGTTTACTATTTGGTCTCTGTGCTAGGTAAAGGCAGAGGCAATCGAGCCCACCTTTGTAATGGCAGTTGTGCAGATGTCGATAGGGCACTGGGATAAACTTGCTTACATCGTTGCTCGTGCCACTACTCTTGGCATACCAGGTACAAGGACCAGGTAGCAAGATGCTGTCATAACCATGCATCATCTCTGCAATCGAATCCTTTAGGTCGTCGTATTGACTGATCGGTAAGCGCTCGGCAAAAGTCTCGTAGTTCTTTATCTCATCGAAGCGGTACTCCTCTGCCAACTTACAACGCTTGGCATCGTGCATCAAGCGCTTTAGCTGGCGGGCCTGAATCGCTTCGGCCTCGGTGTCAAACTTCTCGATTGTCTTGAGCCTACGTTTCAGCAGACCCTTAAATAGCATTGATTTTACATCCATAATTGCTAAAGCTTAGTGGAGCGCAAAAATCTGTCGATGCGACTCCACTCGTTCCCTACAAAGATAAGCATTCTGCAACGGAGAGCTTGGTATAACGGCAATTTACTTCATCACTCAGCCCCTTGGCTCAGTAGCTATTATTCCAAGAGTCTTAGATTGGGCCTATTAAGTGGTCGAGACTTAAGCTCGGGATTGGCTCGTGACACTTTCAGCACATTTAAGCTACCTGGCTCCGATGTGGCTGGCATTAGCTTGGGGTCGAGCTCCATCGTATAAGTTTCATACGACTCTTCCCACTTGATGCCGTAGCGTAGCTTATCCTCAAAGCGATTGAAGTAGCGGATAAGTAGCCTATTCTTGCCCTTCTTAAGTGGCAGTTGCAAGAGTAATTCCTGATCCTGACGAGGCTCACGTTCCAATACGGCATTGATCTGCTTGCCATTGAGGCTTACGTAAACGCCATTGCCGTAATAAAGTTTGCACGGCACGATGAGCGCTTCATCACACTCAATCTCCTGTGCCAACAGGTACGAATAGATGGGTGAAGCCTCTCGCTCCAAAGCCCCTTGCGGGCAGGTCTCCCAGCCATTAGTAAAGTCGATCGGCTCCTCGCCGAGCATCGCCTCGGGCAGATAACCAAAGACGCCCCCCACCCTACGACCATAAAGCGTAGCATAATGGACTTTGCTTTGATCGACTACGAACTTTTGCTTTGTGCCAGCATCGAGCTTGAGCTCTTGTAGTTTGCCGTTCACTTCGAGCCAGAGCTTTTGCCCACGTTCATGCTCGCTATAGCAAAGTTTCGTAGGAAGCTCATTCATGCGCCACTGCATAGCGATAATGCTCTTGAAGCCCGAATAGTAATCCCAGCTACTATGAGCATAGAGCCGCTCCGAGTTGCCTACATGCAAGGGGTAATGCTGGGCCGATGGCTCTTCGCTAAGCATGAGTTGCTGCCAAGGAGAGCCATCTTCTTCAAACTCGAAGGAGATGAGCATATAAGGCTGTTCGACGGCATGAAAGGCTTCTCCCAAGCGATACTTTCCCGCCACACTCATTTGCACATAATCGTCTTGCACATTGAGGTTTATCTGAGCGTTGTTGCTTAGGTTGCCTACCATATCGAGATGGGCCCCTTTGATGGGAAGCTTGATCACCTTATCGTAGTAATCTTGGTGCAAGAAAAGGTACAGGGTATTGCCTCTACGTGTAAACTCGCCATAGGGCTGGATCTCTGCAAAGGGGCTACCCTCGCTAGCGTACAAAGCCTCGCCAAACTGTTGCATCAAAGTCCCCATCTCTGCCAGCACTTCACGCTCGAATGGGATCACCGATCCGTTGCCATGAGGCCCTACATTGAGTAGATAGTTACCCCCACGACCCACTACCTGGATGAGCTCTTCGAATTTCTCCCAAGCTTTGGCCTTGGCCGAGCCACGCTCCTGCCACTGGCGGTAGCCCCAGGTTTCTTTAAACATCGATGCAGCTGTTTGCCAGGGCAGCAGTAGCTTTTCGCTGGGCAGTTCATTGTCGCCCATCACAGCAAAGTCGGCATAATCGTTTCCAAGTCTGCCACTTACCATGCAGTTGGGCTGCAAGCGATGCACCAGCTCGTAGAGCTCGCGACTCTGCTCGGGTGTAAGAGATCCCATATCGAACCACAGTTCGCTGATGCTTCCATACCTCGTCAGCAACTCCTCCACCTGCCTCAGGTTGTATTGGTGATGTGCAGGCGTGATGGCATCGGCATTGTGAGGACTCAGGGGACTGGCCTCGGGGAAGTGCCAATCGATCAAGGAAAAATAGATGCCCATATGCATCCCTTTCTTGCGGCAAGCCTGAGCAAGCTCGGCAAGCAAATCACGTTTGGCAGGAGTGGCATCATAGACATTATAATCTGTATGATCCGATCGGTAAAGACAAAAGCCATCGTGGTGCTTGGCTGTCATCACTACCGACTTCATACCCGCTTCACTGGCGAGACTTACAATTTCGTCGGCATTCCACTTCTC
This sequence comes from uncultured Porphyromonas sp., assembly GCA_964535945.1. Classification (GTDB taxonomy): domain Bacteria; phylum Bacteroidota; class Bacteroidia; order Bacteroidales; family Porphyromonadaceae; genus Porphyromonas. The sequence goes on from CAZHWP010000056.1 coordinate 10,541, forward strand.
GGCCTTAAAGCGAGGCAGTAGCTGGGCATACTGCTCCCGATTGAGCTTGGCAAATGAGTAGATCTGCTCGCTATAGCCTTGCTCCACCTTCTCGCCATCCCAGTAGCCAGCTGGCAGACTGTAGAGGCCGTAGTGAATGAAGAGACTAAACTTAGCTTGGTGCCAATCGAGCAGAGGCTGAAGCTTTTGCCCATAGCCCATCTGCACGAGCAAGCAGAGGAGTACAACGAATATCTTTTTCATAATCCAGTGAGCGACTCGGCTTATTACTTTATTTTGCGGAGCAAGTGCCCCATACGTTCTTTTTTGGTCTTGAGGTAAGTTTGGTTGTATTTATTGGGTTCGATCTCGATAGGAATATTCTCCACCACTTCGAGGCCGAATGCTTCGAGGCCGATGCGCTTCACAGGATTGTTTGAGATAAGTTTCATCTTGCTTACTCCTAGCGAGCGTAGTATTTGCGCCCCCACGCCATAGTCCCGTTCGTCTGCCGAGTGCCCCAGATGCAGGTTGGCATCGACGGTATCCATTCCTTCCTCTTGCAGCTTGTAGGCCTTCATTTTCTCCATCAGGCCTATACCACGACCTTCTTGATTGAGGTACACCACTACCCCCTTGCCAGCTTGCTCGATCATCTCCATCGATTTGTGCAGTTGCTGACCGCACTCGCAGCGCATCGAAGCAAAGATATCTCCCGTAGCGCAGCTCGAGTGCACACGTACCAGCACCGGCTCGCCAGGTTCGATCTCGCCTTTTATCAGGGCGATATGCTCTAGTCCATTGCTTTTTTGCAAGAATGGGATCAGATCGAAGTCGCCGAAGTGTGTAGGCATACGCACCTTCGTACCACTGAGCACAAGGCTCTCTGTACGCAGGCGATAGGCTATGAGGTCTTTGATCGAGATGATCTTCATCTGGTACTCCTTGGCTACCTCCATGAGCTGTGGTAGGCGAGCCATCGTGCCATCTTCATTGATGATCTCGATAAGGGCTGCCACGGGCTGCAAGCCACTCAGTCTGGCCAGATCGACCGCTGCTTCGGTATGTCCTGCTCTACGTAGCACGCCCCTATTTCTCGCCCTCAGTGGCGATACGTGTCCTGGGCGAGCCAAGTCTGTAGGCAGGGTAGTAGGATCGGCTAGCGAGCGTATAGTTTCGGCTCTATCGTGCATAGAGACACCGGTAGTACAGCCCCTTCCGAGGCGGTCGACTGTAACTGTAAATGGAGTTTCGTGTACCGATGTATTGTCGCTTACTTGCATGCCCAGCTCGAGCTGAGCAGCTCTATCTTCGGTGATAGGTACACACAGTACCCCACGGCCACGACTCATCATAAAGTTGACCTTCTCGGGTGTAATTTTCTCGGCAGCAATAATGAAGTCGCCCTCATTCTCACGATCTTCGTCGTCCACCACGATTACGAACTCACCAGCTTTGAAATCTTCTAGAGCAGACTCAATACTGTCTAATTGAAATTTTTCCATTCTATTTATTTTTTGTTTGTTTCTGTTTTCTTGGCCACGATCTCTTGTAGCTCATCGAGGGCACGTAGTTGCGCCTCGAGCTCTTGCTTCACCTGCTTGCGCCTCCAATAGAGGTAGAGCAGTAGTGGTAGCGAGAGTGGCAGTATGAGTGCGATGCCTACTCCCAAGTAGGGCTTCGTTGGTAGCCAGCGCGAGAATGCACGGGGCAGAATAGGCATATCCATGAGCTTGCTTAGCAGCAAGATATCGTTGCTATTATTGAGGTATTCGATAGCAGCTTCACTCTTTTTGTGCAAGTCGTCTAAGTCTCTGTTTTCAGCACCATAAATCCACATCAAGGGTAGCGAAGCTTGCATCAATCTGCCCTCTAATAGCTCACTTGTTTTGACGTTAAGCTCCCTTAGCATCTGCATACCTATAGTATAATCGGCCTCATTTATCAATAGATCTTTCGGCTGAATGATACGAGACTGCTTGCGTCCAAAGAGTCGCTTCAGCACATTGGCATAGGCATCGAGGTTGAGCGTATTGGAGTCGCGTGTGGCTTTGTAGGTGAGGAATATCCCCAGTGGTAGCAGCAGTCCTGTGCTCAGCCACATACCCTGCCACACTTCGAGCTCGCCCGTCTTGGCCATCTTCACCCCAAAGGTATTGATCATATAATAAAAAACGAAAAGTAGCACCGAGGCAATGATCGGTGTACCCATACCTCCTTTACGGATGATAGCTCCTAGCGGAGCTCCGATAAAGAAGAATATGATGCAGGCTACGGGATAGGTAAACTTGCTATGCCACTCCTGTGTATTGCTACGGTAGTACGAGGCTTCGGCTTCGTAGTAGTCGCGCATGAGCGAGCAGTCGTTTCGCTCGCGGCTTAGGCGCTCAAGGGCGCGTTTGTTGGCACGGAGCTGTCGGTCGAGGTCGGTGTATCGCCTCAGACTGTCTAAGGTGTAATTCTGTCTCAAGGCAGCCTGCTGCATCTGCTCTCTGTACTCTACAGCCTCTGGAGCCTCCTCGAAAGGCGAAAGATAACTACCCTCGTAGCGGGCGGCATTGACCATCACATAATGGTTGTAGATATTGGTACGCGACACACTATCTACCCTTCGGCTGGTACTATCTATTACGGCTCCTAGCTCGGCTAGGTTTTTGCCTACATACTGGCGGCGCATTTCGCCCTCGTCGAGCATATTGAAGTTGGCGTCGAATGGGATTACGATCTCTTTTTGCTTGAAGCGCTCTCGCAGATAGGGTGTAAGGGCAACTTCGCCACCAGCCGAGAAGTTTTCTTTGCGCAGATTCTCGAAGTTTTCGCCCGAGTAGAGCTTGAGCGTTAGGAAGGTTTTGCCGGCATCCATCGTCATCTGCCCACTATCTGCCACTATGATTCGAGACTTACCAAAGCCTCCCGAGTGATCGTAGATCATCATGCGATAGAGCATCCCAGTCTCACGATTTTTCTTATCTACATAGAGGCTATAGCCAGCGATATCGTTGTAGAATGCACCCTCGGGCAAATCGAGCTCGGGAGCCGCTCGGCGTGCCGAGTAGAGGATGGTATAAAACTTGACCTGCGAATGGATCATGTAGTGATTTTGGAAGAAAAACAAGCCCACGGCACAGGCCACGGCCGAGAAGAATAGCGGCTTCATGATCCGATAGAGTGGCACTCCAGCCGACTTCATTGCTAGCAGCTCGAGCCGCTCACCCATATTGCCAAAGCACATGAGCGAGGCGAGCAGCACACCGAGGGGCAAGGCCATTGGCACCAAGTTCATAGCAGCATAGTACATCATCTGCGCCAAGACAGTGATGCTAAGCCCCTTGCCAACCATGTCATCGACATACTTCCACAGAAACTGCAAGAGCACCACAAACCAGCAGATGGCAAAAGTCATCAGCAGCAGAGGCAAAAAGCTCTGCAACATAAAGGTGTAAAGGCGCTTGATGGGTACTTTGTTCATCCCGTTATAAATATGTTTCTGCAGCTAACTCTCATCTGGTATAGCTACTTGAGCTACATCGCATGCAAAAATACGAAATAAAAGAGACCTACTAGGCACTTAGAAAGGTAAAGGACACAAGCGACTATAAACAAGCCGAAAAGCCTGCAAAAGGTTCCGCAAGAGCTTGTCGAAGTTCTTTTCGATTCTCCAGTAGATTATTGCACGGAGTGCCAGTCTCATCAATTGATGAAATAAATTGGCTACTTTGCACGATGGATGAGTTGCAAGCCCGTATGCTGAAAGCAAGGCAACAAATTGCCACCGTGCAACAAGCTCCTCCAAGAAAAAGCTCAGGCAGCTAAAACAAAGAGCATGCACACTATCACTCCAGAGCAGGAAGATCGATACTTATCTTTAGGTGCATTTCTACAAAAAACGTTATTATTTTGCCTTTTATTCCTTACATTTGTGAGGTAAAAGCGCAGACTTAGCATAAATAGTCTCGTGAACTCTAGCGGTTCATCCGATAAATGCGTAGTTAATAGCTAAAATAAGCTGGTATATTATACC
>CAZHWP010000057.1:0-14422 GCA_964535945.1 uncultured Porphyromonas sp.
TGATACAAACTACTATTTTCATACTGATTTGCTTTTACTTTAATAGGTTAGCGGCAATTACCATGCGTTGAACCTCGCTGGTACCTTCATAAATCTCTGTAATCTTGGCGTCGCGCATCATACGCTCTACGGGATACTCGCGGGTATAGCCATAGCCGCCATGGAACTGAACGGCCTTGGTAGTCATATCCATCGCCGTCTCGGCAGCATAGAGCTTGGCCTGAGCAGCTTCGAGCGAATAAGGCATCTTCTGGTCTTTCTTCCACGAAGCCTGACGGATGAGTAGGCGCGAGGCAGCAATACGACACTGTAGGTCGGCAAGCTGGAACTGCGTGTTTTGGAACTTGGCGATGCTCTTACCAAACTGCTTACGCTCCTTGGTGTACTTCACCGTTTCGTCCATGGCACCTTGGGCAATACCAAGAGCCTGCGAAGCGATACCGATACGGCCGCCATCGAGCGTTTGCATAGCCACCTTGAATCCGCCACCGACACGTCCCAAGAGATTTTCTTTGGGTACGATGCAGTTTTCGAAAATCAATTCGCAGGTAGCCGAACCTCTAATACCAAGCTTGAGCTCTTTCTTACCGATCGAGAAGCCAGGTGTTCCTTTTTCGACAATAAAGGCCGAGATACCACGTGTGCCCTGGCTCTTGTCTGTCATCGCAAATACGATATAAACATGAGCATACTCGGCATTGGTAATAAAGATCTTATTGCCATTGATGATGTAGTTGTCGCCATCGGGCTCGGCAAATGTTTGCTGCGCTGCAGCATCGGTACCCGCATTGGGCTCGGTGAGTCCAAAGGCCCCGATCCACTCGCCCGAGCAGAGCTTGGGCAGGTACTTTTGCTTCTGCTCTTCGGTGCCATGCTCGTAGATAGGAGCAGCACAGAGCGACGTATGAGCCGATAGTACCACGCCAGTGGTAGCACATACGCGACTAAGCTCTTCGACGGCCATAGAGTAAATCGTGTTGGTACCGCCAGCACCTCCGTACTCTACGGGGAATGGGATACCCATCAGACCGATTTCGCTCATCTTCTTCACTGTCTCGATAGGGAAGCGCTCTTGCTCGTCTATCTCTGCAGCCAATGGTTTTACCTCTTTCTCGGCAAAACTTCGGATCATCTCCAAGAAAAGAATCTCCTGGGGTGTTGTTGAAAAGTTCATTCGATTTTTTTAAATTAATAGATATTGGTTGATTATTGACGTATAGGTACAATTTCTTCGGCAAAATGCAATGTTGCATCCGTAGCAGCGATGATATCCTCGCGCGTAAATTCGGGGTGCATCTCGGTTACTACTAAGCCTTGTCCTTTACGTACTTCTATTACGCACATTTCTGTTACGATCATATCCACTTGCCCCTTGGCTGTGAGAGGCAGGCTACATTTTTTCATGATCTTGTGTTTGCCTTTGGCTGTATGTTCCATCGCAAGGATCACCTTACGTGTACCCACCAATAGGTCCATGGCCCCTCCCATTCCTGGAGCCATCTTGCCAGGGATGAGCCAGTTGGCGAGGTCGCCCTCTTCATCTACCTGCAAGGCACCCAGCACACTTACATCTACGTGTCCGCCACGGATAATAGCAAATGACATGGCGCTATCGAAAGTGGCTGCACCTGGCACCGTACTGATAGGCGCTCCACCAGCATTTACCAGGTCGGGATCTGGCTCTGCGCCTTCTTCTAAGGAAGCCATTCCGATAAGTCCGTTTTCTGACTGAAGCATTACGCTTACGTCTTTACTAAGGTACTGAGGCACGAGGGTTGGCAAGCCAATACCCAGGTTTACCACGTCACCATCCTTGAGTTCGAGAGCCACACGACGGGCTATCACCTCTCTAATTTGGTTTTTATCCATGTTAGACTATATATTTATTTGTTTGTATTTGTTCTCTTTTCCATCTCTTGTGCGATGAACGAGGCTACGTCATCGGCATAAGTATTGGCACCAAAGCCAGCATCATAGCCTAGCTCTTTGGCTAGCTCGTAGGAGATGCGTGGACCACCACAGATGAGCAACATCTTCTCGCGAAGGCCTTCTGCCTCCATCAGTTCGACTAGCTCGATGAGGTTCTTTACGTGCACATCCTTCTGAGTTACTGTCTGCGATACGATCAAGGCATCGGCATTGAGCTCGATTCCTCTAGCGATAAACTCATCGTTGGGCACTTGGCTACCAAGGTTGTGAGCATCGATCATTTCGTAGCGCTCGAGTCCGAAGCGTCCGGCAAAGCCCTTCATATTCATAATCGCATCGATACCTACCGTATGGGCGTCGGTACCCGTACTTGCACCCACTACTACCAGCTTACGACCGATGCGTTCGCGTATAAAATCGTCAGTCTCTACCATATCCATCTTGGTCGATTCGACCTTGGGTACGTAGATGCTGCTATAGTTTACTGTATGTTCGCAGCTTCCATAGCAGTTGAAGAATGTAAACCCTTTGGTTAGCTCGCGTGTAAAGACCACCTGTGGATTTTGCAAGCCCATCTGCTTGAGCAAGCTCTTGGCAGCCTCTATCGCCTCGGCTCCATCGGGTACTGGCAGCGTAAAGCTAAGCTGTACCTTGCCATCGTTCATCGTATCGCCATAAGGCTTGATGCGTTCTAAATCGAGTTCCTGATCGAACGCTTTGTCTTCTGTTGAATATAATCCTCCGCTCATAGTTTTCCCTCCATGTTAAAGCTTTTCATTAGTTCGATCGTAGGATTGTAGTAGTGTGTTCCCTTTGGGGTAACGCCACTCAATCCCTTACCACCATTCTTTGGTCTCTTTACGTTGCCAAAGATTCCCTTCTCGAGAGCCGAGAAGAGTCCCTCATCGTGCATACGATCGAGCAGTACGATCGTATTGTCGAGCACTTCGCGGGCACGGGTCTGAATGATCCCACCCTCTTTGTATTCGACTTCATTGCCGATATTTCTCATATTCGAGAAGATATACTTGGCGTTTTCGATCGAGAGGTAGCGGTCGCTCATAAAAGGTGTATGGATCGCTTCGGTAGGCATACCGAGTAGCTGCAGTCCCTGCTGAGTCCAGATACCGATCATATTGAAAAGGGCATCTTGGATATGACCTCTAAAGATATTTCCGGTCATAAACTTCGTAGGAGGCATGTACTTAAGGGGAGCCTTGGGGAAAATTTCGCGGGTCATCTGTGCTTGAGCCAGCTCGTAGAGGAATCCATTTTCGAGTTCTGGATCCATCTCGAAGGCGTGTCCCAGCCCCATCTGCTCTTCGGGCAGTGCAGCCATGAAGGCCAGCTGCTCATTGATCAGATCGGAAGCCAATACGGTATGAGCCTCCTCTACAGCATCGGCCGTAGTGAGGTAGTTATCCTCGCCTGTATTGATAATAACCCCTGCAAAGCCGTTGATAACGCGGCTCATATACTGGTCTACGAGGGTACGCTGCATATTGATATCGCGGAAGAGGATACCATAGAGTGCGTCATTGAGCATCACGTCGAGTCCTTCGAGGGCACCCATCACTGCGATCTCGGGCATACATAGGCCAGAGCAATAGTTGCAAAGGCGGATGTAACGGCCCACCTCTTCGCCCACTTCGTCGAGGGCTTTACGCATGATGCGGAAGTTTTCTTGCGTGGCATAAGTACCTCCAAAGCCCTCGGTAGTAGCACCATAGGGCACATAGTCGAGGAGGCTTTGCCCCGTAGTACGGATTACGGCTATAATATCTGCGCCTTGGTGTGCAGCTGCACGGGCTTGCACCACATCTTCATAGATATTTCCCGTAGCCACGATCACGTAGAGATAAGGCTTTGGCCCCTCACCGATGGTGGCAATATAGTTTTCGCGACGCTTGCGATTGTCTGCAATGCGCTGCATTCCTTTCTGGATATATGGAGCCAAGATGCTTGCCACTTCCTCTTTCGAGCAGAAGGGCAACGCACAAATATCTAGTTTGGCCTTGGCCACCTCTTCGGCAATTTGCTGTGGCTCCTTGCCCGTCTCCTTGATAGCATTGGCCAAAAAGAAGAGTGCACCATGCTCCAACATATTTTTCTCTTTCAGATAGTCTACCAATACGTTGGGTAGAGGTACTCCATTTTCGTCGACATTGTCAATGCCCAACAAACGGCACAAGGTACGCTCTACGGCAACGGTAGTGTATCTATCCACAAATTGCTGCACATCGGCAGCAATATCGCGAGCTACGCCACGCGCATATTCTACTTTCGTAAAATCTATCCCTACTTTACTTTTTTGCATATTAAGTATTCGATACTTCAGTTATTCTGTGTCTGTGTTTGTGTTTTTGTCTATGTATGCACGGCTCAGCTGCAATAGCTGGCTGTTTACACCCAAGATCTCTGCTATTCGGATTGCTTCGCGCGGCACCTCGTCGTGTTCGAGCTCGTGCAATGAATAATCGATGCAGCGATTGAGTTTATTCAGATTCAGAGGATGAGTGAGTAGTTCTTCCCGGAATCCTTTTACCTGCAGGCAGCGCACGGGCTGTCCTACACGTATGCGGCTATAGTGCGTTACGATGAGCGCACGTACCGACTTTTGGGCCAAGAGCTGCAAGATGGCAGAAGCAATAGCCACTCCCTCTACCGGATTGGTACTGCGGGCTGGCTCGTCTATGAGAGCCAAAATACGACTGCCCTGCTCTACGCTATCGATGATAGCCGATAGGCGGAGCATCTCTGCCCCAAATGAAGAGAGTCCGTCGCTGATGCTCTGCGCATCGCCTATAGAGTATAGCACAGCCTCTACAGGTACGATACTGGCAGTAGCTGCTGGCACGAAAAAGCCAAACTGGCAGAGGGTCTGAGCTAGACCTACACTCTGCAGCAATACCGTTTTGCCCGCCATATTGGCGCCTGTAATAAGCGTAGGTGCCTGAGGCATGGCGATATCAACAGCCTGAAACTGCTCGGCTCTAGCCTCTAGCACGGCTTTCAGCTCGGGATGCCAAAGTGCCTCGTAGCTCGTGCACTGCTCGTGGAGCTGAGGTCTACACCAAGAGCCAGACTCGGCAAGCTTGGCTTTGGCTAGCACGATATCGAGCTGAGAGAGCTGTAGCAAGGCATGCATAAGCTCTGTACGATACGGGCTCAATTGTTCGGAAAGATCTTTACGGATCCGATCTTCCTCCTGCATGCAGCTCAGGCGGATTTTTCGTTGTAGCGACTCCTCCACACCGGCTTGGCGCAGCTCTTTTCGCAGCTCTCTAAGCTGAGGCGAATAGGCGTCGTAGATATAAAACTCATCGACACCCTTCGACTCGGGATCGAGGATGGCAATAAGGGCAGTGAGGTCGGGCAGCTCTTGGCAAAGACCAACGATCTCGTGCGCATGCATCAGCTGCGATAGCCGCTCTGTGAGCTGTGCCAAGTGCTTGATTTCGAAGAGATCCACATCGCTCGGTATGAGCGTACTTCCTATTAGATCTATCGAGCTACTAACCTCACGAAGCGAGCTCAATTGCAGCTCGATCTCAGCAATCACCTTTAGCTTATCGGCATCGCCACGATAAGCTAAAGCGGCAGACACGACAGCGAGGCTCTGCTCGATAGCAGCAGCATCGACAAGCCAAGGCTGCTCCATAAGATGTTGCCTTGCAGCAGACGAGCTAAGCTCGAGTTGCTCGAGCACGTAGCGCAGTCCGCTCACATGAGCTAGCTGGGTTCTTAGGTTCACTTCGTTTATCCTTCTTTCCGTTTTTCCCTCGAGAGAGAAATATCACAAAAGACTGTATGCTGCCTTAGTGGCTCGCCAAGTCCCTTACATTATATACAGGTATACCCAAAGCAGTCTCGAGCTTCGAGCGCAGTAGCTGCGACTCGATACGGTAGCCCGTAGGTGCCAAGGGGTTGATCGTTACAGCCAATAAGCTACTGGCATAGAGCGACTCTAGCTGCATCCCGCTCTGCAAAAAGAGGTCGATGCTCTTAGGCTCGGCAAAAACGCGGGTAAAGTCGCGGATTATCAGCTTCATCTGCTGGCCCGTGAGGCGGATATACTCGAGCATCTTATCGTTGACAGCGCCAGCAGCATAGAGCGTCTGCCCATGCTCCGATAGCAGGTGCCTATTGCTTGGCTTTATCATAAGTGCCGATCGGATGCCCAGATCGTGCAAATGGCCGTCGGCATCGATAGCCCACAGCCCCTGCTCAATTCCCGCGAGCTTCTCGATCAGCTCCTCGCTGGGTTGTCTGAGCGAGATGAGCTGATAGACACTCTTTGTGCGACGCACCAATTCGTCTACGTTGATGCTTAGAGCAGCACCTGTAGCCAATACCATCGCTTCACTCACGAGAGGCGAGGCAAGGCTGAGCCTCGAGAGTGCACCATCGACCAAGGTGGTCTGCACCCCATGTTGGGGCATACGCGCCAAGAATCGTTTCAGTCCCTCCGTAGTCGAAGGCCCCGATAGCAATACTTTGCCTTGCTCCAATGCTCGCGCAGTAACCAGCTTGCCGAGAGCAGTCTCCTCCTCGCTCACATCTACGATCGATGCGAGCAAACGCTTTTGTAGGTAGTGCTGCTCGGAAGTCAGGAAGTGTACCCCTTCGTGCAGCGTTATCTCGGGCTTGTCGGTCTGCGTTACTTGGTCGCGTCGCTCACCATCGATCCCTATCGACGTAAGCGCCAAGTGATGCTCGTACTCTTTGAGCCGTGCGATGATGTAGTTGAGCGTTTCTGTCTTGCCCGTGTTTTTCTCCATCCCTACGATGGCAACACTCTGGCAGCGGCGAATATCATCTACAAAAGGCATTGGCTCTTCGCTTCGTTAATTGGCTTCGCAAAAAAGCCAGCTTGCGAGCAGAAAACGACTGCTCGCAAGCCGACCATATTACACTTACTCTTTCAAGTTGCGTTGTTTACGGGCAAGCTTCGATGGCTCGATAGCCAACTGCTTACCGCCACTCAGTGCTGCTACACCTTCTACGGCTGCATCGGCCTCGCAGTCGGGGCAATGGCAGCTTTCTACATAGCTTTCTGGCTCGGTATAGGTAGTGAGCACCCCTTCGTAGTTGCGCAGTACCACACGGTGTGGCGATTGCGATACGATGTAGTTTGGCATCACTGGGATTTTACCTCCACCACCAGGAGCATCTACCACGAAGGTAGGTACGGCGTAGCCCGATGTATGTCCGCGTAGGTTTTCGATGATCTCGATTCCCTTCGATACAGGTGTACGGAAGTGGCCGATACCCATCGAGAGGTCACATACATATATATAGTATGGACGCACACGCATCTTCACCAACTGGTGCACCAGACGCTTCATGATCTTGGGGCAGTCATTCACTCCACGTAAGAGCACCGACTGATTGCCCAGAGGAATACCCGCATTGGCTAGTCTCTCACAGGCAGCCACCGCATCGGGAGTAATCTCGTCGGGGTGGTTGAAGTGTGTGTTGAGCCAGATGGGGTGATACTTCTTGAGCATATCTACCAGCTCCTGAGTAATACGTTGTGGCATCACTACAGGTGTGCGGCTACCAAAGCGAATCACCTCTACGTGAGGGATTTCGCGCAGGCGCTGCAGGATATATTCGATGGTCTCGTCTTTTACCAAGAGCGCATCGCCACCCGATAGTAGTACGTCGCGCACGCTAGGCGTTTTGGCGATATACTCGATACAGCGGTCTATGCGTTCGCGAGGCGACGAGTCGTCTTTCTGCCCAGCAAAGCGGCGTCTCGTACAGTGGCGGCAATACATGGCGCACTTGTCTGTGATCAAGAATAGCACTCTATCTGGATAGCGGTGCGTAAGCCCTGGCACGGGCGAGTCTTCGTCTTCGGCCAGTGGGTCTTCTTGGTCGGCACTTGTCTGTATGAGTTCCTGATGTGTAGGTATCGCCTGCTTACGCACGGGACATTCGGGATTTTTGGGATCAATCAAGCTGAGGTAGTAAGGCGTAATAGCCATACGCAACATCTTGAGCGATTCTTTTACACCGTCTTCTTCTTCGGGTGTAAGCTTTACATACTTCTTGAGCTGATCGAGCGTCTCGATACGATTGCGCACTTGCCAGTGCCAATTGTTCCAATCCTCTTGGCTCACCTCGGGGAAGTAATAGTCTTTTCTACTTATTGCCATAATCAATTGCTTTTTACAAAGGGGCTGTGATACTCTATACAGCTTATCTCTGCTCTCCCCTATTAAGCGTAAAGCTCGGTGAATACCTTACGTAGCGCTTCGCTTTCGCGTAGCACTTGTAGTGTGATTTCGGCATGACCCTTTGTGTAGCCATTACCTACTATCATCGTTACGTCGCTACCCACACCTTCTGCACCGAGGGCTGCTTTTGTAAAGCTTGTAGCCATCGAGAAGAAGTAAACAAGACCTGTATTTTTGGTACAGAGTATGCTTGTCATTTCTGTGTCGGTGATATTTACGTTGTTGATGGTAACGTCTGCCATCTCGCCATTGGTAAGGCGTTCGATTTCTTCCATTACAGCTACAGGCTTCGTAGCATCGGCCGAGAATACATGGTCTACCAAGTTGAGAGCCTTCAGGCGGTCTGTACTCTTCTGCGAGTGGCACAAGCCAATCACCTTACCAGTAACGCCAGCGCGCTTTTTGGCTTCGTAGCAGCAGAGCATACCACTCTTACCACCCGCACCGATGATGAGGACAGTATCGCCGGGCTTCACTAGCTTGGCTGTTTGTGCAGGAGCACCAGCCACGTCGAGTGCCGAGAGTGCGAGTTTTTCGGGTAGGTCGCTTGGTATCTTGGCATAGATACCGCTTTCGAATAGGATCGCCTTACCATCAATATCTACTTGGTCTACATCGGGGCGAATATCCTTGATCTTGTCGATACGCAGCGGAGTAAGTGAGAGCGATACGAGGGTAGCGATCTTGTCGCCTTCTTGGAGGTCGATTTTGCCCTTTAGAGCATCGCCAATCTTCTCTACTGTACCCAATAGCATACCACCCGAACCGGTTACAGGATTGCGGTGCTTGCCTTGTGCTGCTACTATGCCGAGCATGATTTCGGCAATCTTTGCTTTGTCGCCACCAGCTTGCTCCTCGATCTGCGTAAAGCTTGCCGAGTCGATATTGAGTGTCTGAACGTCTATGAGTATTTCATTGTCATAGATTTCGTCCATGTTATTGTCGATTCTCTTCGCTGGCTGTGGTAGTACTCCCTGTGGCTCGAGCACACGGTGCGTTCCGTACTTATTTCCTTTCTTTTGCATAGGTTTATTCTTGTATTCTGCTTGTTTAAGTTTCCTTTTCTTTTCTATTATTGCCTCTTATGGCTATTAGAGTTGCTTTAGGCCCAAGATGGTACGAGCCTCTGCTGGGCTAGCGATTTCGCGACCGAAGATGCGTGCTATCTGCACCACCTTCTCTACTAGCTCGCCATTCGACTTGGCCAATACGCCCTTCGATAGATACACGTTGTCTTCGAAGCCTACACGTACGTGACCTCCGTCTACAATAGCTAAGGCTGCCAAGGGGAATTCGTAGCGACCCACTCCAGCTACTGTATAAGTAGCATCGGCAGGGATGCTCTCGCGAAGGAATACGAAGTCGCGCATTTCGCCACTGATACCTCCGTTTACACCCATCACAAAGTCGAAGTGCATAGGATCTTTGATAAAGCCCTTCTTGCGCAAGCGTAAGGCCATATCGATCATGCTCTTGTCGAAGACTTCGAGCTCGGGTTTGATGCCACGCTCTATCATACGCTCGCCAAAGTACTTGATCGTATTTTCGGTATTGGTAAATACCTCGTCGCCACCAAAGTTGAGGGTACCGCAGTCGAGGGTAGCCATCTCGGGGCTCAGTTCGGTTGGCTGCAGACGCTCATCGTCGGTCATACCTACTGCACCACCTGTAGAGGGTTGGATAATCACGTCGGGGCAAACAGCCTTGATGGCATCGATTGCCTCTTTGAAGCGTGCCTTATCTTGTGTAGGAGTACCATCGTCGTAGCGCACATGTAGGTGAATGATCGATGCACCTGCATCGTAGGCCGACTTGGCCTCACGTACGATCTCTTCGATTGTGTAAGGCACCGCTGGGTTATGCTCTTTCAGCACTTCTGCGCCACAGATTGCGGCGGTGATGATTAACTTTTCCATAGCGATTCAGTTTATTTGTTGAGACGCTGCTTAGCCTTAGGCACCACGCAAGTACCCTTGGCACGACACACTACGATAGGCTCGTCTAGCACATCGGCTGCCGAATCGGAGATATCCTGGCGAGGAACAATTACCTTGCGTGCTTCAAACACCATCTGACGGCTCGAATTGCCTGTCTCTGTAATTTCGCCAACGGCCTCGATATAGTCTCCTGCAAATACGGGCGCCAAGAAAGCTACATCCTGATAGGCCACAAAGAGTCCTTCGTCACCGTCGTTCATGATTAGAAGCTCTGTAGCTACGTCGCCAAATAACTGGAGCATACGAGCTCCATCAACTAAATTACCACCATAGTGAGCATCTTGCGAGCTCATACGGAGGCGAATCATCGATTTTTTCATATTCTTTTCCTGTTTTTTATTATTAAATCTGTTTCATTGGGGCGAACTCAGCTTTCAAAGAAGGCTCGCCATGCCCTTCATGCAAGCTTGCAAAAAGAGCGAACGGCCTATCCGAAGATATAATCTACGAATATGCCGCTCGTATGGATTTGATCGGTCTCGATACTTCCCACTTCTTTCATCTTGCCTATTTCGGCTACAACGGTATCTGCAGCCATGGCCATCATTGGTTGGAAGTTTTGAGTTGTTCCTTTATACACTAGGTTGCCCATTGCATCGCCTTCGCTACCACGGATAAAAGCAAAATCGGCACGGATGGGTTTCTCGAGTAGATACTCTTTTCCATCCACTTCTATCACCTGTTTACCCTCGGCTACAACCGTTCCCATACCGGTAGCAGTGAGCACGCCACCCAGACCAGCACCACCAGCACGAACACGCTCGGCCAGTGTACCCTGTGGGCAAAATTCTATTTCGATCTTCCCTTCGTTGTAAAGCTGTCCTGTGATAGGATTGGTGCCAATATGCGACACGATTAACTTCTTCACCCTACCCTCTGCCACCAAGCGTCCACAGCCCCTATCGGGATATGAAGTGTCATTGGCAATCAGCGTCAAGTCCTTAACGCCACTTTCCAAGAGTAGATCAATAATTTTTTCGGGAGTTCCATTTGCTAAGAAGCCTCCTACCATGATACTCATACCATCTCTGAAAAGCGATGTGAGTTTTTCTGCAGAAATTGACTTATCCATAGGTCAAGAATCGGTTTTATAGGGTTTGTTGATTTTTTTCTACGATGACTACTCAGCAATCCTGCGAGTAGAATCCTTTGCGCCCCCAAAGGTAGCACTTTTTTAGCAGAAAACGACAAGAAATACCCTATTGCGACCAAGTATTAGGGGGCTAGCAGAAGAGATCAGACAAATCCATCTGTAGAAGCTACTATAGAGTCGAAAAATACAGCATTAAAGGATCCCAATGAAAAAAAATCGAAGAAATTTGCTTTACAATGCGGTTTATATCATAAACTGTTTTATCTTTGCACTGTGATCCTGATCAAATCACTCAAATCCACTAAGAACTAACGCGAGCAATCGCAGAAACGACTAAGAACATGGAACGAGAAAACTTAAACGTAAAAGACAGCTTGCAAGTAATCGAAGCAATGATAGCTTCTACACGCAAACGAAGATTAGTAAGCACCGCTATCCCCAACCTTATCTGGGGCTATACCACCTGCTTCGTATCCCTACTAATCTACTTCCTAGCACCAAGCATGGGAAATCTGGTAAACCTCCTCTGGATGCTCATCCCACTCATCGGATCACCCCTATTCTTCATGCATTTGCGCAAACGCACAAAAGCCAACCCAAGCTACAGCATTCTCGACACGGTGTCGCGCAATGTATGGCTAACCCTCGGGGCAAACGTGATGGCGATGAGCCTATTGGCATACAAGATTCAAATACCTATCCTATCGATCGTGCTCATCTTCATCGGTATGGCTTCGGCGATCGAGGCATTCACCCTCAAGATACGCATACTACAGCTAAGCTCCTTAGTGGGAATGATAGCTGGCTACTTGCTACTCATCATCCCCATTGAAGGACTCGACTCGGTATTATTCTTCGCCTGTGCATTCTTTGTGATGTTCGTTCTGCCCGGACACTACTTGGCATACCAGGAGAAAAAAGAAGACAGCAACCATGCTTAAACCGCTCGATCCGCTCTTGCTATCCGAGCTTAGGCTCGCTATCGTGTCGATATTGATGAACCTCGAGGAGGCAGACTTCCTATACCTCAAGGAGCTCACCAACGCCACTGCTGGCAACCTAAGCGTACAGATAGACAAGCTCACAACAGCCGGCTACATCAAAACAGAAAAAGGCTTCGTAGGCAAGCGGACACGCACCAGCTGCAGCATAACAGACGTCGGGCGACAAGCCTTTGTCGATCACTTCGAAGCCCTCAAAAGCTATCTCCCCAAGGAGTGAAACTAAGGTGTAAAAAACGAAGAAGCTATTTCGCTCCGCAATGCTAGCCGTAAAGGACATTGCGGAGCGAATAGGTAAACTTAGACTTATCAAGCAATCCTCCTCAAAATCAACCACGAACATGAAGCGATCAATAATCTACAGCAGCATCGTGCTAATAGGGCTACTGACTTCGAAACTGCGTTATCCATTCGTTTCAAAATAGAATCTCTCAAATAGAGTTGGCGTTCAGATTATTGATTTGACAAGCACTTTGAAGTAATGCAAGTATCATAGATCTACCCTGTAGTCATCTTTCGAACGAGGTCGCTCACTTTTCCCCTGCTAAGGGGATATCCTGCGAATCGCTACTCATACATGCATGATTAAATGGGTTTCCACAAAGATACAGATTTCGAAAACAATTCTGGACTTATTGTTTGCGTCCGCCATCTGAACGAAATTAGGAATCCTATCAGGCGACATTTCAATCTCTCACAAAAAGCTGGTGAGGCGGAGTGACGAAGAAAAAAATGAAAGCGGAATGAGAGGGACTTAGTCTTCGAGCTGGGCAGTTGGCACTACGAAGTAAACGACGATAGAGCCTATCAGGCCACTAAGCAACACCACTATCTGTAGCCAAAGTGTGGGTAGGAAGAGAAATACCGAGCTAAGCACCATCACAGACATGAAGGCTATGATCTTGAGCTTGCCCGAGCGGGTGATGCCTTTGCGACGCTGATAATTGCGAATGCGAGCACCAAATAACTTGCTATTGAGCAAGAATCGATAGAGCCTATCCGAGCTTTTAGCAAAGAGGGCTGCCGAGAGCAAGGCAAATGGTGTACACGGAAGACCAGGCAAGAAAATGCCAAGAAAGGCCAAGACCAAAGCTAAGCTACCACCCAAAACAAATAGTAACCGCCTCAGACTAATAGGTCTGAAGCCAGTAAAGTATGAATCTACTTGCTTTTGCAAAGCAAGGGAGTGCTTTTCGTTGTCTTCGTTCATAGGCAGCAAAGTGAATCTCGTAGGAGCAAAGGACGCTCGAGCAGGGTTTCACAATCGCCAGCGAAGTTAAGAACAGCTGCACTAGGAGCCATTGCTTTGTAGCATCAAAAGCGAGGAATGGCTATAAGTAGTCTATTACCAGACGTAAAGAGCACTAAGAAGAATGAAATCGTCCCATCGAAACAAGGGTAGGAGAGGATGCATAGAACTGGGATTGCAAATCCCAGCGACATCAGTCAAAGACCATTTGATGGGACGCCCACGTAGGGGCGCCCCTACGTGGCGGACGATTCCGCCAACGAATAGGGCGGGATTGCAAATCCCAGCGACATGCTACACAATTCCAGAAACCATGTAGGGGCGCCCCTACGTGGGCGTCCCTCACCATCACAATGCCTGCACCCCATCCCTTCAGCGAGATACATTATAATCTGGCGTAAGCAATAAATCCCCAGCGGGGACTTCTGCTTGTAATGCTTGCAATCGCTTTAGGCCAAACATGTAGAATCCCTGACGGGGATTCCCTGGATACAGCCCTAGGATAAGACGTTGCCCAATGGCAACGATGTTCCCTGGGTAGCCTAGGCAAACGTAGAGCCCGCCACGCTAGCCTGAAGGGCTTGCGTGGCGAAAACAGTTCTCATGCCTGAATGGCATGAACATCAAACAGCATCGAAACTAAAGGGAGTAACATGCCTTTCAGGCATTGAAAAGAGCCTCATCTGGCAAGCCTTACAGGCTAGCCAGATGAGGTATCAGGCGGGCATCCTTACCCAGGGAACATCGGACACGTTCGTGTCCGCTTTATCCCTGGGCTGTATCCAGGGCATCCCATTCAGGGATGAACGGACGGGATTGCAAATCCCGAAAACAACCATGGCTGGGATTGCAAATCCCAGCGACATGCTACACAATTCCAGAAACCATGTAGGGGCGCCCCTACGTGG
>CAZHWP010000058.1:0-13631 GCA_964535945.1 uncultured Porphyromonas sp.
TCGACCCCGATTTCTGGAAATCCGTTTAGGGTGACGCATTGTCGAAGTCAGGAAATAAAGCAAGGAAACTGCCGTTTTGAGTTGTTTTACCCCTCCCGAAAGCCTCTGTTTTGTACGTTTACGTACAAAACAGAGGCTTTCGGGAGCATTTCTATACAGCGCAGTTTCGGCTTACTCTTTCACGAATAGCTTATTGACTGTCGCTTCGGAGTTTCTTACTTGTAGGATGTACTTGCCTGGTTCGAGGCTGCTTATATCGAGGCGATTGTCTCTGAGCTTCGTATCACGAACGATCCTATTTCCCTGTAGGTCGATAATGCTTACGCTGCATTCTGTCCACTCCTGTCCTGCCACTTCGATGTAGTGCTGAGCTGGATTTGGGAAAATAATCACTTGGCCTGTATGCGACTGCAAAGGTTGCTCAAGCGACGTGGGGTTCTTCTGGAGCAATCGAGCTACATAGGGAGCCGAATCGTAATTGTTGTAGATCTCGCCTCCTATCAGCATATTGCCATCTTTTTGCATCAAGAGGCATTCCGATTGTGTTTGATTGTTGCCAGAGAGCAGTGAGTATTTGCCATCGTTTGCAAACTCTTTATTGAAAGAGCCATCTGGGTTGAGGCTAAAGAGGATAACGCAGGGAGGTATATCTATGGTACCTGCTCTGGTAGCGTTGCCAGTAGCATATATTTTCATTTCATCGCTAACAGCGAGTCCAAATACTGTGTTTTCGCAGTCGGGCTCTATCTTGAAGTTGGCGATGCCGTCTGTATCGAAGCTCGTATCGAGTTTGCCATCGGGGCTTAGCTTTACGATGGCAGCGTCGTAGTGGATGGGGTCGTCGTTGGTCCAGCTGTGTCCTCCCACTACGATGCATCCGTCGGACTGAATATCTAGGCAAGTGCCAAAGTCTGGACCTTCACCTACGCTTACCGTTATAAATCCTTTGCCATCGGGGCCGAAGCTAGTATCCATCGTACCGTCTGGCAGGAGTCGTACGACTAGTATTTTCGAGTTGAGATCTCCTGGCGGAGTCCACCTGCCTACTATCAGTAGTTTATTGTCACTTTGCAATTGCATGGCTCTACCATAGGAATCGCGATTTGTACCCAGATCTACGACGCTAATGCCGTTGTTGCCGTATGTACTATCTAGCGTGCCATCGCTATTGTAGCGGATGGCCATCATTTTATTGTTGTGATAGCCTGCTTGTATGAGCTTGCCATCGGGCAGTTCGGCTACACCTCTTGCTAGGAAGTTCATTCCAGCGGTTCCGCCAACCTGCACGAAGCCATTATTGCCAAAGCTACTGATTGGCTCGCCGTTGGCATCGAGTTTGATAAGGATTGCAGCGGTGAGGTGCCCTTCGGGTTTGAAGGTATAACCGCTAAGTATGACCGATTTGTCTGCCAGCTCAATGGCGTTGAGGGCAAAGTTTTGTCCGGCAAAGGGCTTTAGCTTACGTATGCCATCGACGCCGTAGCTACTGTCCGTCTGGCTTGAGGCAAACGATGGCAATATGCGGGTCGTTGCCCGCTGGGCGAATAGTTACTATCGAGAGTATGCGGCCATCGGCCAGCTCGAGTATGTTTCGCGTTGTGTCAAAGCGTTTGCTTACTGGTGTAATGGCAAAACCATCCTCTCCAAAATTGGGATCGAGTAGTGTGCCTACCTGTGCTTTTGCCCCCCATGTGGCAAGCAGTAGTAGGGCAGCGAATAAGAGTTTCTTCATGAATGATAGTATTTAGGGTTAGTAAGGATTGTATTCTGTACTTTGCTTAGTGTGCATCGAGCCAGCTTTTGCCTACGCCTATCTCGGCTAGCAGTTTCACTCGTAGCGATGGCACAGCCGCTTGCATGCCTTGGCTCACCAGTTCTTTTAGTTCGTCTATTTCATCGACGTGAGCGTTGAAGTTGAGCTCATCGTGCACTTGCATGATCATGCTGCTACGTAGTTTGCGCTTTCTTATCTGCTCTTCGATATCTATCATCGCCTTTTTGATGATATCTGCAGCCGATCCCTGTATGGGAGCGTTGATGGCGTTGCGCTCGGCAAAGCCACGAACGATGGCATTGGCACTATTGATATCGGGTAGGTAGCGTCGTCTGCCGAAGATGGTACTTACATAGCCCATCCGCTTAGCCGCTTCGATGCTTTCGTCCATGTATTTCTTCACTCCTGGATAAGATAGGAAGTATCCGTCGATTAGATTTTTGGCTTCTTGGCGGCCGATCTGTAGATTTTCTGAGAGTCCAAAGGGCGAGATGCCGTAGATGATGCCAAAGTTGGCCGACTTGGCCTGTCTTCTCATCTCGCTACTCACATCTTCTAGGGCTATGTTGAATATTTTAGACGCTGTAGCACTGTGTATGTCGAGCCCTTGCTCGAAGGCTTTTACCAAGGCTTCGTCTTGGCTTAGGTGTGCCATGATGCGTAGCTCGATCTGCGAGTAGTCGGCGCTCAGGAATAGGTATTGCTCGCTATCTGCCACAAAGGCGGCCCTTAGTCTGCGCCCAGCCTCGGTACGAATGGGGATGTTTTGGAGGTTCGGATTGCTACTCGATAGACGTCCCGTGGCAGCTACAGTCTGATTGTAGGATGTATGCAGTTTACTATCCTCGTCGGTGAGTGCTGGTAGAGGCTCTATATAGGTGCTCAGCAGCTTTTTTGCAGCTCTATACTCTAAGATAAGCGGCACGATAGGGTGCTTGGCTTTGATCTTTTCGAGGCTCTTTTCGTCGGTCGAGTAATTGCCGGTTTTCGTTTTCTTCGGCTTTGCATCCACTTTCAGATCGTCGTAGAGCACTACTCCCACTTGGCTTGGGCTATTTACATTGAACTCCCTGCCAGCGTACTCTTGTATCTTGCTTTCGAGTGTTCCTATCTCTTCCTGGGTCTTTTCGGCTTCACGTTGCAGCACCTCTTTGTCGAGTTTTACACCACGTCGCTCCATGGCTGCCAAGATAGGAGTAAGGGGCATTTCTATTTCATTAAATAGATCGAGGAGTCCATTTTCTTTGAGCTCTTCATGTAGCTTGAGGTATAGTTGCCATGTGATATCGGCATCTTCTGCAGCGTATTGAGCTAGCTCTTCGAGGGCTATATCCCTTATGCTGCGCTGCTCCTTGCCTGCAGTACCTCCCATCATCTCTTTGTAGCTAATGGTTTTGTACTGGAGGTAGCTCTCTGCCATATCGTCCATATTATGACGCATCTCGGGCTGGATGAGATAGTGAGCTATCATCGTGTCGAATAGCTTCCCTCGCACTTCTACGCCGTAATTGCCCAGCACCTGTATGTCGTATTTTATATTCTGCCCTACCTTCATCTGCTTTTCGTTTGTCATGATAGGTACGATGCGTTCCAATTCTTTCGACACGGCCTCTCCCTTGTCGGGCAAGGGCCAGTAATAAGCCTTATTAGCTTGCCAAGCAAAGCTCATCCCTACGATTTTTGCTTCGATGGCGTTGAGGCTATCGGTTTCTGTATCGAAAGCAAAGGCCTCAAGCTGCTCCAGTTCGTCGATGAAGGCTTGCTTTTTTTCGTCACTATCGAGTAGTATATACTCGTGGGGAGTATTCTCGATGCTGTTTATCTGTCCGAAGGCCGGATCTAGTGCAAATAGGTCTTCTTGTATGCTATCTACCGTGCTTGATGTAGCGATGTCTGGAGCAGCGTTGCTAAAGAGATCGCCTTCTAGCTTGCTGCCATCGATGCGTTTCAATAGCGAACGAAATTCGAGGTCGACAAACAGCGACTTTAGCTTATCTATCTGCACTGCTTGTCGTCTAAACATCTCCTTGTCTAATTTGATGGGAGCCTCTATGGCAATGCGTGCCAGCTGTCGAGATAAGCGGCAGATTTCTTCGTTTTCTCTCAGGTTTCTTCCCACGGCCCCTTTTATTTCGTCGAGCTGAGCGTATATGCCGTCTATACTCTTATACTCTCGAAGCAATTTGCTCGCACCCTTAGGGCCTATCCCTTTACAGCCAGGTATATTGTCGGCAGTATCTCCCACCAAGCCCAAGTAATCGACCATTACGTCGGGGCTTTCGATATCAAATTTTACTTGCACCTCAGTGGGTCCCCAAACTTCGTAGCCACCTCCTATCTTCGGACGGTATATTCTTCTTTTATCGCTTACCAGTTGCGCATAGTCCTTGTCTGGCGTCACCATCATCACGCTCAGGCCTTCTGCTTCTGCTTGGTATGCCAAACTGCCTATCAGATCGTCGGCTTCGTATCCGGCAAGCTCTAAGATGGGTATCTGGAATGCACGCAAAATCTCTTTGATGATCGGTACAGCGATCTTGATATCCTCGGGAGTCGCTTCGCGCTGAGCTTTGTACTCGGGGTACTCTTTCTCGCGGAATATCGGACCGGGTGGGTCGAATGCGACAGCTATGAGCTCTGGATCTTCTTTTTCGAGTATGTCGAGCAGGGTGAGTACAAATCCGTACACGGCTCCAGTATTTCTACCATTGGAGTCGATACGAGGGCTGCGTATAAAGGCGTAATACGATCGGTATATTAATGCGTAGGCATCGAGTAAAAAAAGTCTTTCGTTCATGTTTTTTTTGTTCCTAATGGGGTCTTTCGTCGGCTGGCTCAAGTAGATAGACTTGTGCGCTTCGGGTTGGTAAATAGAGCTTCAGCACGGGGTGCGAGTTGCTTCCCTCTCTTTGCTGCGTAGCTTGGGTGTAGTGAATCCCATCTCCTTCTATCCGGCCATGCCCTTCGAATAGAGCTTGGTCGCTGTCGAGTAGCTGTATGTACTTGCCTGGGGGTAGGGGGATGGGGTAGTCGCTAAAAGAAACAGTGGGATTGAAGTTGAAGATGAAGTAGAGCGAGCCTCTGCTATAGCAGAGTACCTGCTCGTCGTTTTTATGCCAATGCTCTACGATAGGTTCTCGATGTAGCTGTGGATACTTGTTGATGAGTGTAAGCATTGCTTGGTCGAACTGCTGCAAGCCTTGGTATCTGAGGAATGGGTTGTCTGCTAGGCTCCACTGTCTGCGTGCATGTTTATACGACCATTCGTTTCCTTCGCGTGGGAAGTCGATCCACTCGGGGTGTCCAAATTCGTTGCCCATAAAGTTGAGGTAGCCGCCATTCATCGTCGTTGCCGTAATGAGTCTGATGAGCTTCACGAGAGCAATGGCTCTATCGATGGGTAGCGATTGGCTTGCTTTGTCCATATGCCAGTACATGGCAGCATCGGCTAGGCGGAATATCAAGGTCTTGTCTCCCACCAAGGCTTGGTCGTGGCTCTCGGCATAGCTAATTGTCTTTTCGTCGCTACGTCTATTGCTGAGCTCGTAGAGGATGGTCTGCGTATTCCACTGCTCATCGCTCTGCTCTTTGATGGTTTTGATCCAAAAATCGGGGATATTCATTGCCAGGCGGTAGTCAAATCCGTATCCGCCATCGCCAATAGGTACAGCAAGTCCGGGCATTCCGCTCACCTCTTCGGCTATGCTTATGGCATTTGCTTTGTATTGGTGTATCAGCTTATTGGCCAGTGTGAGGTAGGCGATGGCATCGTTGTCTTGCTGCCCATCGTAATAGTTCTGGTAGCTACAGAAGTCGGTACCTAGGCCGTGATGACTATATATCATAGAGCTTACTCCGTCGAATCGGAAACCATCGAAGTGGAACTCCTCGAGCCAATACTTACAATTGGATAGAAGGAAATGCAATACTGTGGGGCTACCGTAGTCAAATAGGTATGAGCCCCAGGCTGGGTGCTCGCCTTTCTTGCCTTGGTGGAAGTAGAGCGTATTGCTCCCGTCGAAGTAGGCCAGTCCATCTCCTTCGTTTTTGACCGAGTGCGAATGTACTAGATCCATGATGACGAGTAGCCCCAATCGGTGCGCTTCGTCGATGAGTTGCTTTAGCTCGCAGGGCGTTCCGAAGCGGCTACTTGGTGCAAAGAAGCTGCTTACGTGATAGCCAAAGGAAGCGTAGTAGGGGTGCTCTTGGATAGCCATAAGCTGTATGGCATTGTAGCCCATCCGAGCTATGCGGGGTAGTAGCTGCTCTCTAAATTCGCTATAGCTGGCTACCATGCCCTCTTCGCTAGCCATACCTACATGACTTTCGTATATGAGTAGGGGGCGACTGCCCAGCTCGGGGCTATTGTGCTCAAATCTGTATGCCTCACTAGGCTGCCACACCTGTGCGGTAAAGAGCTGTGTAGAGCTGTCTTGTACCACCCGATTTGCCCAGGCTGGTACTCGTTCTGCCGCTCCCCCCTGCCATTCTACCCAGAGCTTGTAATGATCGAGGTGATGGATGCTCTCCTTGCTTAGCTCGAGCTCCCAAGCGCCTGTCTCTCCTATGGGCTTGAGTCTGTAAGCCTCCAGCTTTCTCCACTCGTTGAAGTCTCCGATGAGGTATAGCGCAGTAGCGTTTGGTGCATGCTCTCTGACGATCCAGCTCGATGCGTCATCGCTAAGTCTGAGCCCGTAATAATGGTGCCCATTGGCAAAAGAGTCTAAGCCCCCCGTTACTCCTTTGCACAGTCTTTTTTCGATGCGCTGGGCATAGTTTTTTCGGTTGGCAATGATATCCCTATAGGGCTTGAGGTAGGGGTCTTTATCTACGAAGTTCATGTATTATCATCGGCATTAGCTTGCTGTATTTGCTACAGCGTTCGTTCAGTCGCGGTGGTGTATGATCAGCGTACTTGGTATGAGCGATAGGCTCTCCTTTTGCTCTTCTGCAAAGGTCTGCCAGTAATTGTAGCTCAGTACCAAGAAATCGTATTTTGCCAAGAGCTCTTTATTGACGGGGCTGTAGTTGATTTGCTCATCGCTCGCCACGGCAATTTCTACATGCGTGCTTGGGCTTTTTATCTCGAGCTCGGCATGTTTGTTTGTGGCTATGGAACGTGCATAATCGAGCAGATTGGCATCTTCTTTGCGCTCTACCAATAGGAGCACAGACTTGACATCCGAGAAGCCTCTATCTACGAGTACCGCCACCGACTTCTCGGTTTCGCTTACAAAGTAATGCATCTTATCGCGTAGCAAGTCGAAGGCTTGACTGATGGCTTTTGGAGTAGCGATGCCCATGGGCCCCAACTTGCGCTTCAATTTGCTTCGTGCTTGCATGGCTTCGCGGTCGCTTTTCCTATTCGATAGATTGATACCCGCCCCCACTAGTAGCATTCGGTAGCCACCTTGGTTGAAGAAGTGCACGATCTCTGCTTCGGGCTTGTCTTGTACGGCAAAGTATTTGGTGCGTAGCTTTACGTCGAGGCGTTTGCTCTCTTCGATGACGGGGCCAAAGGAGCGCTGTTCGTACACTTCGGCATCCATCTGGTTTACGTCTTGCCCTACCGTGAGGTGCAGAGCGGTAACCTGGGGCTGGTAGTCGTATCGGCGTGTAAGCAGATCGGCAGCTCGTAGCAAGCGTGCACCCGTAGAGGCACGACCGAAAGAGATGAGCACGTTCTCTTTGTTGATGAGCAGCTCGTTTTCATGTGCTTTTTTCTTTTCAAAACGGAATACGAGTCCAATAAAGTGGATTAGAGGTGTGGTCATAAAGGTGGTGATGATCGTCATCATGACCAAAATGGTGAAGATGAGCGGAGGCAATATACCCATCTCTTGACCAATGGCCAGCACCACTAGCTCCATTAGTCCACGGGTATTCATAAAGGCTCCGAGGTAGAGGCTGTCTTTCTTGCCCTCGCCGCAGACTCTCGCTGCCATATAGGTGCCACCCACCTTGCCTACGATGGCTATGACCGTAAAGCCGATAGTAAGCCACCAAAGCTCGGGCGTATTGAGTAGGCCTAAGTGTGTCTGCAAGCCCGTGCTCACAAAAAAGAGGGGCAGGAAGAGCGAAAGCGATACATCTTCGACCTTCTCGGTCATGATCTTTCTGAACTTTACATTTTCGGGCATTATGAGCCCCAGCATGAAAGCTCCAAAGAGGGCGTGCATACTCAGCAGCTCGGTAATAAATGAGCTAAGGAGTAGCAATACGAAGATGAAGCTGACCATGGTCTTGCTAAGGATCTCCTGATTGTTGAAGATCTTGCCAAGCATCCTAAACAGAGGTCTTAGTATTCCGAAGCAGATCAGGAGATAAACGATCAGGAAAAGCAGATTGAAGAGGCTACTCTTCATGCTTCCACTCTGAGCGATTGCCATCACAGCGGCAAGCATCAGCCAAGCTGTAATGTCACTCGCTGCTGCTGCACTTAGCGATAGTGCCCCTAGGTGCGTCTGCCCCATGCGACGCTCCTGGATGATGCGAGCCAATACGGGGAAGGCTGTAATACACATCGATATGCCAAGAAAGAGGATGTAGGGCAAGAAGCTGGTGTGTCCGGCAGCGTATGAACTGTAAGTAGCCAATCCTCCTAGCATACCCAGTATAAAGGGGATGGCAATACCGGCGTGGCTAATGATGAGCGACTTGCGTAGGGAG
Source organism: uncultured Porphyromonas sp. (assembly GCA_964535945.1). Taxonomy (GTDB): domain Bacteria; phylum Bacteroidota; class Bacteroidia; order Bacteroidales; family Porphyromonadaceae; genus Porphyromonas. Next base: position 8,444 of record CAZHWP010000058.1, read on the forward strand.
TTCTTGATGTCGCTCATGTTGAGCTCCATCCCGATGGCAAACATGAATAGAATGAGCCCAAAGTGGCTCAGTAGTTTGATGTTTCCGAGGCTCGACTCGGGGAAGATGAGTTCGAACGCTTCGGGCCAAATCGCACCCAAAAGCGATGGCCCCAGCATGATACCAGCAATGATTTCACCGATTACGGTTGGCTGGTTTATCTTGTTGAGCAGCCAACCCATACCGCGAGCCACTGTGAGGATCACGATGATCTGCATGAGTAGTCTGCCTATTGTGCTCGAGAAGTGCTCTTCGACAGTGAGGCTAAATCCACTGAAGGCCGAGTCGGCCGTATTGAGCGCCACAGAATTGGGCTCGCTGGGGCCTAAGGAGGCAACTCCCCAGAAAGCTAAGATGAAGAAAGCCACCATGACGGCATAAAACAACCATTCCCTGAGGCTACTATTACGAGACAATTTATTCGCTTTCATTCATTTACCCTGCTACTATCCTATGCTGCCGTCTCAGATCGTGTAGTTTTGAGTATACTCATGCGGCAGACGCCAAGTTAAACATCTACAAATATACTAAAAGCAGGGCAATTAGCCTCTGCGTTGCAGATAGAGTAGCTAGCTGTCCTATCGGCTTATGAAGTCTGGCAAGGCTATGGCTGGGGCTTTATTTCGGCTTTTAGAAGCTCCGACCCCTTGCGTCATTGCTCCATACAAAATGGCTTGAGTAAGCGATCTAGGCTAGGAGTAGCTATAGAAGATGAATGTACCAAGTGAAGGATCTGACTTGCTATTAGTTGCATCTCTTTCTTGGCACTTTTCACGTGAGGTTCCATGGCTAGTGTTCCCATTTCTCCTTGCAGAGCTCTGCTCCAATACCAAACTGCAAAGCACTTGGGCACGCTCATGAAAATGGTCTTTAGATTGGTGGGGTAGATGGGTATGCCAAGTGTTTGGCAGGCTTTGAAGCCTTCGCGTATGCTGCTAACTAGTTCGTACACGCTTTTCTTATTTTTGCCAAGCTGTCTGCTATCCCCGTTTGCTTTCCATATAGCGGCTGCGATGCAGCCTACAAATAGGGCGTGTATGCTGAGCCATGCTGGCATATTTCTCACGAGAACCACTTTCATCCCGCTATTTTCAAACAGCCTCTTCACTTCAATTAGGAGATCGCTAAAACCCCTTTCTTTGCCATTGAGCTCGCCCAGGCTGCTTTTCTGCTGCTTTAGCTCGATGTAGTCAATCGCTCCATTGCGGTAGGTGCCTCCTGCCCCTGGAAAGCCAAGCAAGATATGCTTGTCTGGAAGTTCCTGAGCGATTTGCTCTACCCCTACGGGTATATTTAGCATGAATAGCAGTGATTTAGAGCCTCTGTTTGTCTTCAATGATTCGATAGCACCTTGTAGTTGGTCGAGGCGAACCGTTACGATGATAAGGTCGTAACGGTCCTCTGCGTTTAGCTGCTCTGTAAGTGCTATTTCTCTTGTAGAAGTCTCTTTGCTCATTACGTTGTGTGTAACAAGTCCGTTTAGCTGCAGTTGTTCTAAGCGTTTGCCGCGAGCCAGTAGGGTAGTATTATATCCGGCATCCATTAGCTTTGCAGCTGTGATACTGCCTATAACACCTGCTCCATAGATTAATATTTTCATGAGCTGTTTTTGTTTTTCAGGTTGATTTCAAGTTGTATTCCTGGGGTATTCATCTCATTTCGGTCTGAGCGCCCTCAGCCTCCCCCTATTTTGTGATTGGCTACCTTATTGGTACTAGATTGGTGCAAGCATTATCTCACGATGGTTTCGATATGAGATCGTAAATTTGATTCATTGTGCTTTTGGGGTCGAATTGGAGCCCCTTCTGTGCAGACATTTTTGCGTAGTGCAGACGTGCTTCTGCATCGTAGTACAGCTGTTCTACTGCCTTGGCTAGCTCCTCTTCTGTATCACAAAGAATGCCAAATCCGCCTTCTAAAAGTTCTTTTGGCCCTACTACATTGGTCGAAACAATGGGCTTGCCCAAAGATAGTGCCTCGCAGATTACTAAGGGGAATCCCTCGGCAAGCGATGTAAGCAAGAAGATATCTGCACTTTTTATAAAGCGATACGGATTGCTTTGGAATCCCCAGAATATTACCTGATCATCAACGGCGAGTTTCTTTGCTAACTCTTTCAGCTCCTGCTCTATGCTACCTACACCCACGAGCCATAGCTCAAGGTTTAGGCCTCTATTTTTGAGTACAGACATCAGCTTTATCATGAGCTTTTGTTGCTTTACTTCTACCAGCCTACCTACGGTACAAATTGTTACCCGATTCGTGGGAATAGGGTCTTGAGAGGCAAGTTCGATAATTCTTTTTCTATCGATAAGGTTGTAAAGCACATGCTTTTTCCTCTCGGTATTATAGCGCTCCGAAAAGTTTTCTTTTGCTCCTTGCGAGACAAAAATGATCTCGTCAACTTTCTTGTAAAACTCATGATCGGCACCATTTTTAAACATGGCATAATACCAATGGTTGTTTAGCACATCTGTATGCACCCAAGTGAGATGCCGCGGAGCTCGGTCGAGAATCAACGAGTGCAGTCTAGCACTCATCCCTTCCATAAACGAAATGATCGTATCGAACTGCTCGTCGGCAAGAATCCTTTGGAGACGCCAAGAGAGATATCGATCCTCCAGCGGATAAAAAAACCGACATGCAATGCGTTCAAACAAAGTGCGCTTCTGCTGATTGAAAGAGAGTACTCTAACTTGTGGTGGGATGCGATCCATAAAGACCCCAATCGGATACTTAAGCAGAAGGGTTACGGAATAGCGATCATAGTCAAAATTGTTTAGTATATCTGTTAGCACTTTTTCGGCACCGCCACCGCAGAGATTTTCTTGTATGATCAGTATTTTATTCATGCTTAATCGTTCCATGATACTTTTTTAATAGTCGAGCAAGCTGGGCCTTTAGTAAGTCTTTCTCTTCTTTTTCAAGTGCAAAGAGATAGGTGGAGAGCAATAATCCTACCGAGCAGCTAAAGAAGCTCACAGCCAATCCAATAAAGCCTGATAGTATCTGAGCCAGATAGATTGGAAGTGGCAAGGATAGAAAGCAAACGATAAAAATTGGCTTTAAAACTCGTTTGACATAGCTCTGAAATCGGATTGTTGTGGCTTTCTGCAAGTAAAATAATCTCACCACTAGTGTTAGTATGCTTACTGCAATTTGGATGTATAGCATGTAGATGGGAGCGTACTTTGCCGTGAATGCTACATAGGTAAGTGGTAGATTTAATAGCAATACCAAACTAACGGCAATCTGAGTCATACGTATCTTACCCGACGCTTGAATCGCCACCCACAAGGGACCATGAAGGCAGTCAACCATGCAGAAAATGATAATGAAAAAGGAAAAGATATTGCTATATGGTGGAGGCTTAACCAGCCAAGTGCTAAGTATATAGTCGATGTTTAGCAATAGAGGCAAGCCAAGCATTGCTATCAGTAGGAAAGCATATTTAGAAATCCTGAAAACCAGCCCCCGGAAGCCCTCGTCATCATTGTTGTTGCAACGTTTGGTGATTTGAGGGTAAGCAGCTGTTTGAAGATTAACCGCAAAGGAAAAAATAGCTGCTCTAACCTGATTGCTAATGCCCATTGTGGCGTTTAATGTAACTCCATAGAATATGTTTAGAATAATATTCGTGCCATATTTGTAGCCTACGTCAGCGATCCCACCGAAAAGGTTCCAACCCGTAAAGGTGGTCATTTCCTTAAAGAGTGCTGCATTGTATTTCAACTTAATGCGATAGCTCTTAAACTTGCTGTAAACATACAAAATGCGCCAGCATACCATCGTTATGTTTACGCAAAGCAGTAATGCACTATATAAGATAAGCTTGTTATAGTCGAAGTAATAAAGCGAAAAGACAATCAGCAATTTAAGAATTGCCTCTACTATGCTTGCATAGGCATAGAAGCTCATCTTCTCGTTGGCAATAATCGCAGCATTGAAGGGTACGTTTATTACATTAACCATCGTGGTGAATACAACGATATGGAATGTAATAAGGGCTACAGAATAGTTGCTGGGAGGAATGTTGAGCTGATGCTTTAGTAAGTACAAACCTACCAGCTCGGTAAGCAATCCAATAAATATTGCTAGTATAAAGTGCAGCATGAAGCTGGTAGAAAAAACAGTTTCGATCTGGCTCTTATCTCCTTTGCCCGCTGCAATGCTTAGATACCTTTGACTAGAATTATTAAGAGCGCTATCCAAAAATGAAAACAAGACCACAACACCAGCAATGATATTATAAAGCCCATAATCTTCCACTCCGAGAATATCCAAGATTACCCTCGAAGTGTAGATCGATATCCCCATTACTAGCAGCATGCGGATAAATAAGAATATGGTATTTTTGGCTATTTGTTTATTGGAGGCACTATTGTTGCGCATTCGCCTATATGTCTTTGTGATGGCAGTTGTTTCGAAGGTGTAGATTTCGGCACCCTATTCTTTGCAGCTGCAAGTATAGTCAATTTTATCGAGACCTTTGTGTTACGGAGACCATAGAAAAAGAGCTCAGTGAAGAAAAACTCCATTGATCTTTGAGTGATTGCTGGGTTTGCACTCGCATACTTGCAAGAGAATCCTACGGCAAGCACGACTGCGTTTCTGTTTCTATAGTAAATAGGCTATATTTCGGTAGTAGCTGCTGTATTGGTAGGTGTAATGCTCAATGAACCAGCTTTGTTTAAGGCAGGTAGATCGATTTGGGGTCTATCGATGGATCGAATGAAAAAGCCTTCTTGTTATGATTCTGATTGTAATAGACATTTATTTCATTGATTAGTTCTTTGTTGTCTACCCGTAGAAATCCGGTGGAGATATACTTAGCGGGCACTCCACCAATCAGAGAGCGCTCAGGTATTTCAGAAAAATCTTTGTTTACAAGGCTATTGCTACCGACTATAGTGAAATCTGGTAGATAGGCCCCTCCAGTTACGGTCGTCGTATTACAAATCCAACAATTCCGACCGATGTAAATTTCGGCACTATCTGTGGGTATTGTGCTGTCATTCATATTGGCCACATAATGATAGTTTGAATCGAATAGTTGGCACCTTTGTACGATCCAAGTTTGTGTACCGATGAATATTTTGGGTTCATCCGATAAATGCGTAGTTTTTCTCATGCATTGCTAGTATTTTAA
>CAZHWP010000059.1:0-13166 GCA_964535945.1 uncultured Porphyromonas sp.
TACGAGCCCGATGCCGCGCGCAATGGGATATCGGCTCTGGCCGAGATACTCGACGAGGATCTCAAGACGATAATCCATATACCGAATGTCAACTCGGCCGAATCGTCGAAGATGAAGTACGAAGAGGTGAGCCACATCATCGACTGCCTAGGCGAGTATATCGAGCAAGACCCCGAGACGGGCATCATCACCGTAGAGAGTCGCAAGACGGGCCGCCTACTGAGGGTGGCCGATCTGGTGCATGACGTACCCGAAGACCGCGACCGAGTGGTCAACTACCTCCGACAGATAAGCAGCCCCGACGATCTGGACATGATCATCGCCCTGGGTATGGCCAAAGAGGGATTCGACTGGCCCTACTGCGAGCATGCCCTCACCATAGGCTACCGGAGCTCGCTGACGGAGATTATCCAGATAATAGGCCGTGCCACACGCGATAGCAGGGGCAAGCTACGGGCACAATTTACCAACCTCATAGCTGCCCCCGATGCCGACGACGACGAGGTGAAGGTGGCAGTAAACAACATGATCAAAGCCATATCGGCCTCGCTACTGATGGAGCAAGTGCTGGCACCAAACTTCAAGTTTAAGCCCAAAGACGAGCTAGGCAGCGAGGGCGATGAGGCTGAGGGCGAGGAAGACGGCAGTGGATCGGCTCCACTTGTCATCAAGATCAATGGCTTTAAGCTACCCTCGTCGCAGCGAGCAATGGATATCCTCGAGCACGACCTCGTAGACCTCAAGGCCAGCATACTCCAGCACCCCTTGGTGCAAGCTACCTTTGGCAGCACGGAGCAAGACCAAGAGCTCGTAACCCGACAGCTTGTGCCCATGATCATACGTGAGAAGTATCCCGACCTCGACGAAGAGGAGCTAGAGAGCATCAACCAGCATGTGCTGGCCGACTCGCTCATCAAAGCGAGCGACATCGTAGAGCAGGGAGGCAAGAAATTCATCACCATGGCCAAGCAATTTATCAACATCGACGATATCGACATCGATATGATATACCAGATCAATCCCTTCCAACGCTCCTTCGAGATACTCTCTAAGCACCTCACCCCACAGGTGCTCAAAGCCATCCAAGAAAACATCGCCACGATACGAATGAATATGTCGCTCGACGAGGCAATGGCACTATGGCACGAGCTAAAGGCCTTCACGAAAAGCACGGGCAAGCTACCCGACATAAACTCGACAGAGCCACAAGAGCAACGCCTAGCCGTGGCGAGACTCGTGCTGCTCGAAGAGAACGAACGCCGCCAAAAGGCCAAAAAGGAAGAGGAGGCTGAAAAATGATAAGCTTCGAAGACATACTGGCCGAAGATGAGTTTGGCATCCTCGAGAAGCGCCCACAGATACGGCAAGGCCCCACAGAAGACGAGCAGATACTGCTAGACTTTGAGAAGATAAATGAATTCTACGACAATCATGGGCGCGAACCAAGCTCGGGCACGTTATCCGAGATGCAGCTAGCGGCTCGACTCGAAGAGTGGAGAAAGGTCCCTCTGATGAGAGAGAAGCTGGCCAGTGCCGACAGGCATGGGCTACTCGATACAGCAGAAGACGCTCCTATAGGCTGGGAGCAAATACTTGCCGATGACAGCCTAGGGATATTGGAGGAAAGTGACGATGTAGATCGATCTATCTTCGAGATAAAGCATCTACCTGCCGACTATAAACAACGGGCAGCAAGCGATTACGTATCGCAGCGACAGCCAATGAGCGAGCTCGACTTCGCTCCCTTCAAAGCGCAATTCAAACAGATACACGACGATCTGAAGACGGGGCGTCGCAAGCTACTACCCTTTAGCAATGCCGAAAAGAACCTCAAAGAGGGGGGCTACTACCTAGTAGACGGGCTGCTATGTCTGCTCCTAGAGAGCAAAGCCGAGTACATATATGTAGAGAATGACTCGGGCGACCGCCAGAGACTGGAGGGACGCACGCTCACGATATTCGAAAATGGAACGCAGTCCGATATGCTGTTCCGCTCGCTGGGCAAGGCCATTCATAAGGGCGGAAAGATGCTGAGCGAACTCCTCGACGAAGACCCTCTGGGCACAATGATTACAGATGGAAGCGACGTAGAGTTGAGCGACGACGTATGCCTAACGGGCTGGATATACGTGTGCCGATCACTATCGGACGAGGAAGAGATAAAGAATCGCAAGCTGCTTCACAAGATCGGCTTCTCGACCCTCGAGCCTAAGCTGCGCGTGCGGAATGCTCGCCACGAAGCCACCTACCTCTATGCCGACGTAGAGCTGCTTTGCGAATACCGCTGTGTCGATATCAATAAGCGGCAAGTGGAGATACTCTTACACCGCTTCTTTGCCTCACAGTGTCTCGACATTGACATCACAGGGGGCAAGAAGAGACGTCAGTCGCCCCGAGAGTGGTTTGAAGTGCCGCTCCCGATTATCGATGAGGCGATCAAGCTTATGCTGGCAGGCAGCATCGGGCAGTACTACTACGATGCCCCCTCTCGTACTATCAAGCTGAAAGCCTGAGCCGATAGGAAAGGATTTTTCTGTATCTTTGTGCATCATGAAGAAGAAGCAATTACTGATCCTATTGGGGCTGATACTGCCGTTGTGGACAGGCTTTGCACAAGCCCCCCCAAGCACAAGTAAATATAGTGAGGGCGATCTGCCCAAGTCGATCTTTGCAAACATAGACTTTGCTAAGATGAATGACTGGATAGAGCTCGAGATGAAAGCCATGAGCCAGGAGGAGCTGGTGGGACAGCTCATTATGCCCGTAGTATATCCCAGCACTGAGGCCTCGAAGATAGCGGCTGCAAAGAGACTCGTAGAGAAGCAACACATTGGGGGGATCCTCTTTCAGAAGGGAAGCCCAGCCGATCAGTGGCGTATGACGGAGACGCTACAGACTACAGCCAAGCGCCCGCTACTCATCTCGCTCGATGGCGAGTGGGGGCTGGCCATGAGGCTGAGCAATACACAGCGCTACCCACGCAATATGGGTCTGGGCAATGTGAAGGATAAGCAACTGCTATACAACTATGGCCGCGAGATAGCCCGGCAGTGCCGTCTGATGGGGATACATATCAACTTTGCCCCCTCGCTCGACGTGAATAACAATCCGCTAAACCCCGTGATAGGCACGCGCAGCTTCGGAGACGACCCGAAGCAAGTGGCAGAGCGAGGCCTGCTCTATGCCACGGGGCTGGAAGATGGCAAGGTGCTATCGGTAGCCAAGCACTTCCCCGGTCATGGCAATACATTCGAAGACTCGCACCATACATTGCCTATCGTAAGCAGCTCGAGGGGCGACCTCAATAAGGTGGAGCTACATCCTTTTTCGCAATACATCCACGCTGGGCTGGGGGGTATGATGACGGCACACCTCAGCGTGGCTGCCCTAGAGCCTCGCCCCAATGTGCCCACATCGCTCAGCCCACTTGTATGCACCGAGCTGCTGCAGAAGCAACTCGGCTTCAAGGGACTGATCTTCACCGACGGGCTGGCTATGGAAGGGGCACAAGCCAAGGGTGGAGAGCCCATAGGAGTGAGAGCCATCAGAGCAGGCAACGATATCCTATTGGGGCCGATCGATCCGGTACGTACCTACAACGAACTAATGTCGGCACTACGAAACGGCTCGCTAAGCCTAGACCGTGTAAAGCAGAGCGTACGTAAGATACTGGCCTACAAGTATGCACTCATCATCGATCCTAAGAGTGAGACCGCCAAGAGCCCCTCTACCCTGCTGGCCGAGCTAAACAATACGGCTGCCAAAGAGCTCAACAAGGAGCTGTGGGAGGCCTCTATTCGCATAAAGAAGAACCTCGCCAATACGCTTCCGCTGGGTAGCAAAAACGGCCTAGCCATAGTACAAGTGGGCGGTACTGCTGCCAGCTTTGTGCAAGCCTGTGGAGTAGCAAGCAAAGACATATATACACTGCCCAAAGAGACTGCCAAGCAAAACAGCCTTCTGATGAAGCTAAAAGGCTACAAACATGTGATAGTGGCGGTAAACAACTCAAAGCCAAAGGGCTATGCCGACGTGCTACGGAGGCTCGCCACGCAGCAAGCCATCACGCTCTGCTTCATCACCAACCCCTACGCCGAGCTACAGCTTAGCGCTGCCGCAGACAAAGCAAAAGCAATCCTGCACAGCTACGAAGCCACTGCCGATGCACAACGGGCAGCCGCCAAAAGTCTGTTTGCAAAGCAGCGACCTACGGCAATGCCTGCCGGCAATGTGCTCCCTCAGGGCGGCGACTCACATGAGTCCGATCTGCCTATAGCCAGCAGTAAAGGCTCGCTACTACCACAATCGACTGGCGAAGCAGAAGAGGAGTATCCACTACCCTATGCACTCAATAAGTATAGTGGTATGAGAGCAATAGACCAGATAGCCCAAGAGGGAGTGGACATGCGTGCCTACCCAGGCTGCCAAGTGATGGTGATAGAGAGCGGCAAGGTGATCTACGAAAAGTGCTTCGGTACACTAGAGGGCAAGAAGGGAAGTCGGAAGGTAAGCCCCGAGACTCTCTACGATCTGGCCTCGATAAGCAAAGCCATAGCCACCACACCAGCCACTATGCTGATGGTGGCAGATGGCAAGCTCAGGCTCGACAGCCGTGTGGGAGAGGTATTGGATGAATTTGTAGGCACTCCTATCGAGCGTATCAGCGTGAGGGAATTGCTGCTCCATCAGAGCGGGCTGCCTGCTAGTATCAACTTCTACCTCTCGCTAATCAATCCAGCCTCGTACGATGGCAATCTGATTTCGTACAAGAGTAAAGCCACGTGGGTGCGCCTCGACCGCAACGCCTGGGGCAACCCCAAGTTCCAGTTCGATCCCTCACTCGTAAGCCAAGGTCCTAAGAGTGGATACACGAGTCGCTTCTCATCCGATCTCTACCTATCGCCCAAGGTAAAGGAGCTCATGATGGCAAGCATCAGCTCGAGCAACCTGAGGAACAAAAGGTATAGGTATAGCGATGTGGGCTTTATACTACTACAGCAAATGATAGAACGAGTGGCCGAGCAAAACCTCGACCAGCTAGTAGAAAACAGAATATTCAAGGCTGTGGGAGCTCAGCGACTCTGCTTCTTGCCCCTCGGCCGCTTCGACATCAATCAGATTGCACCCAGTCAAGACGACCGCTTCATACGCAAAAGCGAAGTGCGAGGCACGGTCGACGACGAAAGCGCAGCTTGCCTAGGAGGCGTGGCCGGCAATGCAGGTGTATTCGGTTCGGCACGTGACTTGGCGCGCGTACTGACGCTATTCACCAACAAAGGGAAGTACCAAAAGCTGCAGGTAATACCCTCGGCACAGGTAGCACAGTTTGTCAACACCACGGGGCTAAGCGGAAGGCGAAGCCTCGGATTCGACAGAGGGCGCAGCTCGATGGCCGACGCTGCCAGCTCAAACTGCTATGGGCATACGGGCTTTACTGGCACCTGCTTCTGGATCGACCCCGATCACGAACTGATCTTCATCTTCTTATCAAACCGCACATACCCAAGTAGGCTCAATAAGAAACTGATGACAGAGAGCATCCGCCCCAGAATCCATCAAGCCATATACGAAGCCATCGGACTAGCATAATAGCAATCTGTAAAGCAAGAAATACTCAGTAGTACAATATAGAAATAGGAGGAACGTAAATCATGATTTTCGGACAAGACAGAAACTACCTGCCCAATGCAGACGACGAACTTATCAACTTTAGCTCGACTGTATGGAGTGGTGGCAATATAGAAAAGCTCGAAGAGCATCTCATAAAGAATATAGAGTGCATCACAAGATATCCCGAAGCAGATGCGGGCACACTAAGACAGATGCTAGCCCGACGGGTGGGAGTAGACAAAGACAGTATCATGGTAAGCAATGGCCCTACGGCAGCATTTTACCTGATTGCACAGGCTTTTAATGGTGCCAGATCCATGATAATAAGCCCTTCATTTGCCGAGTATGAAGAGGCATGCAAGATGTACGATCATAAGCTGAGCTACTACCCAAGCTCGGCCGATATCATGGAGATGGATCTGAGCAACCAAGACTTTTGCTGGCTATGCAACCCGAACAACCCCGACGGGAAATTGATCTATAGAAACGAATTAATAAGGCTAATAGACAGCAACCCAGACGTAAACTTCGTGCTAGACCAGTCGTACGTCAACTACAGCACTGAAGAGATGATAAGCCATGCAGACATAAAGAAGAGGAAGAACCTGATACTGGTATACTCCTTTAGCCATGCCTACGGCATACCCGGACTGCGCGTAGGATACATCATTGCACCCAAGACTATCACACAGAAGATTGCCAAGTATTTCGTGCCCTGGACTATAGATGCACTGGCCATCGAAGCCGCCAAGTTTATACTCATACACCCAGCACAGTTTACCCTACCCATCAGAAAGTGGCAACGCAATACTGACGACCTAGTGGCCGCGCTACAACGACTAGACGGCCTCGAAGTACTGCCTACAAGCAGTACATTCTTCTTGATGAAGCTGCGCAACGAAAAGGCAGCAGACCTAAAAGAGTACCTCATGAATGAGCATAAAATACTTGTGCGCAACGCCTCGAAGTTTAGAGGACTCGACGATTCATTCTTGCGCATTACGGCACAGAGCCCAGCCGAAAACGACAAGCTAGTTGCTGCTATCGAAGCCTTCCTAGATCGCAACAAAGAGGCCTAACGACATCATCGGAAGTGCCCCCATGATATGATTGAGCTAAGCCTCTGCCCTGCCACACCCCTCTACGACTATTACAGACCAAAGGGTCCATTCATAGCCTTGGTGGTCGATATACTGCGAGCGAGCACGAGCATGCTGGCAGCATTCGACAGTGGAGTGAAGAGCATCATACCCGTTACAAGTATAGACGAAGCTAAAGCCTATGCCGAGCAAGGGTATCTGACAGCTGCCGAGCGAAATACTCAACGTATGGACTTTGCCGACTTCGGCAACGACCCCAAGGAGTTTACACGTGAGAAGGTATACGGCAGAGACTTAGTCTTTACTACTAGCAATGGAACCTATGCCATCAACGCAGCCTCGGCTGCAGAGCATGTACTCATAGCAGCTTATAGCAATCTGCAAGCAGTAGCAGACTTCATTGCGTGCAGAGGTATACCAGCCATGGTAGTGGCAGCAGGCTGGCAGGGCACTATGAGTATCGAGGACTGCCTCTTTGCAGGAGCATTGAAACATCAGCTCCAATCTATGGGGCTAAACGTGAGAATGAAAGGGGATGCCATGCACTTGATGGATCGGCTCTGGCAAGAATACGGTTTGGAGTCTAATACACTATACCGATTTATGCAAGAGACAGAGCATTACCAAAGGCTAAAAGAGCATGGCCTAGAAGACACATTGTCTTACTGCTTGCAAGCCAACAGATCTGTCCAAGTCCCCATCCTGAGAACCGATTTGAGCCCTCATCGCTTGCTTTCCGCTGACGAAGTAAAAGTCGGCTAATGACGACACAAGACAGGCTGGAGAAGTGCTCGGCATAATTGCAAGGAGCACAGTTCTCATAGCAAAGTTCTGCTCCTTTATTCGTACTTTTGTAGCCTAAACAGATTTGAGATTGGGGACAAATGCTTCTGATAGTACAGAGCAGATCATAGCAAGACAGGTACTCCACTCCTCGAAAAACAATCCATAAACAAACACCTAAGACAAAACGAATCATAGCTTCATGAAGCACATACGCAACTTTTGTATCATAGCACATATTGACCATGGAAAAAGCACCTTGGCAGACAGATTGCTCGAATTTACCAATACCGTGTCGGGCAAGGACCTACAAAACCAAGTGCTCGACAATATGGACCTCGAACGAGAAAGAGGTATTACTATAAAGAGTCACGCCATCCAGATGAACTACAAAATGGATGCCGAAGATTATACCCTAAACCTAATCGACACCCCAGGACACGTCGACTTCTCTTATGAAGTATCGCGTTCGATAGCGGCCTGTGAGGGAGCCCTACTGATAGTAGATGCTGCCCAAGGAATACAAGCACAAACAATTTCGAACCTATACATGGCGCTCGAGCACGACCTCGAAATCATTCCGATTGTCAATAAGGTAGACCTGCCTAGCGCATTACCCGACGAAGTGGAGGATCAGATCATCGAACTACTAGGCTGTGATAGGAGCGAAATAATACGTGCAAGTGGCAAAACAGGTGAGGGAGTCGATAAGATTCTAGAAGCGATAGTAAACCGAGTGCCAGCACCAAAAGGGGACCCAGATGCACCCTTGCAATGCCTCATTTTCGACTCTGTATTCAACTCTTTTAGAGGCATCATCGCCTACTTCAAAGTGGTGAACGGATCTATTCGCAAAGGTGATCTTGTGAAGTTTATCGCTACCGAAAAAGAATACGATGCCGATGAAGTGGGAGTACTCAAGCTAGGCATGCAACCCCGAAATGAGATCAAAACGGGCGACGTTGGATATATCATCAGCGGCATAAAAACGAGCAAAGAGGTAAAGGTTGGAGACACCATCACCCACGTAGCTAAGCCAGCCAAAGAAGCAATAGCGGGCTTTGAAGAGGTAAAGCCGATGGTTTTTGCGGGAGTGTATCCAATAGATACAGAGGACTTCGAAAACCTACGCACTTCACTTGAAAAGCTACAGCTCAATGATGCCTCCCTTACCTTCCAAGCCGAAAGCTCCGTAGCACTTGGCTTCGGCTTTCGCTGTGGCTTCTTAGGCTTGTTGCATATGGAGATCGTGCAAGAAAGGTTAGACCGTGAGTTCAACATGAACGTAATCACTACCGTTCCAAACGTTTCCTATTTGGTTTACGACAAGAAAGGGAACGTGCACGAAGTACACAATCCAGCTGGGCTGCCAGAGCCTACACAGATTGACTACATCGAAGAACCATACATCCGTGCATCGCTAATCACAAGTACAGACTATATAGGCCCCATTATGACCCTTTGCCTTGGCAAACGTGGACAGCTCATCAAGCAAGAATACATCTCGGGCGATCGTGTAGAGATATACTTCGACCTCCCACTCGGCGAGATCGTGATAGACTTTTACGACAAGCTAAAGAGTGTATCGAGAGGCTACGCTTCGTTCGACTATCAGGTGAGCGACTATCGCCCCAGCAAATTAGTGAAGCTCGATATCCTACTCAATGGAGAGCAGGTCGATGCACTTTCTACGCTCACCCATGTCGACAACAGTGTCAGCTTTGGAAGACGTATGTGCGAGAAACTCAAAGAACTGATCCCTCGCCAGCAATTCGACATTGCCATACAGGCAGCTATTGGTGCAAAGATTATAGCTCGTGAAACTGTAAAAGCTGTTCGTAAAGATGTTACAGCCAAGTGTTACGGGGGTGATATCTCTCGTAAGCGCAAACTGCTCGAAAAGCAGAAAGAAGGAAAGAAGCGCATGAAACAGATTGGCTCGGTAGAGGTACCACAAAAAGCCTTCCTTGCCGTACTAAAGCTTGACTAAGACTTTTTGATGTTTTGATAAAACATCGCCCCAATCCTTATAGAACAAAGACTACATGAACCCCTCAAAACCTAATAGATCTGCAAAGAGTAAGGTTGCAGATGTTTCTTTGGCTCCTCTCGAAGGGCGAATACCTCCACAAGCTCTCGAAATAGAAGAGGCTGTACTAGGTGCCCTTTTATTAGAAAAGGACGCTTTCATACGTGTAAGCGAAACGCTGAAGCCCACTTCCTTTTATGTAAAAGGGCATGAACTAATTTATGAAGCCATACTAGAGCTTTCACGTGCCGGTCAATCGATCGACTTGCTTACGGTTACTGAGCAGCTGCGCAAATCACAGAATCTGGAGCTGGTGGGAGGCCGCACATACATCGCAGCTCTCACCATGAAGGTTGCCAGTACGGCAAACCTAGAGTATCACGCCAAGATCTTGGCTCAAAAAGCACTTAGCCGTGAGCTGATTAGCTTCTCGAGCGATGTACTAAAGAATGCATACGACGACACAGAAGATGTGGACGACCAAATGCAACGAGCCGAGTCGAAGCTCTTTGAAATGTCGCAAAACAACATGCGTCAGGATGTACAGCGACTCGGACCCATTATTGGTAGCGCTATCAATGAGATTGTAGCAGCTGCCAATAGACAAGACGGTATCAGTGGTATCAGCTCTGGATTTGCTGGTATCGACGAGCTCACCTCGGGATGGCAACGATCGGACCTCATTGTAATTGCAGCACGTCCTGCCATGGGTAAAACGGCTTTTGTATTGTCTATGGCAAAAAACATTGCTGTAGACCACAACAAACCAGTGGCAATATTTAACCTGGAGATGAGCAGCGTGCAGTTGGTGAAGCGTTTGATATCTAACGTCTGTGAAATCCCCATGAACACGATCAAAGATGGTAGACTCGAAGCTCATGAATGGATACAGCTCGACACAAAGATCAAAGACCTCGACAAAACACAACTCCTCATTGACGATACGGCATCACTCTCGGTCTTCGAATTGCGTACCAAAGCCCGTCGTCTGGTGAGAGAGTCGGGAGTAGAAATCATCATCATCGACTACCTACAGTTGATGAATGCTAGTGGCATGAGCTTTGGCAATCGCGAGCAAGAAGTGAGTATGATCTCCCGTTCGCTCAAGATTCTTGCCAAAGAGCTAAACATCCCTATCATTGCCCTCTCACAGCTAAACCGTTCGGTAGAAACTCGCCAAGGTGATATGAACAGCAAACGACCCCAGCTATCAGACCTTCGTGAATCTGGAGCCATTGAGCAGGATGCCGATATGGTTTGCTTCATCCATAGGCCAGAGGTGTACAAGTTTCACAACGATACAGACGGAACCTCTCTGAAAGGGATTGCTGAGTTTATCATCGCCAAGCATAGAAATGGACCCACTGGCGACGTGCGGCTTCGATTCCGTGGCGAATATGCCAAGTTTACATCTCTGGAAGCAGAAGATGTGGTAAGACGCAAGTCGGCCATTAAGGGTGGAAAAGTAGCAAGTGTAGATGGCGGATTAGACCAGGATATCGCTGGTGGATACCCAATGCCCGAAGAAGACCCATTAGCTGGTGCATACAGCACAGGTAGCGAGGCCGATTTCCTAGCAGGAGCAGCATCCAATCCCAACCCCTTCTGATCTATTTGAACGTATTCATAAGAAATGAGACCTTGCGCAAACGATAGAATCATGCACAAGGTCTCATTTTTATAGCCTAGCCATCCTTACTACAAGTTGGCTACGATCTTCTTTAATAGCTTCAATTTGCTTTGGTGTATCTCATGAAGGACATCATAGATCGGATCTTCTAATAGTACCGTATAGTTCTTTGCATCGGGCGCCAACTGGTGAAACTTATCGTAATCTTGCATCCACTCGCCCCCGGTATAGTACTTGGTCATCACCTTTAGGTTGGCATCGATCTGATCGATTGTCTCAGCCACCTCAGACAGATATGCTGCCTGCTTATCGAGTTGATGGAAAAGTTTCTCCATCTCGGCAATTTTTGGCTCTCTTTTCTCTGGATTGTACCCCATACTCCGCGAAACTACTTACTTGAGGCAGTGTGTAAAGAAACTACTCTTGCCATCGATTACAAGTTCGGCACTATCTTCGTTCAGAGTCCACTGACAGTTCTCATTCGAATAAACTGTAGGTACTTTTCCCAAGTCTGTTTCCTGCTTGAGTTCGACATCAAGCGCATTATCCCCTACCAGTCTTACCAGAGCTTTATCGAGGCTATAATAAGCCTTAATCTCTTCTGCAGGATTGCCCTTACTCTGATACAATCTGATGAACTGGACATCTGGCTTAGACGCATTGAAGAGCAGTTCGCCAGATTTGCTTAGCTGTACTTCATCACTTTTAGAGTCTCCTACAAAATGGTAGTCACTGTTCGAAAAGCTATTCATGTCTATGCTATCACGTTCCAATATGATTGTATCTCCTTTGTAGACCAATCGCATATTGTCTGTAGCATCGAGATGATAAATGGCTTCGATCTGCTCTCCAGCATCATTTGTAATAAGAGCATCTAGCAACTCATCGTCGATGCTAATCTCACTCATCAGACTATCTGTCGATTGCTCAGCCTGATTATTTTTTTGATTCGAGCAGGAGCTCATTAGCAGGGCAGCAACCATACCCATCAGCCAAAGTGTACTATTTTTCACCTTCATTGTTTTTTATCCTTATTTGGTAGTCTTTTTATACAAATACCTTGTAAAGGTAGTAATATTATTAGCATAGCTACAGTTTCGACTAAATCGCGCCGAGAGCTCGTTGGACTATTGAGCCTGAGAGCTAAGCTTACATGCAGCTACAATTAGCTTGCAAGAGGAGGCTGGTGAAGGATCTCCTTAAGCAACTCTGTAGCGGCAGAAACACTTTTCACACTCTTAAGCTTAATGATGCGCTTTTCGCCCACTTGTCTTATTTCACAACGCTTGCTATGAGTAGCAACGAAATTGAGCAAAAGATCGAAACTTGCCGATTGGTAGTATGCACTCGCAGCATCTGAAACAAGGTGCAAGCTTAGTACACCGTTGCGTATCACCAGTTTTTCAATTCCGAGCTGCTTGCCTACCCTTCTGAGCTTGGGTACAGCTATCAACTCCAAGCTCTCAGGAGGGATTCTACCAAATCGGTCTTCCATCCTCTTTCGAAAAGCATCAAGTTCTTCGTCCGTGCTCATATTATCGAGCTCTCTATAGAGAGCAATTCGTTCACTATCTTGTGGTACATACTCTTGAGGGAATGAGAGATGCAAGTCGCTATCTACCGATGTCTCTACTACATAGCGCTCGGCAGAGGCTTGAGCCTCGCTACTATCGTCGTCGAATAGATCTGCAAACTCCTCTACCTTTAGCTCTCTTATTGCCTCATCAAATACTTTATGATAAGTTTCGTAGCCCAAGTCCGCAATAAATCCGCTTTGCTCAGCGCCAAGTATATTGCCAGCCCCACGTATATCGAGGTCTTGCATAGCAATATGGATACCGCTTCCCAGCTCGCTAAAGCTCTCGATGGCTCTAAGCCTACGACGTGCCGAGTCACTGAGCAACGAGAGCGGAGGAGCCATCAGGAAGCAAAAGGCCTTTTTATTGCCTCGCCCCACTCTACCACGCAGCTGATGCAGATCGCTAAGGCCAAAGTTTTGGGCATTAATGATGAT
>CAZHWP010000060.1:0-7273 GCA_964535945.1 uncultured Porphyromonas sp.
TTCGACCCCGATTTCTGGAAATGCGTTTAGGGTGACGCATTGTCGAAGTCAGGAGTCTTTACTGTTCGAAACGTTTAAAAAGTATTTTAAAATATAAGCTTTTTCCTTTGACGATCTGTTGCGCCAATCGATTCCTGGCAGAAATTGGAGGGAGGTGAAATGGGGATGCGCTTTAGTAAACCCAAGATGAAAAGGCACTCAAAAGCCTTTCCACCCTAGGGGCGGAGTGAACAATACCTTCTTCGAGGAAACTTGATGGACAGCAGGGCTGCCCCCTACCAAGTAGGGTGCCCTAAGCATGTGTGAAGGGGAGGAGAGGAGATCTGTGCTTGCTCGATTTAGTTGGCAAGCTTTTCTTCGAGGTAGCTGATGCGCTTTTTGTGGTATTGCGCCTTGTTTTGGAGCTCTTGGCGCTCGGCCAAAAGCAGTTGTAGCCCTACGATGCGAGCTAGGGTCTTTAGATCGCGTGGGCTGATGAGTATGCTGGCAAGGCTACTATTGTCGTCTAATTTGTGCTGTGCATCGTTGAGGAAGTCAAGCCTTAGTTCTACCCCTTCGTTCGCCAATTGTAAAATCATTTCACCTATTAACTGGCTGTCTTCATCGGGATAAGTCAAGATCTCAAACTGCTTGCCATCCACTTCGTAGCGGTAGTTAAGTGCTTGGTCGTGTGGGATAATGGAGCTACAGACCCGAGCCCCCCTATTCCTATCGCTAAGCCTAATGGCCGAGTGCTTGATCGCCCTGTTGCCTACGTAAATACTTTCTGTATAGAGTTTCCCCAAGGTGTCGCAAGCCATACGGATGCTGCTTTGGCTAATTGTTTTGCCTAGCTGGAAGGGTGCAAGGCTATAGGTGGCGATACGGTCTTCGTCGGCTTGCTGTCTTTCGAATTGCTTTAGCTCTTCGCTACAGCGTGCTTGTACGATGGGAAGTATAGAGTCTATCTGTTTTAGATTCTGCCTGCTTTGTGCAAGCTCTGCTTGGCGCACTAGGCGAAGCGCTTGCCAGCGTGCTGTGCTGTCTGTGATGAATGCCGCATCGATGCTGTCTGCCCATAGGCGCACGGCATTGTAGTCGCCCTGCTCGAGGGCTTCCTTGGCCTTGCTTAGTAGCGCTTTGGCCTCGTGCGAGCTGCCCGTGTTGCAGCCCAGAGTAGCAAGTACTAGGGACAGGCAGAGTAGTATTTGTGTAGTGGTTTTCTTCATGGGTTAATCCTATATACTAAGGGTGTTCTAACACGTTAGCCATGAGCTTCGCATGGATATACCCTTGATAGAATCGTTTTGCTAAATCTGCTCCAATTGTTTCGGCTTAGAACACCGAGAAGTGTACGTATCTATTGGGGTTTTCTTTGATGTCGCGCATGAGCTTTTCGGTGCTATTGGCGAGGCTTTCGAGACGCCAGTATAGGTTTTTGTCGTTGAGCATCAGCCCCATTGTGCTTTCTGTGCTTTGGAGCTGCGCGATCGTTTGGCGAAGGCTTTCGGTGCTTTTTTCGAGGTTTTCCAGTACTCCTTGCAGCTTGATATCCTTTAGTTGTTCGCTAAAAGCCATGGTGTTCGACGTCAGCGTTTTTGCGTTTTCGCTTACATCTCCCAGGTTGCTCATCACTCGTGGCATTTGGCTTGCTAGGTTTTTGTTTAGCGTGATGCTGGTCTCTTCGATCTCTTTTGCAGCCTTCGATAGATTGCTCAGAGCGGTACCGATCTGAGGGTTGCTAACGATCGCTACTAGGCCATCGAGCAGCGAATCGACCTTGGGCATGAAGTCTGCAATAGCTGGTACAATCCTTTTGGATGCCAGTGCCATAATGTCGCCTGTAGTCTCATCTACCAGTAGCTTGTCGCCCGCTTTGTGATAGCCGTTAGAAATGGGCGATTGCAAGATGCGAACTTCCGATCCTGCCAGTGCGTTTTGGTGTATCGTAACGTGGCTTCCCATTGGTACCTTGTATTCGCTATCGAGGTTGAGCTCTACCAATGTGGCATCGCCTGTATTGTAGTCGAAGGAAAGCGCCTTTACTACCCCCACTTTGAAGCCTTTTACCAATACGGGGCTAGCCACTGTAAGTCCTTTTACATCTACAAAGCTAGCGTAGTAGATGTTTTGCTTTTTCAGCAGATTGAGCCCTTTGAGGTAATTAACTCCTAGGTAGAGTAGGGCTATTGATATGAGGGTTAGTATTCCTATTTTGAGAGTTTGTGTCTTTAGCATGTCTTGAAATTCTTGCTTAATATGATTCTTTGCGTACTGTATTAATAGATTTGGTCTACTCGTTCACCATTTTCGTAGGCCACAATAAAGGCACCGCTGAATTTTTCTTTTAGCTTGCGTTGCAATTTCTTGGCTTCGGCAAGCGATTTCGTCTTACCTACCGAGTAGCAATATAGTTTTCCTTTGCGGTTTATATAGATGCTTTCGCCTTTGAATTGTCGGTCGTTTTCCTTTAGCTTGCTCGACGAAGCCATAATCTGCACCCGGTAGATGCGCTCTTTTTCGTTGCTCTCACTCGTTTCCTTACTGGCTTTTTCTGTGTCTGCCTCTACATTTCCGCTTTCGGTTTCATTGCTTGGGGCCTCGGTGCCGCCAGAGCTTTTGCTCGTTGTTTCAGTTTCATCGAGCAGATATTCGTCGGCTTCATTGCGAGGAGTAATTGCGATGCCGTTTCGGCGGTCGTAATTGTCCTTGTAGCGGCTAAATCCTTTTGCAATGGCATTTGCTAGCTTGTTTTGCCCCGACTGGCTTCCTAGGAATCGGGCTTCATCCGTATTGCTAATAAAGCCGAGCTCAATCAAAACGCTTGGCATGGCCGAATAGACCAATACCAAGAGCGGCATTTGTCTGACTCCTCTGTCTCCTCTGCCTAGGTTTGAAAACTCACGTTGCACATGGTCGCCAAGCTGAATGCTCTGTCCGATGAAGGCA
The DNA here is from genome assembly GCA_964535945.1 of uncultured Porphyromonas sp. Lineage (GTDB taxonomy): Bacteria > Bacteroidota > Bacteroidia > Bacteroidales > Porphyromonadaceae > Porphyromonas. Next base: position 2,929 of record CAZHWP010000060.1, read on the forward strand.
TTTTGCATCAGTTCGAACATGATGTAGCTTTCGGTCGAGTTGGGGTCGAATCCTTGATAGGTTGTTTTGTGGTTTTTCTCGAGCGTAATAACGCCGTTTTCACGCTTGGCTACGTTGAGGTTTTTGCTCGAGCTCGACATCCCAAAGACATAAGTCTCGGTGCCTCGTGCCGATCGGGTTGGAGCCGAGTTGGCATGTATGCTGATGAATAGATCTGCCTTATTGCTATTGGCATAGTTGGCTCGTTGCATCAAGGGTATGAAGCGGTCGTTTTTGCGAGTGTATAGTACTTTTACATTGGGGTGGCGGCGTTTTATGAGCTCTCCTACTTTGAGTGCCACCGATAGATTGATGTCTTTCTCACGCACGCCATTTTTTACGGCACCAGCGTCATGACCGCCATGTCCGGCGTCGAGCACTACCGTAAAGCTCTTCTTTTGTGCCATTGCTTTGCTGGGCATGAATAGCCCTAGTAGGCATAGCATCGGTATGATGAGCCGAATATACCGCATTGTGTTTGCTTTGATACGATGCATAAGTTGTTTTGTAGCTTGCCTAAGAGATTCTATGTGCTTGGCGCTGTTTTTATTCTTACTGAGCTAGAGTCTTGGGCCGTTCTTTACCCAATTGCAAAAGTAAACAATCTAATTGAGATCGCAGGGCTTGAGCTCTTGTATATCTTTGGGGTATATGTAAAGGGGCTCCGCCATATTGCACGACAGAGCCCCTAGACAATTCATCTTGTAACTAGCTTGCGAGTCTTTTTCTTTAAGGAACGATGAGCTTGCAGGTCAAACGCTTGCCACTGTATCCAGTTGCACTTATTAGATAAGTGCCTCTTGATAGTGAAGAGGTTGGAATCCTTACGGTATATTGTCCCGAGCATGCTATCTTAGCAACGCATAAACCATCCATTGCAAAAAGATATAGCTCGCCGTTCAGTGCTTCATCTGGCGAGTTCAGCACGATTTCTTCCCCTTGAATAGTAGCCCACAACTTCGATTCTGAAAGGGGTGAAATCACAGAAGTCCATTCCCAAGCTATCGGATTTGCCGATGCCGAAACTAGTAAACGATTATAATTGCTTGCACTATTCGTTAGCATATAGAAGTAGCCCCTATCGTCTATCCCTTTGAATTTCATTCGATTAATATCTCCATAGAAAGCATTGTCTTCAATCAGAGGTTGAAATGCAAGATCCTCCCAATTGCTTTCACCCAATTTCGCAACTCTTAGACCACAGCGTATAGAATAATTTGCTTCGTCATGGTTTAGAGTAGATAGGTAGATATGGCCCGTACGATCGGGTAAAATCCCTATTGGCCAGAGCCCGTCATAATGATTGTTTATTTCTGGACCAAGATTTATTCCGAGTTCCTGTTTGTGGTAAACTTTGTTTTCCTTGTCGTAGCATACTATGAGGTGACGCTTGGGGTAGCCAGAAAACCAATTGATCCATTCGGTAAAGTACAAGTTTCCAGCATCATCGACAGCGGGGTGGTTAAGCGCATTTACGTCCCAGCTTTCGTACAGGGGGCTAAGCTCCTCTTCGGCATTGAGGTCGTAGATCGTGTATTCTAGTTTCCAAGCCTGTTTAAAGATCACGTAGCTTTGTGTCCGATCATAATTTGAAGCGAAATATTTGAATAAATTGTTTTCTGTACTGCTCATGTTCTGGATATTGGGGAGTGTGAAAATTGCTTCGAAAGAATCAAAGTTATCCGTAGACTTGTAGAGTGCTTTTGTGGTGAGCAAAAACAGTTTCCCATTGGCTGTCGTATGTACAGCGAGCATTTTTTCAGACTCATCGTCTTTCCCTTCTTGTTTGGGATCTTCGTGCTGATTTTTGTTTTTGCTACTCCAGTCAAGTAGGATTCTCCCTTCTCCTAGTGGGTCAGCAAGCTCGTGTAGTCTATATCTTTCACAAACATAGAGTTTATTGTCTAGGGAGACATCCCAGGCTTGGATTCGCTTATCTCCATTCCAGGCAACGATTTCGTTTAGGGTGAAGTAAGGGCATTCTTTCCAATCTACATCTTCCTTTGTGATATCGTCAGAATAGAGTACCATCGACTTTGTTGATCCTTCAGGGCAAGCATAGCCAATTGAGGCGAAAGTTCTACCAGAGCGGCCTATAACGGCATCATAGAAGAAATGAGCATTTGGCGAAACGCCAAGGGTTGGTTTTAATGGTGCAACCCAAAAGGCTGCAGGCTCTTGTGCCAAGGAAAAAGTGGTAGAACAAAGAGATAGGACTAGTGTAATTAATAGCTTTTTCATCATAGCATTATGTTATTGCGCTCCTCGCCTTAATCCCAAATTCGAAATCAAAGCAAGGAGCAGTTAGTTTATACTTACTTAACAATCATCTTTCTGTATTCCGATCTTTCGCCATCAAGCGTGATCGCATAGAAATAGTAGTCGCTTTTTAGGTTCGAAATGTTAGTCTCTACAGAGTGTATACCTTGATCAAGGTTACCTAAATCCATGCAGAGAATTTGGGCTCCACGAGAGTCAAAAAAGTTGAGTTTCTTCATAATCCTTTTTTGGGGTTAGTATTGTTGTTTTTTTATCTAAATGAGTGTCGGAGAGTCTTCACCTGTGCAGCTTCAAATAGCTATCAAAGCCTCGAATGTGTGTGTCGTCATGGCATACTACTATGAAGCAAAGCTTTGCTAGAGCCTATCGAACTAAAATTTCTACAAATTTAGAGATAGTTTCTTAATTATCCGAACTCTAGCTATTCAGTCGCCTATTTGGAAGTAGATCTGCTTACTAGATGTGCGATTCTGATAGGAATCGAATGGAGTGATATCTGCTCGAAGTTATTAGGCTACACGCCGATTATTACTACTTCCTAAGAAATTTATTTGGATCTTGCTTGGCTTGTTCATTTGCTAGGCAATGAACATTCATTCATTTGCTCGTGTTTTAAGTACAATCGGGGCTAGCATGTGCTGCCCAGTAGAATAATTATCATTGAAAAGACCAATAATTTAGAGCAATATGAGCAAACAAATAGTACTCAAATCCCTTCCAAAAGGGATGGTGACGAAGGATAACTTCGAAGAACAAAACTACGTTGCACCAGCCAAGCTTGCGGAAGGGGAGCTGCGACTGAAAGCCAAATACATTTCCGTAGATCCCTATATGCGTGGGCGAATGAGCAGGAGCAAGTCCTATATCGCTGCCTTTGAAGAAGGAGCAGTGATCGATGGTGGCGTGGTAGCGCAAGTAGCGGAGAGTAAGTATGAAGGATTAAGAGCTGGCGACTACGTGCTGGGTATCCTTCCGTGGCGTAGCGAGCAAGTAGCCAAAGGGGAAGGCTTGACCAAAATCGAAGCCGATCTTGCTCCTCTGAGCTATTATCTGGGGATACTCGGCATGCCTGGCCTAACGGCTTATCTGGGGCTTACTCGCATAGGCGATCCCAAGCCTGGCGAGACGATAGTTGAATCGGGAGCTGCTGGAGCAGTGGGCTCGGTAGTAGGGCAGATAGCCAAAATCAAAGGCTGCCGTGTAGTAGGCATTGCAGGGAGTGAAGAGAAAATTGATTACTTGAAGAATGAACTCGGATTTGATGCCGTGATCAACTACAAAGAGACGACAGATATGGCATTGGCGATAGCTCAAAGTTGTCCCGAGGGCGTCGATGTCTATTTTGATAATGTAGGAGGAGAGATATCGGATGCCGTTTTGCTCCATATCAATCGCTATGCACGCATCGTCTTGTGCGGGCAAATCTCGATGTACAATAGTACAGAGACCCCTATAGGCCCCCGTCCACAGGTGGCAATGGTAAAGAATAGTGCCCTGATGCGAGGCTTTATCGTGAGGGACTTCATGGATGGCTTTCCCGAGGCAATGGCTCAGCTGAGCAAGTGGATCGAGGAGGGGAAGCTGCATTACCGCGAGACAATCTTGAAGGGCTTTGATAAGCTTCCCGAAGCTTTTATCGGTCTTTTTGAAGGGAAAAATACTGGAAAACTTTTAGTAGAAGTAGAAAGCAATGAAGCAGAATAAGTTCCTCTATTATGCGCTCGTGTTGTTGCGCTTTGTCCTCGCCGTCTTTATGATCAATGCGGGGGTGCAGCACTTTTTGAAGCCAGCTTTTTACATTCCATTTGTCCCTGTCTTTTTACCCCTCAAGGAGCTGATCATCTTCTCATCTGGCGTATTGGAGCTGGCACTTGGGCTATCGCTCTTCTTCCCCAAAAGGATTAGCCAGTATGGTGCTTTGGCAATCTTTGCGCTGATGCTCCTCTTCCTGCCGATCCACCTAGCCGATCTCTTTTTGGAAAATCCAGCGATCGGCTCCCACGGTGCAGCTTGGATTCGCTTCTTC
>CAZHWP010000060.1:7283-13104 GCA_964535945.1 uncultured Porphyromonas sp.
TTGCTTGGGCCTACGCTGTGTATCGATTTCTGCGAACAAATAGACAAAGAAGCTAGCTATGACTGTAAGTATAGACAAGGGGAAGGTGTCCGATAAGGAAGAAGCCCTCCTGCGGGCTACCTTAGAGCTGGTGAATAACAACGGATTTCACGGGGCACCGATGTCCAAGATCGCCAAAGAGGCTCGGGTGTCGGTGGGTACGATCTATCTCTACTTCGAGAGCAAGCAAGAGCTGATCAATAAGTTGTATCTCAAAGTAAAACAGGCCTTTGCTAGTAAAATCTTTGAGCGATTTGACGAGTCGAAACCCGTTAGAGAGGCCTTTGAGCAGATTTGGTATGCCATGGCAGATTTCAAGATCAAGAATCGAGAGGAGGCTCTTTTCTTGGCTCAATGCGACAATTCGCCGATCGTCGACGAGGCTGTCTTGGAGCAGGGACTCCAGTACATCAAGCCTCTGCTATCCCTCTGGGAGAGGGGGCGTAGCGAGGGCGTGCTCAAAGATGTTTCGCCCTACATGATGTATGCCTTTACGGTCTATTCGCTCACCTTTCTGCTGCAGCAGTCTGGCAGCAACGATCGATTCACCTTCGACGAGAGCAAGCTCAAGCAAGCATTTGGCATGGCTTGGGATAGTATCAGGCGAGATGATACGAGATGATACGACGAGATGATGAAACGATCATTGCTCTACAAAAGAATAATGTACCTAACTAATACTCCAATACATATGCATATACAACATTCAATCGTTCGTTATGGCGTTTACATTTGGCTATTCGCTATTTCGTTTATAGCGTCGTCGCAGAACGACGCAGTTGGCAACAGTAATACTACAAATCAGATGAAAAAAGAAACATTTTATTCGTTTTCGGCTCACTCTATTGCAGGGAAGCCGATCTCGATGAGCGATTACGAAGGCAAGGTCGTATTGATAGTCAATACAGCCAGCAAGTGTGGCTTCACACCCCAATACAAAGAGCTGGAGCAGCTCTACAAAGAGTATAAAGACCAAGGCTTGGTAATCCTTGGCTTCCCATGCAATCAGTTTGGTGGGCAAGAGCCTGGAACGGAGAGCGAGATAGCCGAAAGTTGCCAGCTCAATTACGGAGTGAGCTTCCCGATGTTTTCGAAGATCGAGGTCAATGGCGATGGCACGCACCCACTATTTGTATTCTTGAAGAAGAAACTCGGTGGCTTCTTTGGTAGCAAGATCAAGTGGAACTTCACCAAATTTCTCGTAGATAGAGATGGCGTGCCCTACAAACGTTATGCCCCTATCAAAAAGCCTTTGAGCATACGCAAAGACATCGAAAAACTCCTTGCTAAAAAGCGGGGCGAATAATTCAACGAGACCTTATGGAATGTGGGTCTTCTAAATCTAAAAAATAGAACCAGAATGAGACTAATCGAAAATCTAAAGTGGCGTTATGCCACCAAACAGTTTGATGCGACGAAGAAAGTAGAAGCCGAAAAAATTGAGCAACTGAAGGAGGCGATCCAATTGTCTGCTTCCTCGCTGGGTTTGCAGCCTTATGTCGTACTAGAGGTGAAAAGTCCCGAAATACGCCAGCAGCTCCTGCCCGTATCGTGGGGGCAGAGTAGCATCACGGAGGCTTCCAATTTGTTTGTCTTTTGCAATATGACTTCGCTATCGGCTGCGTATATCGAGGCTTGCGCCGAGCTTCATCGCTCTGAGCGCCAGGCAGATGTGGCTATGAGAGAGCGCTTCATATCGGTTGCCAGCATGATCCTTCAGGAGAAATCTGCGCAGGAGCAAGAGGCTTGGAGTAGGGCCGAGACTTTTATCGCTGTGGGTACAGCGCTTAGTGCCTGTGCAGACTTGCGTATCGATGCCTGTCCGATAGGTGGCTTTTCGCCCAAGGAGTACAATCAGATTTTGGGCTTGGACGCCAAAGGTCTGAATGCTGCCTTAGTCTTGGCTGTGGGTTACCGATCGGAGGCCGATCAGCTACAGCATGCTGTGAAAGTGCGTAAGCCTAGCAGTTTGCTATTCCAAGAGATTTGATGGTGATGGAAGAGTAATGAGCTCCCCGACCAATACCCGGGGCAGCTGATTACTCTTTGGCTTTGAGCTTGGCGATGGCTTCGGCACTGTAGCCCATACGTAGGGCGAGGTCGAAGTCCTCTTCAGCCGCTTTTTTGTCTCCGATAGCCCAGTTGATCTCAGCACGCAGTGCATAGAGCTCGGCACTGGGCTTGCCGGCAGCCTCGAAAGCTTTGCCTATGTCGCGTAGAGCAAATCCGTTCATGCCTTTTTGCAAGAATAGTCTGGCTCTACCGGCATAGATTGCGTCGCACTTCGAGCGAGGGAGCTTTTCTAGTAGGTAGTCGTATAGCCTCTCGGCTTCGTCGTACTCTCCTTTGCGTGTTTTCACCAGAGCCAAGCCCTCTCTTGTCTTTAGCGATGAGTCGTTGTTTTTGAGTATGAGCTCGAGTTCGTTTTCGGCCTCATCGAGCCTATCGAGTCCCACATATATCATAGCCCTGCGGTAGCGATATACTTCGTTGAGCGGAAAGAGTTGGGTAAGCTCGTCGTAGTCGAGCAGCGCATCGCTTAGTCTGCCCAGTTCGATCAGAAGCATGGCCCTGTTTTGGCGTAAGGTAGCGTTGTCTGGCAGTTTTTCGATGGCGAGCGAATAGTATAGTAGCGCTTCGTCGTACTGTTTTTGTTGCTGCATGATCGAAGCTAGGTTGTTTAGCAGAGCAGCGTTGCTAGGCATATTGGGGTACCTATCTAGCATCTGCAGAATGCGCGCCTCGGCAGCTTTCAGATTGCCCGTTTCGATATCTCGAAAGGTGCTGTCGAGTGCCGCTTCGTAGGCTGGGGGCAGCTGTTCGAGTTTGTTTTGAGCTTGCATACTTAGCGAAATGCTTAGGCTAATGCAGCTGTATATGAGTTTGTGTCTAAGTGTCTGGTAGATCATAGTTCTTTTTTTTGCTTGATGGTGGAGCCCATGCACTTGATGCTAAGGCATCTGCTCTAATTACAGTGAGGGTCTCGATAAACCGTATCTTTAGTATCTTTGCACTATCCGATTAATAATTTTGTGGCAAGTATACGATGCCGCTATCACCTTGCTCGGCTCGATGTTTGAGTTTCGAAGTATTGGAATAGCTGTGTGGATGCCACGTAAAAGTACATAAAATGAAATTCATTGTCTTTTTTTTCTCCCTGATTAACAGTTTCTTTGCCCCTTTTGGCTTTTCACTTACGACAGCCGATTCGCTAGCCGTAGCCGACAATGCCGTAGCTGTAGTAAAAGAAGCGAAAGACCTTCCAACCTTCTTTCATGGATTGATTGACAAAACTATAAACTTTGGGTTTAGCCTCTTGGTGGCCCTCGTTCTGTTTTATGTCGGTCGCATCCTAATCAAACTGCTCATACGCTGGCTAAACCGCTTTATGGAAAAGCGCTCGGTAGATCCTGCTGCTAGGAGCTTCCTCTCGTCGGTCGCCTATGTGGCGCTTTATGCTCTGCTCATCACCATTGCGATATCGAGCCTGGGCTTTGCAGCTGTATCGGTTACAGCACTCTTGGCCTCGGCTGGTGTGGCCATTGGTATGGGTTTGAGTGGCCAGCTTCAAAACTTGGCTGGGGGTATCATTATTCTCATCACGAAGCCCTTCCGTGTGGGCGACTATGTAGGCTGCCAAGGTATAGAAGGTACCGTAGATTCTGTGATGATGTTTCATACCATTATAATCACGGTAGATAATAAGGTGATCTATGTGCCAAATGGAGCACTAAGTAGCGGCAATCTGACCAACTTTAGCAAGATGAAAACTCGACGCAATGAGTGGGTGGTGAGACTGGGTATAAACGAAAACTTCGATGCCGTAAAGGCTTCTTTGCTCGCTGTCTTGAAGTCTGACCCAAGAGTCTTGGATACACCTTCACCAACGGTGGTGATACGTAAGATATCGAATCGCTCTATAGAAGTAATGGGTAGAGCCTGGTGTGCCAACGATGACTTCTGGGATCTATTCTGGGATATGAATGCCAAGCTACAGGTAGAACTCAAACGCCAAGGCGTTAATTTCCCCTCGCTCTACCTCGAGCTCAATCAGGGTGGCGACACAGAAGAATAACTCGTACTGCAAATAAAATTAGATATTAAACTAGTATGATCGAATTTGAAGTTTGTGCCAATGGATTGGCCAGTGCTGCTGCCGCCCAACTGGGAGGAGCTACTCGTATCGAGCTTTGTGCAGGGATGCCCGAGGGGGGTACTACGCCTTCGGCAGGAGAGATCGCTACGACGCGCCGCCATGTGCAAATACCTATACATGTGATCATTCGCCCACGAGGAGGCGACTTTGTGTATAACGACCTAGAGCTCGATGCCATGTGCTACGATATTCGTATCTGCAAGCATCTGGGCGTAGAGGGGGTGGTCTTTGGCTGTCTTACACCCGAGGGTGATTACGATGAGGCTGCCAACTACCGACTGATACGCGAGGCAGAAGGGATGCGTATGACCTTCCACCGAGCCTTCGACATGTGTCGCGAACCGTTCGAAACTCTCGATAGGCTCATCGAAGCAGGCTTCCAGCGAGTGCTCACATCGGGCCTAGCCAATACAGCCTTGGAGGGTGCAGAGATGCTAGCTCAGTTGCATAAGTATGCCCATGGACGTATCGGCATTATGGCTGGCAGTGGTGTGAATTGCAACAATGTGCTGTCGCTTGCCAAGCAGACGGGGCTGAAGCAGTTTCATGCCAGCCTTCGCAAAGAAGAGCCCAGCCCCATGCAATTTCGTAGGGAGGGACTCAGCATGGGGGGAGCTGGAGCAATTGATGAGTTTGCACGCCTCGAGACCTCGGTGGCCGAAGTGCGCCGCATGATGGATCTGCTGCATTCGATCGAGCCAAGCTAATCGATCCCCGAAATTTCCTGCTTCGTAGAGATTCGCAAAGTTGCACTTTTGCACCTCTCATTTGTGTCTGTTTCAAAAACTTATACTAACTTTGTGCGATTTTAGAGAACTAATCATATAATGTCTAACCTATTAGTATCCCCAACTAACTAACAAGAATGGAGAACTTAAAAAACACTCAACCACTTGATGATTTCAACTGGGAAGAGTTTGAAATGGGTGGCAAGTCTGCCATCTCTCGTCAAGAGCAGGAAGCTGCTTACGACAGCACCCTCAACGCAATCAAAGAAGATGAGGTAATCATTGGTAAGGTAGCTGCCATCGGTAAGCGCGAAGTTGTAATCAACGTAGGTTACAAGTCGGACGGTACCGTAAATGCTGCAGAATTCCGCTACAACCCCGAGCTACAAGTGGGCGACGAAGTGGAAGTATACATCGAAAACCAAGAAGACCGTAGCGGTCAGTTGGTACTCTCTCACCGCAAGGCTCGTGCAGCTCGCTCTTGGGAGCGCGTAAACGAAGCCGCAGAAAAGGACGAAGTAGTAAAGGGCTATGTGAAGTGCCGCACCAAGGGTGGTATGATAGTAGATGTGTTTGGCATCGAAGCATTCCTTCCTGGTTCGCAAATCGACGTGCGCCCAATTCGCGACTACGATGCCTTTGTTGACAAGACCATGGAATTCAAGATCGTTAAGATCAATCAAGAATACAAAAACGTGGTAGTATCGCACAAGATCCTTATCGAAGCCGAACTCGAACAACAGAAGAAAGAGATCATCAGCAAGCTCGAAAAAGGACAGGTGCTCGAAGGTACTGTCAAGAACATCACCTCGTATGGCGTATTCATCGACCTCGGTGGTGTGGACGGATTGGTACACATTACAGACCTATCTTGGGGACGCGTGTCGCACCCAGAAGA
>CAZHWP010000061.1:0-12803 GCA_964535945.1 uncultured Porphyromonas sp.
CATAGTTATTTTGGTTTATTAGTAAGATTCCTCCTGTAGATTAGTAAATATTGTTGTAGATAGTTGCCACCTCTTCTTCGCTGAGGGGTACGTAGTTGTTGGCCAAGAGTCTGCCCTGAGTTTCCATCACAGCCTTTGCAAAAGCTGCAATATCCGACTCCACCATTCCATACTCGCGTAGCGGTTTCTTGGCTATCAGGCTACCCAATAGGGCATCCAGCTCTTCATATACCTGCTCAGGCGAGACATTTAATAGTGCAGCCAATTTCTGGTCTAGCTCGGCAATGGCACCCAGTGGAGCCTTCTGACTATACATCTTAAAGACTTCTGTAAAGCATTGGTAATTGGCTTCGCCGTGAGGCACGTGATACTTTGCACCCAGCGGATATGAGAGTGCATGCACAGCGCCTACACCAGCATTGCCAAAGGCAATACCAGCAAAGTTGCTCGCAGTAATCATTTCTCCAAAGCTCTCGAAACGCTTTTCGGGTCCATACTTTCTGATAGCTTGGAATACAGGGATAATAATCTCCCAAGCTGCTTCGCTAAAGAGACGAGTATATAAATTTGCCTTAGGAGAGAGGTACGACTCAATGGCGTGAATTAGCGCATCGATGGCACTTGCAGCATAGAATGGAAAAGGTAAGCCTTTGAGCAATTCGGGAATGATTACGGCATCGTCGGCCAATAAGATATCATCGGCCAAACCCATCTTGCTATTCTTACTCTTTATCTCAGCAATACTGATATTCGTAACTTCACTACCCGTACCACAGGTGGTAGGAACAATTACCAACTCCTTCGATTTCTTTAGAGGCATTGTTTTCTCGAATGCAGAGAGCGCCGAGTTCAACCCCTCAAGCACGAATAGCTTGGCAACGTCGATCACCGTACCACCACCTACAGCTATCACACGCTTGTAGTCGGCTCCTCTGAGGCTGTCAATAACAGCATCTATCATCTCGTCGCTAGGCTCCCCTTTGCCATACTCTTCGAGCATGATGAACTTAGCCTCTATTCCTAGAGCTTCCATAAAGGGCTCGTAGAGAAAGCGATGTGTAAAAACCAGATCACTTTTCCCCAATTCAAATGTTTTGGCAAAGTCTGCAAAACCCTCAAAGCTATGCAATGAGGTTTTCATCTTGAATAACTGCATATCAATCTTGTATATTTATTTGTTGAAAGCCAGAGAGAATCATATGATTCGTCCTAGCCAATTACACACTTCTCAAATTTCTAGGATCCAAAAAACTCCTTGGCAGCCTGCTCTAGTTCATCTCTAAAGCGTGGATCGGCAATAGCAATTAGGGCTGTAGCCCTCTCTCTGAGCGTCTTTCCTTTGAGGTGTGCCACCCCATATTCTGTTACTACATAGTCCACATCGTTTCTAAGTGTAGTAATCGCCGCTCCCTCGGCAATAGTAGCTACGATACGAGAGCTAGACCCTTTTCGAGCAGTAGATGGGATAGCAATAATACTCTTACCACCATCAGACCAATTGGCACCACGCACATAATCGACCTGCCCTCCAGTGCCGCTAAATTGCTTACGACCGATGGTTTCTGAAACAACCTGCCCCATCAAGTCTATCTCTATGCAACTATTTATGCTGATTAGTTTATCGTTTTGGGCTACGATACGAGGGTCATTGACATAATCTACAGGATAAAGCTCCACCATCGGATTCTTATGAACGAATTGGTAAAGCTTCTCCGAGCCCATCAAGAAAGTAGCAAGCATCTTACCTGGGTGCAAGGTCTTTTTCTTACCATTGATAACCCCACTTTCGATGAGACTAATAACCCCGTCCGAAAACATCTCTGTATGTATCCCAAGGTCCTTTTTATCTTTCAAGAAATGAAGCAAGGCATCGGGTATTGCACCGATCCCAAGCTGTAGTGTCGAGCCATCTTCGATAAGCGACGCACAGTGTCGAGCTATCGCCTCTTCGGTCTCTCCTAGCGGAGCAGGTGCAATTGTATTTAGAGGATAATTGGCTTCTACTATTGCGCTTAGCTTCGATACATGTATCAGATTGTCGCCTCCCACGAAGGGCATCTGTTCATTAATCTCGGCTATTACAATAGGCGCTATCTCAGCAGCTGGTTTGGTATAATCGCAAGAGATGCCAAAGCTGCAGTAGCCCTCCTCATTTGGTTTCGAAAGTTGTACCATAGCCACATCTATTGCTAGGCTACCATTTCGCATCAGCTTGGGCACCTCATAAAAAAACAGCGGTATAAAGTCTGCCCGATGCTCCTGTACGGCCTTTCGGGAATTGGCGCCTACAAAGTTTCCAACATGCCTAAAGTTCTGTTCGTACTCGGGCTGCATATAGAGCCCCTCATCGAGTGTAAGCATATGAAACAGCTCCACATCTCTATAAGCCTCAGCATTATCTGTAAGGGCCTTCATACATAGCTTTGGAACAGCAGCAGCGTGTCCTACAGCTATACGTTGTCCACTCTTTATAAGCTTTACAGCCTTGTCTGCACTAGATAGTCTCTCGGCGTAAATTTTCTTCCACTCTGCATTGTCCGATTGTTTCGCACTATTCTTCGATGCATTCAGTATTCTTCTCGCCTCATCCATCAGATCATCGTTTACTTTTGTATTAAGGATTACATCGATGCTCTTATTATCGAAGGCTACTCTAAGCATCGACTGCACCACCTTCTCTACGGTATCGTAGGCCGATGGACAAAATCTACATGCACCCTCGAAGCTGACAGTTACTTTGTCGCCTTCCACTCCGAGCAGTTTGAGGTCTCCCCCGTGCTTTCGCAAAAGGGGGCTAACCCTTTCGCGAAGCACTAGGTCGACTTCTTTCATAGTTAAAGTTTTAATCATCACACATTTATCAGAATAATACAAGTCATTTATCGCTAATCCTTGAAGGATCTGCCATTCACCTCATCGCTTTTTGGAAAGAGAGATAGAGCGTGATTGGGTTTCATCCTCAAGTACACACAACACCATTTTTGTTTGTCTAGCCCATGCATACACAGAACTGAAAATATACAGACTGTGTAGCATGGGTTCGACTTTCATTCATAGTTAAGGTTTTGATCGTAAAAAAAAATGAAAAGGAAAAGTTATTTCTTCGTTCAGTTAAGGCATTCTGTATTCGATAGTTGGCTCGCAACTATTCGTTTCTATTTATCTAGTTCGGGTTTGACTCCAGCAATTTTCACAGCCAAGGCTTTCTTTGCCTCTAAGTTTCCTTGGCGCGCTATCATGATGCGTTGCGCTTGTGGCGATCCTGCTCCATGCATAGACTCGGTTCGGTATCCTACGGCTGCAGTTCCAAGGCAGATATTCTCTATCAGGCGAAGTATACGCATTCTGTTTTCCGTAGCTTTTCCCTTGGCACCTGCTAGGTACTTTGTTACGAGAGGAGCCAGTAGCGGATTCTTCAGGTCTTGCTCCGATGGCATTGTTACCATCAGTCCACCAGCAATATCTTCTGCTAGGCGAGATATCTCATAGGGCAAGCGAGTGATGTTTTGCTTGCACACATTGGCTAGCAAAAGGTCTATCATATAGTTGCCAGCCTGCATCTGCGTTCCTTCCGATGAACAAGCGATACCGCATGCATAGAGGGTTTCGTTGAGATGCATCATCTCGATTAGTTTATCTTTGATATGAGTCGCTTTGGGCACGCCATTGTATTCGGCAGCAAGAGCTGCAGCACCTATCAGCACGTCTGCTACACCCACTTTGCAACCCCCGTACGACTGACGATGATAACCAGCAAAACGCTCTACCATCATACCCGCATACTTGTACTCACGACACATAAATACTCTTTCGTTGGGGATAAACACATTGTCAAAGATCACCAATGCTTCGTGGCCTCCAAACTCGGCATTACCGAGGTCGATATCTGCACCGGGCTCCAACTTACGGGTATCACAAGACTGCCTTCCATAGATCATCATGATGCCTTCTGCATCACTTTCGATTGCAAATGAGACGGCATAGTCTGCATCTTCCTCTCTCATGGCAATGGTGGGCATGATGAGGTGCTCGTGCGAGTTTACAGCTCCTGTCTGGTGAGCCTTGGCTCCAGACACCACGATACCATCTGCTCGTACTTCTACGATTCGTAGATAGAGATCGGCATCTTCCTGCTGTGAGGGCGATAGCGAGCGGTCTCCCTTGGGGTCGGTCATAGCTCCATCTACTACTAGGTCGCGCTCCTGCACCATCTTCATGTACTCCGTAAATCGCTTGTGATACTCAGTACCCAGCTCTTTGTCCATCTCGTAAGTTGTAGAGTAAATGGCATTGAAAGCATCCATGCCTACGCAGCGTTGGAAGCAAGAGGCGGTCTTCTGCCCCATCAATCTCTGCATCTTCACCTTCTTCACCAGGTCTTCTGGGCTTTGGTGCAAATGGCAGAAGCGATTGATACGCTTGCCAGTAAGGTTACTAGTAGCTGTCATCAGCTCCTTGTATTCGTCCATTTCTGCCAATTTGTAGGTCATTGCTACCGAATTCATCGATGGCCTGATCATAGGGTGGTCGACAGGGTTATCGATCTTTTCACCCATGAAATAGACTTTGAGATTCAGCTTTCTAAGGCTTGCAATGTACTCTTCACTCGTCATCATAATTCTTTGTTTTATTACTTGTTTGTAAATAGTGATCCCTACTTCGAGAGCCATTCTATTCGTCAAGCTCCCCTTGCAACCAAAACCAAGCTCTCAGCAAAGGGCGACTCTACGAGACTCCTTTAGTTGACCCCATCATACCCAATCGCAATTGCAGGCAGTATCGAGTAAACTCCAATGCAGCAGTACTAGGAAGCGATATGCCTCGGTCAAGGCAATATCCATAGCACTATAGCGTACGACTATCCCCTCAATAAGGATCTCGTATGCTACGCATCCAGAGCCAACACGCCTAGGGATTATCTACCCCGGTGCAAAGGCTACATGTAGATACACAACGAAATGCGGCTTAGCGATAGGATCAATAATCCTAGCCGAAGCGCAGCAGTTGTCATAAAAAATGATTGGTTGCAAAAAGTATGTATGTCTCTTAACTCTATCCCCGAGCTAAAGGACGGAACGCTTGCCATGGCAGGTCTTCTGACTCTTTCGAAGCTTTGCGGTCTTCCCATATGCTGTAGTAAGCAATACAGTGACCATAATTGAAGGCAAAGCCCTTTTATTCGAAATCACAGCTGAGGGTACAGTACCGGACTTACACCGGATTCCCTTTTCAGTCGGAAGCATAGAAAATATACTCCGACCACCAATGACACCGCAAAGGTAGACAATATTTTGAAGAAACAACACTTTCGGGAGAAAAAGTTCGGAAATTTCAAAAAAGCCCCAAAATAAGCCCCAAAATAGCCCACTACGGCAAAATTGGAGCAGACACACCGACCCCAATCCGCTGCGGCCCCTTTTCAATCTCCAACTGATCGTAAAAACCTTCGTCTAAGAATTGCTGCAAAAGCATCGTACCACCCTCTACCAAAAGCGATTCGATCTTGCGCTCACGAAGAAGCTGAAGGACTTGCTTGGGAAGCGACTGCGAGAAATCGATCGGGAAATAGCTAAGAGCGTGGATCTTGGGCAAAGGATTGGGCATATGCTCACAGAGAACCCAGGTGGGCTGACTGCCATCGAAAAGGTGCAAGCTATGGGGCAAGTTTAAACTGCGATCCACCACAATGCGTAAGGGTGCTTGCCCATAATAATAGCGCGAGTCGAGACGAGGATTATCGAGCAAAGCCGTACGGGTACCAACCATAATGGCTTGGTGCTGCATACGTAAGCGGTGCACCCAGCGGCGGCGTAACGGGCTGCTAATCTGAAGTGGGGGCAAGCTAGCATCTTTGCGAAGTCTGTCCACAAAGCCATCGGCCGTCTGCGCCCACTTGAGTGTAACAAAGGGACGCCCTAAGGTATGAGCAGTGATAAAATGCTTATTGAGCAGGTTAGCCTCTCGCTCTAGCAAGCCGAGCTCCACCTCTACACCGGCATCTCGAAGCATACGAATGCCTCGCCCACTCACCTCTACAAAGGGATCGAGCATGGCTACAGAAACCCGAGGAATCTTCTTCTCAATAATAAGAGCAGCACAGGGAGGAGTTTTTCCAAAATGCGAGCAAGGTTCCAAACTAACGTACATACAGCTACTAGCCAATAGACTTTGATCCTTAACAGAGCGAATAGCCATCACTTCGGCATGGGCTTCGCCAGCTCGATGGTGATACCCCTCGCCAATGATCCTGCCTTCATGTACAATTACGGCTCCCACCATCGGATTGGGATGTGCATAACCCATACCTAGCTCGGCCAATTGCAAAGCCCGTTGCATAAATACCTCCTGCCCTCTCATCTATTTTCCCTATTTTTGTTACATGATAATGAATAGCATAGCCCAAGTACTACTAGCATACAGCGAAAAGCTCGCTCCACTCTACGGCTTGGGCGAAGCCAAAAGCTTGGGCCTCATAGCGCTCGAAGAGTGCCTATCGATTAGTCGCACGCAGCTACTGCTTGCCGACAAAGATAGCGCAATAGAGCCAAAGACAAGGAGCCAGCTCGAGTATATTTTACAAGAGCTCTTGGCTCACAAACCCCTCCAATACATACTTGGCAAATCGAACTTCTACGGGCTCGAACTAAAACTAAGCCCTGCGGTATTGATTCCTCGCCCCGAAACCGAAGAACTCGTTTCGATAATCATCGATCGCTTTTCGCAAAAGAAAGGCATGAAGATCTTGGATGTAGGTACTGGCAGTGGCTGTATTGCCTTAGCACTTGCCAAACAGCTAAGTGAGGCTACGCTAACAGCCATCGACATATCGGCCGAAGCACTGCAGGTAGCAAAGGCAAATGCTGAAGCATTATCGCTGGGTAATTGCCATTTCGTGGAAGCTGATATGCACAGCTCGGAGATAGAGCAAGTGATTGGCAAGGCATATGATCTGATTGTTAGCAACCCGCCTTACATCATGCCATCCGAAGCCACAAGCATGAACCAGGAAGTGCTAAACGAAGAGCCCCATACAGCGCTTTTTGCTGCAGCTAGCGATCCTCTCAGCTGCTACCGTTCGCTAGCTCTGATGGCAAGCAGCCCGATTCTCTCAGACTCTGGCAGCATCTATGCCGAGATCAATCCACTACTTGCTAGGGAAACCCTCGAGCTATGGCAAGGCTTTCCCGCTTGCTCCAGCGCTCAACTAATAAGAGACTGCTCCAATAAAGAGCGCTTCATCTACGCCAACAAATCGAAGCAAGTATGAATCGGGAAGCCAAAGTACTGAGCAAAATGCAAGCATACTGCATTAGGGGCGAGCGTTGCAAAAATGATATCTACAAAAAGCTTGCGCCCTACGCCGAAGACTTAGACGCACAGGCTCAAGCACGAATCATTAGGAGCCTGATTCTGGACCGATTCATCGACGAAGAGCGCTTTGCAAAAGCTTATGCCCGAGACAAATACCGATTCAACGGATGGGGACCTCGCCGAATAGCCTTGGAACTAAAACAGAGGAGAATAGACGACGCAACGATACAAAGCGCCCTCGACGATCTCAGTAAGGGCGACGATGCCCTACCCGACCAACTGGCCGAACTTATGCAAAACAAATTGCGAAGCATCAAAGCCCAAACACCATACGAAACGTATCAAAAACTGATGCGCTGGGCAGTAGGCAGAGGCTTCGAATATGCCCATTGCAAACGTATAGCCAGCGAACTATTAGGTCAATTAGACTTCGACGAATAGCCCACACGACATGATGCGAAAGAGCCTAAAAGAGAATCTATTACGCCTAGGCCGTAGCAGCTTAGACCTCTTATACCCACGCTACTGTGCTGCCTGTCGCTGCCTACTCAATGTAGCAGAGACGGTTATCTGCCCCCAATGTGCCATCGAGCTGGCTCCCTACCGCGAAGAGAGCATCAAAGGGCTAGAACGGCTCGAAGGCGCCGTATACATCAAGGAGCTCTTTGCCCTCTATGTCTTTCGCAAAGGAAGCTGCGAACAGCGGCTTATTCATCAACTGAAGTACCATGGCAACATGGAAGTGGGGAAACTATTCGGACGAATCTGCCAGCGACGCTTCGGCTGGAGCAGCCAAGACTTCGACCTCATCATACCGATACCTCTACACAAGAAAAAAGAAAAGAAACGTGGCTACAACCAATCCGAACTGATCGCACAGAGCATCAGCAAAGAAAGCGGAATACCTATTTCCACGGCTCTATTGCGCCAGCTATCTACCGAGAGTCAGACCCACCGACAGCGCAGTGAGCGACTCGTAGCCATGGAAGGTGCTTTTGCATTGACTCCCAATCCGCGCATAGCAGGCCGCCGCATACTCCTCGTAGACGATGTACTCACCACCGGTGCCACACTCATGGCTGCAGCCCGTTGCCTTAGCGAAGGGCATGCCAGTAGCATCAGCGTATTCGTAGCCACCGTAGCCGACTAAGCCATAATTCTCTTTCAAGAATTAGAGCTTCCCAAACAAAAACATCCTTCGAAAGGATAGAAAACAGTCGTGCTAATAGCAAGGATTGCAATTTCATTGTAGCGACAAATGGCTTCCTCTTTTCCCTACTTCGACACCGATTAGCCTGTTTATTATAGCTTCAGACATTTAGCTTCTTATGTTTTTAATTTTGCAGAATTGAGTAACGCATTGCAGAAGTTGAGTAGCAATACTATCCCCAACGGGCATGTTCCCTGGGTAATGGTGCAGACGTAAATCTGCCACGCTAGTCTTAAAGACTTGCGTGGCGCTAGATACTTCAATGCCTGCTGGGCATGTAGCTTATTAGTCGCTAAAAGATGTTAGGGATCGTACTTGCAATTTGAACGATCACAGATAAGCTTGAATTTCATCTCTTTTGAACTGTTGCGATGCTAGCATTATGCCCTATTTCCACGAAGAATGCGAATCGAATCTATAGGGCTACATGCCTTGTCAGGCATTGAACTTTGTTCCATCAGGCAAACCTTTCAGGCTTGCCTGATGGCAGGTCGGGGCAAACATCCTTACCCAGGGAACAGCACCTCACTTCGTTCGGTGGCTTATCCCTGGGCTATTCCGAAGCGAATCCCCGTCGGGGATTGGGGGCTAGCTCAAAAATGCCAAGTGTGAGCTTGACGGGAGCAGACTCATGTCTGTGACCGAAAGCGAATCAAGCAGGCAAGGGTAAAACGCAAGTTATATGTGCCACAAATCTAGATCGAACACAGCGTCTTGATAGCCTTGTATAATGGATGCAGTTTGAGGCGCCAAGTGTGAGCTTGAAGGGAGCAGACTCAAGTCTGTGACCGAAAGCGAATCACGCAGGCAACGAAAAATTTTGCGAGTAAGTGAGAGCAGAGCCGATACCTAAAGTATCGAGCTTTGCCGAGCTTGAGCAAAATCAACGGTAAAACGCAAGTTAAATGCGCCACAGATCAAGCTCTAGCACTTCGTCGTTATAGCCTTGTATAATGGATGCAGTTTGAGGCGCCAAGTGTGAGCTTGACGGGAGCAGACTCTCGTCTGTGACCGAAAGCGAATCACGCAGGCAACGAAAAACTGCGCCATTAGAGAAGGCTATAACCATTAGACAAGGTTAAAACTAGTACACAATCGTACTATCAAAGCCCAACCGACGGCAAAAAATCGCTCAAAAACGCCCGCTCCTTGCGTTATTTGCACCCGAATGGGCTCTTGACTCAAAATAACGGATTCTCACAATTCGCTAACAATCAGAAGAATATAAAAAAGCACTCCGAAAATGTCGGAAAAATCAAGGCTAATCTCGACTAAAAACGTCGATCATTTTTTTCAAAACATCGAAGAACTTTTTCAAAACGTAGGAGATTTCAAAAAAAATCTCCTACGTTTTCAAATCAAGCTCGAAAGTGACGAATTCTTTGCTCCTAGTTCTGAAAACGCGAGCCTTTTTGAAGCACTACTACTTAGTACGTAAACACACCAAAACAAGCCTAGCGACCACAGGCAGGATTGCAAAAAAAATCACAATTTGAATCAAATGGGTGATACATTGTCGAACTTAGGGCTAAGCGACTCTACACGGGAGCTTCCCATCATCAGCACTTACTCTCATGCCAAGAAGAGATGCATTTCCACAGAGTTTAGTACCTTTGAGTCAGACAAATCTCTATTAACCCAAATATGAAGAGGGGAATAGCGAAGAGGAGAAGAAAAAAGAGGATGAGATCCGAGCGCTCCAAAAAGAGCTGGCAGCCATGAAGAAAGCCCTAGAAACCAAGCAGAGGCATAAGCTCTTCTACGAAAAGCTCATCGAATTGGCGGAAGAAGAGTTCAACATCGAAATCATCTCCAAGCAAGCCAAGCACAAGAAATAGCTCCCCAACAGGGATTGCAAGCGATTGCAACAACACTTTTGACCTATAAGTCCAAATTAACATCGAAAGCCGCTCCTGTTAACACAACTTAAGACTCTGTAATATGGAAACTTTGTCATTATCTATACTGTTTTTTAATCTTACAGAGTTTTTTATCGAGAGCAGATATAATAAGACATTATGACATAAAAATACCCCAACGGAGCTGTAACTCTGTCAGGGTATCTTTTAAAAAGAGTTGGAAGTCTCTTATTTCTTTTTCTCACGTTGAGATAAAGCACTTCCTGCAATACTCTTAGTTCTGTCGCTTGAGCGTCCGTCTTGTAATGCTTTGGACGCTTTTGTAGCAACGGCTTTTGAAGTAACTTTCTTTGCCATAATAATCCTCCTTTCTACTTTTAGTGGCAACATGTTTCAGATTGCCGTTATATACGCTTTAGTAAATCCCATTCCTACTCCAATAGGCTTGGGATTTTTAGCTAAAATCAAATGTCACATTACCTGGGTTTGCAGATGCGATTGCTTGACAA
This sequence comes from uncultured Porphyromonas sp., assembly GCA_964535945.1. Lineage (GTDB taxonomy): Bacteria > Bacteroidota > Bacteroidia > Bacteroidales > Porphyromonadaceae > Porphyromonas. Next base: position 10,890 of record CAZHWP010000061.1, read on the forward strand.
TTTAGGACTGTAAGACTATTTGCATTTTTTATATGCAACTTTCCACCTGACCTTTTTCCTGCAGCAGCGATAGCTTGTAAATTCAATACGGTATAGCTACCAGCATTGACAACAACACAACCTCCCGCAGTGACAATAGCTTGTAAGTTTAATACTGTCATTGTTTTTCAGTTTAAGTTAAGGACTTTATTAAATACAAAGAAAGGTAGCCCCGATAACTGCAATCATTGTATATATCTCTTATCTTCAGTTATACAGGGGAAGAATCTATAAAAGCCTGCTACATACTCTCACGAGTTTCGGCTGTAGTAACCTGAGAATAACCTTACAGCAAATCCAAAACAAATACCGTGCCAAAACTCTAACATCTGTAAAGAAGTTTTCAACAAAGTTATATTATTCGTAAACACTATTGTCCGATAAAAAAAGGGGGAGCGGGGTCGAAGCCAGAAAAAAGATCAAAAATAGCTATTAGAAAGTCTTTCGGATAGAAATATTGACTTATCCGATAAACTAAATTCAGTTATCCGGTAAAGAAAATAGAGTTATCCGATAAACTAAATAGTAATGACCTCTTACTTTCCTTGACACTCTATGGAGCATTCAATACCAAATCGAGATGCTTCACGTATAAGAACCTTGTAGTCAATCGATTGTTTGTATCTCACCCGAGTATTTGTATAGTTCTGATTTGAATCGAATCGGGTGTCGTATTGTCGAAGTTAGAAAAAAGCCCTAGAAACGAAGCAGATGCACAGGCTCTTCTACGAAAAGCTCATCGAATTGGCCGAAGAAGAGTTCAACATCGAAATCATCTCCTAGCAGCCCAAGCCCAAGAAATAACCCGAGCAACAACCGCAGCTTCCAGCAAAACAGGTTACACCCAGCAGAAAAGTGTTTATCCTAAAATACTACTCTAGATTCGCAACTTTTTCATACAACCGCCCATCATGCATGAGACGAAAGTCTCAATTGAGATTTTGTTTAGAGTTCTCCACAAAATCTGCATAGATAACCTGCGCGACAGAGAAAACATGAACAGATCAACTTTTGGGAGTTTATGAAGATAGACTATCTTTGTCGGAAGGTTAGATGGACATATCTTATGAACAAGAGCGATCCTATTGACCCTTGTCGGACGAAGCTCACGCCAATTGCTATTATGCTAAAGCGAGCTATACAAAGGTGGCATGAAAGGGTAAAACTATCCAAAAATCAAGGTTCTCATCGTCTGAATAAGAGATGGAACAAGCTGTAAGAAGTACAAAAATGGCCAGCACCACCTGTTTCATGGATAAAAGTATTCGATATGCAAATAAAAGAATCATTAACAACTGCACAATGATGAGCAAACAGTGGAAACTTGAAGACAACGTAGATGATTACGTGAAAAGTCAATTAGAAAAATTGGGATTAAAAAGCCTGACCGATTATAACGTAAAATCTGCCATGTCTGATTTTATGAAAGAAGCTTTAAAAGGCTCGGCAAAGACCAAAAACAAAACCAATTTCGGTCAGCCCGATTTTCATTGTGAAAAATACAAAGTGCATGTTGTTTTTGAGGATAAACTCGGAACAAATAAGCTCATTGCCGAAACCAAAGACGGCATTAAATCGGACGTGAAATCCATACGCGATTATGCCGTCAATGGTGCTTTATACTATGCTACGCAAATGATTGGCAGCGATAAATACAACGAAGTTATTGCCATTGGCGTGGCGGGCAACAGCGAAGAAGACGTAAAAATAAAGGTGTATTACGTCTATGGTTCGTCTATGAAGTCTGTAAAAGAGATGAGCCAATACGAAACGCTCGATTTCCTGGAAAACAAAAAATCGTTTGGCAACTTTTACAAAGACTCCTGACTTCGACACGCATCACCCTTGAAATTTGTATGTGCCTGAATAATTGCA
>CAZHWP010000062.1:0-6239 GCA_964535945.1 uncultured Porphyromonas sp.
TCGACCCCGATTTCTGGAAATCCGTTTAGGGTGACGCATTGTCGAAGTCAGGAAAAGCAAGGTCTCAGACCATCGTTTATCCAGGACAAAAAAAAGAGTTATTTGCGGGAGTGTGTACACTCACCAGCAAATAACTCAAATAATATTGCCACTTTATGTCTGTTTGAACTATTTTACAGCTTCTAGGTGGCTTCAAATGCTATAGACTCCAGCGCATTAGAATCGTGTTCTAAGCAACCTAAAATCTCCATCTATCAACGATCAAAAACGAGCGGATAGACAGGAGGACGTTCACCAGCAAGCTTCCCCTTCTGATAGGCAATAGAGCCGTTTACAAAGGTATATGCTATACTATGGGAGAAACGTTTGCCCTCGAAAGGAGTCCAGCCACAATGGCTTAATTGCTCGGAAGCTTGGACTGTCTGAGCCTTATTTGGATCGACCAATACGAGGTCGGCATAGTATCCTGCACGGATATAGCCTCTTCGTTCTACATCGAATAGCTCGGCAGGCATATGTGCCATCTTTTGTACCACCTGTTCTACCGTCCAATGCCCCTCTTTTGCCAATTCGAGCATCGTAAGCAGCGATTGCTGTAGGAGTGGCCCTCCAGAGGCAGCTTTGAGGCACGAGCCCTGTTTTTCGGCCCAGAGATGAGGCGCATGATCGGTAGCGACAATATCGATTCGATTATCGCGCAGAGCTTCCCTTAGAGCATCTCTATCGGCTATTCCTTTGATGGCCGGATTCCATTTGATGGCATTGCCATAGATCGAGTAGTCTTGGTCCGAAAAGTACAGATGATGTACGCATACTTCGGCCGTAATACGCTTATCTTTCAGAGGCTTCTCATTCGATAGCAGGCCAAGTTCTTTGGCGGTAGAAATGTGGAGTATATGCAGGCGAGCATCGTATCGATTCGCCAGCTCCACCGCTTTGGCACTTGTTTCATAGCAAGCCTCGGCACTTCGTATCAGCGGATGAAAGCTAATATCCAAGTCATCGCCATATAGCTTCGTATAGTGTTCTATATTGGCTTTTATTATCGGTTCGCTCTCACTATGTATGGCAATAATTAGATCCGTCTCGGAAAATATACCTTCGAGAGCTTTTGTATCATCTACAAGCATATTTCCAGTCGATGATCCCAAGAAGAGCTTAATACCTGGGATCGAGCGCCTATCCACACGCTTTAGCTCGTCCAGATTATTATTGGTAGCACCAATAAAGAAACCATAGTTTGCCCAAGAGTCTCTAGCAGCTATCTCTTTCTTCTGATCCACCAACTGTATCGATGTGGTTTGTGGTATCGTATTCGGCATCTCCATGTAGGATGTAATGCCTCCTGCCACAGCGCAGCGACTTTCAGTCCCGATACTAGCTTTGTGTGTTAGCCCAGGCTCTCTAAAATGTACCTGATCATCTATACAACCTGGCAATAGCCAGAGCCCCGAGCAGTCTATCCGCTTTGCATTGGCATAGGCATCGAGCTTCTCTTTCTCGTCGGCCAATACGATTGACTCTATCAGCTCATTGTGCAATAGCACCGAGCCTCTATACGAATTGCCCTCATTTATTATTAGGGCGTTTTCTAAGATCGTTCTCATACGCTACACCCTTTTGGGGAACCCTTTGAAGAGCCTCCAATACCTTAGTTTAAGCACGCCAGTAAAAGCCTCTCCAAAGATGCTGCTACTCATTTTCGAAACCCCCTTCACTCTATTTGCAAAAGTGATTGGTACCTCTTTGATTTTGTATCCCAAGCAGTGAGCAGTATATTTCATCTCAATCTGGAAGCCATAACCTTTGAAGCGAACTGCATCAAGATCCATCGCCTCGATCACAGAGCGACGATAGCAAACGAAGCCAGCCGTAGTGTCTCTTACAGGCAGGAACGTGATGAAGCGAACATAGAGTGAGGCGAAGTAGCTCATCAGGATACGACTTTTTGGCCAGTCGCTCACCCCACCACCACGTACATAGCGCGAGCCAACAGCCACATCGGCGCCACCATCTGTACAAGCCTCTAAGAGCTCCAGTAGCTTAGGTACCGGATGGCTAAAGTCGCAATCCATCTCGAAAATGTATTCGTAATCACGCTCTAGCGCCCACTTAAACCCTCTGATATAGGCAGTGCCAAGCCCAAGCTTAGCACTTCGTTCGATGAGGTGTAAGCGACTGGGGTATTGGTTTTGTTTTTGCTTTACGATAGCAGCAGTACCATCTGGCGAACCATCATCGACAATCAATATATCGAAGTTTGGTGCCAAGTTAAATACGGCATGTATCATTTCTGCCACATTCTCCTTTTCGTTGTAGGTTGGTATGATTACAAGACTCTTGTGCTGCATCTAATATCTATTAAGGGCAATTAGTATCAAATTATAAAGAGGGTATTCCTTTATCCTCTCATGCAAAGATAGTAACTTTGCGTCATGAATTGTACAAATAAAGACAAAGATAGCATCATCGTATTATCGGGCGGTGTAGATAGTGTTACTCTATTATACGAGCAGCAGGAGCGCATTGCACTCAGCATCAGTTTCAATTATGGCTCGAAGCACAATCACAAAGAGCTACCCTTCGCCAAGCTTCATGCCCATCGCTTGGGGATCGAGCACCTCGAGATACCCCTAGCATTCATGGGCCAATACTTCCAAAGCGACTTATTGGTGGGCAAGGCAGAAATACCCCATGGTAGCTATGACAAAGAGAATATAGAAAAGACCGTAGTACCCTTTCGAAACGGCATCATGCTTGCAATAGCCGCAGGTATGGCCGAGTCGCGCAAGCTAAAACGCATCCTTATTGCAAGCCACTTTGGCGATCACGCTCTCTATCCCGATTGCCGTGCAGCCTTTGTAGAGCCCATGAAGGCCGCCATAGCTGCTGGCACCTTCGATGGCGTAGAGCTAGCAGCACCCTACACCCAGCTTAGCAAAGGAGAAATTGTGAAGCGTGGCAAAGACCTAGGCATCGATTATAGCAGTACCTGGAGCTGTTACGAGGGCGACGAGATACAATGTGGGCTCTGTGCTACATGTATAGAGCGTCGCGAAGCGATGCGAGAAGCTGGCGTAGAAGACCAAACACAATACAAAAACCAAGCTTAGTACTCGGGATGCTCTCCTACGCTTTAGAAACTACGTTGCAGTGCCCCTCATATCATCAACCCGAAATCCCCTACTCTGCTTTGCTAAAAGCTCAGATATAAGGACTTTAACTCAGCAAGAAAAGCTACCCTTTTATGGAATTATTCAACAAACGAACCCTCATACAGCTCATTAAGTACGGAATAGTGGGTCTTAGCAATACAGCTGTTACCGCCTTGGTCATTTTCGTATTGCTCAAGCTCGCTGGCATGAACGATACCCCAGCCAATCTGCTGGGCTATGTAGCAGGTGTAATCAACAGCTTCATCTGGAATAGTCGCTGGACCTTTCGTGCAGCCAAAGGCGCTGAAGTCAATTCGACAGCAAAAGACAGCACAGTGCTGTTTGATCGCTACCCTTGGCTACGAGAGTTTCTGCTTTTCATTGCCGCCTTTCTAATCTGCTACGTACTACAATACATCTTGCTACTATGGCTCAATAGAAACTTCACACAATGGGATAGCTATATCAATCACCTCATTGGAATGGCCTTCTTTACCCTCATCAACTTCCCACTCAATAAGTTTGTTAGTTTTCGATCTCGTGAACAAGCATAAGGATTAATTGGTTATTAATTATAAAAACCAAGCTCTTTTGCTTGATATTCTTTAATAAAATAGCAAAGAGAGCAATCCAATGAAGCAAGAATAGAGAATCTCTCTTAACTTTGCTTCGCAAGACCATTCCGATTTGGTCTCGTCTGAAGGAGTAAAGTCGAAAAGCCTTTGAAAGTGAGTAGACACATTTTAATGAAGATCACTATGAAACGATTCGTACTAAGCCTTGCGCTAATTATTACAACGGCGACTATGGCATTTTCGCAAACACCTTTCCGAAAAGGTGACTTAGTATTTAACTTTGGCGTTGGATTGGAAAACACGATCTATTCTTCCAATTATAGCCTCCTAGTACCCCCTATTAGCTTCTCTGCCGAGTATGGTGTAGTAGATGGATTGATAAACGGCAAGGCTGGTATCGGTGTGGGTGGTTACCTAGCCTACACTTCTGCTGAAAATAAAAAACACGGATGGAAGTATTCAAATACCATCATCGGTGCAAGAGGTGTATTCCACATGAACTTCGTTGAAAACCTCGACACCTATGGTACCCTGCTCTTGGGCTACGACATCGCCTCGGACAGAGACAAGGACGACTTCTTCGATGATGCTATCAGAAGTCGCATTGCTGTTGGCCTGCACGCTGGTGCACGCTACTATTTCACACCCATGTTTGCCGTCATGGCCGAGGTAGGTTATGGTGTAAGTGTACTCAACTTAGGTGTTGCCCTACGCTTCTAGCCCCCACCGAAAAAAGTAATAATCGAGCTATCCTCGATCGCACTAGACCCTGAGGTCAAGCAATCAGATAAGAGGCTGAGTCAATATTCAAATTTTGGCTCAGCCTCTTGCTTTTTTCTGTCAATTGACGAACGTTTTTCTGTCAATTGAGAGATTCATTTCTGTCAATTGACAGAATCACTTCCCTCAATTGACAGAATTCTCTTCGGTAGTGAAGCGCAAGTTCAAGCTAAACTAATGACGATCGGGAGTGGAGTTTTCGTTATTGTATAGAGTATAGCTTTTTGGAAGTTTAGTTTATTCGACCTATCTTTGGTGATAGAAACTCATTAATACTACAAAGCCATGCTCTCATTCATTGTTGCAGCTGTATATATAGGATACTTCTTGTACACGTCCTTCCGTGACAACTTTAAGAAGGGTCAAACGCCTTACGACGACCTGAGCAGGGCTCTAGGGCGTAAGTGGATGTGGTAGCACATTGCTTAACCCCCATCAAACTGCCGAGCCATACGCTCGATGTCTCCCTCTGTTACCTTGGTAGCAGGGGGCTTATTATTTTCGCTGGGCGCAGCATATGAGAGGCCAGATTATCGTGTAAAGAAAAGAGGCCAACCAAGAATCAGTTACAAGCATTCGCCCGAAGTCGCATTCTCAATCAGCCTCTCCTGATTACAAAGGTAAGAAACTTTACGACTTCGACACCAGTCAACCCAAATTTTCACAAACTTAGCTAATTAATTTGCTGTGATTTTCATTCTGTGCATTTGGGTACACATTGTAGAACTTGAGCCGAATTGCATCCCCGTTGGGGATGTGCTTTGGTTTAGCCCAGGGATAAAATGACGCCCAGCGGGCGGCATGTTCCCTGGGTATTGAGGCACACGAGAAGCCGCCACGCTAGTCTGTAGGACTTGCGTGGCGTTAGATTCCACAATGCCTGCTGGGCATGTAGCCCATAAGTACCTCGTCAATAACAATTGCTCTTATGAGCTGAGGGACTTAAGCCAGCTCGAACTACCCCAACTGCCATTCGTGAAGCGACTCTAATGGCTACATGCCTTTCAGGCATTGAACTTAGCTCCATTAGGCAAGCCCAGCAGGCTTGCCTAATGGGATCGGGGCGGACATCATTACCCAGGGAACACCGCCTCTCTTCGTTCGGCAGCTTATCCCTGGGCTATTCCGAAGCGAATCCCCGTTGGGGATTAGAGCTAGCGCATCAAGATATCACAAATATGCCTATGAGGTTCGTAATCAAGATAGAATATTAAAGTGGCGAATCTCTGTCGAAGTCTGGGTGACTCTTTTTTTGAAAGTCTGATTATTCGACCTATCTTTGGTGATAGAAACTCATTAATACTACAAGGCCATGCTTTCATTCATTATTGCAGCTGTATATATTGGATACTTCTTGTACACGCTCATCCGTGATAACTCCAAGGAGGGTCAAACGCCTTACGATGACCTAAGCAGAGCTCTAGGGCGTAAATCGGGGGGATTGTAGCACTTTGCTCAACCCTCATCAAACTGCCGAGCCATGCGCTCGATATCACCCTCTGTTACCTTGGTAGCAGGGGGCTTATTATTTTCGCTGGGCGCAGCATATGAGTGGCCTGATTGTCCTGTAAAGAAAAGAGGCCAACCAAGAATCAGTTACAGGCATTCGCCCGAGGTCGCATTCTCAATCAGCCTCTCCTATTACAAAGGTAAGAAACTTTACGACTTCGACACCAGTCAACCCATATTTTCACAAACTTAGCTAATTAATTTGCTGTGATTTTCATTC
>CAZHWP010000062.1:6339-11709 GCA_964535945.1 uncultured Porphyromonas sp.
CATTGAACTTAGCTCCATTAGGCAAGCCCAGCAGGCTTGCCTAATGGGATCGGGGTGGGCATCATTACCCAGGGAACACCGCCTCTCTTCTGTCGGCGGCTTATCCCTGGGCTATTCCGAAGCGAATCCCCGTTGGGGATTAGAGCTAGTGCACAAGAAAACAAACTAACACCATCAATAATAGAATCAGATCCTGAACTGAGGAGAGTTTGACGAAGGCAACACCTAGATCTTGACCTATAAAACGCAAAGTGGGCAGAGCTTCCGAAGAAACTCCACCCACTTTGGGAGTCCTGGGGCGTATTTCATCCCCGGGCCATTACAAAGGTAAGAAAACTTTACGACTTCGACATCAGTCAACCCATATTTTCACAAACTTAGCTAATTAATTTGCTGTGATTTTCATTCTGCGCGTGTTGCCTACTCATTGTAGAACTTGGGCTGAATAGCATCCCCAACGGGGATGTGCTTTGGTTTAGCCCAGTGATAAAATGACGCCCAGCGGGCGGCATGTTCCCTGGGTATTGAGGCACACGAGAAGCCGCCACGCTAGTCTGTAGGACTTGCGTGGCGTTAGATTCCACAATGCCTGCTGGGCATGTAACGCTTCAAGGTGTTTAGGGGTGTATTCACAAGCAGAACGATCGCAGATTAGTTCCACTCCATCGATCTTGCCTGGATTTAGCGAGCAAGTCCGAATCGGTAATGCTGGCGACTTAGATAAACTTTAACCATAAAAAAGAGCCCCAATAGATTACTCCGCGACCGGAACTGCAATCCGGACTTTGTTCTCTATTAGGACTCAATAATGTGTTACAAAGATAAGAGTACTTTCCATAAAAACAAATCTTTGTGAACAAAATAGACCACACAGAGGCAGGATTGACGAAGGCAACACCTAGATCTTGACCTATAAAACGCAAAGTGGGCAGAGCTTCCGAAGAAACTCTACCCACTTTGGGAGGTCAAGGGCAAGCCCTTAACCATTACAAAGGTAAGAAAACTTACGACATAATCGGGTTTTTCTATGAGCCAACAATGATATCCAAGCTTTGGGACGTAGGCTCTACCCCAGAATTCACTAATCAGATTGCTTTATTAATACAAGCCCGACAGCTGTTCGATCTCCTCAATCCTACCATCATCTGGCAAGTTATTATCGCGAAAGAAGTCGATAGCCATCGTGCAAATGTTTCGAATACGTGCTCTTCTTAAACTTATTGCTGTATTTTGTTTAAGTCTAGAGATTTCATTCTCTTGCTGTTCTACCACGCTTCTAACACAGTTCAAAAGCGAATTGGCGACATACTCTTGCATCGCCTGGATAGAAGCTTGACTAAGCAAAGCAAGCTGCGTCGACGAGAGCGGTCTATCGGGAAAGCGTTGGGCATATTCTATCTTAGCTCTTTGCAAGGCCACCCGCTGGGTCATTTTGCCATTGATGCGGAGAAAACTCAAGTATATAGCAGTCTGGTGTTTATAGCCCAGCATCAGCAACACATAACGATCAATTAGAATGTAAATATTCTTTGTGCTCCCTATTGTTTGAATCGACTCCAATATTTGAACCGTTCGGTCCTTCCACAGCATGTTTTTGTAGCTTGCGTACAGAGGGCTTAGGAGAATAGCCTTCCAGTCGACACTGCTCACCCGAGCTTTACGCCTTGGTCTGAATGTCATGTGCAAGACGCCCAAAAAGAGAGCCATAGCAACGATATATTCCCATATACTTGAGGGCGGTTCCTTCACGTATCTATGAACTAATGCAAAGGCTACAAAAGCCCAACAAGCTCTAGCCAGTAAAAACTTTAACATGATGAAAATATTATTTCAGCCAAAGCTACAAAATAAAGCAACTCGGCAGTGTTAAAAAGCACCATTGTTGAACTGACTGAATACAATAAGAATCACAACAAACACTCACCCATGCTGGGCGAAGCCGAGAAAGCCCCCATCGGCCATTGCCGTATGGGGGCTTCGTGCTAGCGTTATTGAAAGCACTCGGATCTACTCTTTGAGCAAACTCTAGTATTCGCCTTTTATCTCGCCATCGTAAAGCTTGACGATACGACTAGCATAGGCTGCATCGCGCTCGCTGTGAGTTACCATCACGATGGTAGATCCCTCATCGTTGAGACTTTTGAGCAGTGTCATTACCTCTTCACCATTCTTTGAGTCGAGGTTACCTGTTGGTTCGTCGGCAAGAATTAGTTTAGGAGCAGCCACTACAGCACGCGCTATAGCTACACGCTGCTGCTGTCCGCCCGATAGTTGCGAGGGGAAGTGACGGCTGCGGTGGTTTATCGCCATGCGACGTAGTGCCTCTTCGACCATCTTTTTGCGTTGCTCCGACTTGATGCCTAGATAAAGCAGTGGCAGCTCTACATTCTCCTCTACCGTCATTTCGTCGATGAGGTTGAAGCTCTGGAATACAAATCCCACATTGCCTTTGCGCAGTTTGCTACGCTCACTCTCTTTCATTTTGGCTGTAGCGCTACCATCGAGGTAGTATTCGCCCTCGCTCGGTTCGTCGAGCAGCCCGAGTATATTGAGCAGTGTACTCTTGCCGCAGCCCGAAGGCCCCATTATGGCGATAAACTCCCCTTTACTCACTTGCATACTTACGCCGTTCAAGGCTACTGTTTCGATGGTGTCTGTGCGAAAAATCTTCGATAGGTTTTCAATTTTAATCATGATCTTATTCTTTGTTTTGCGGGCTTAGCCCTTGCCGAGCTAAGCTCTTGTTTTATTTGTATTGTTTATTCGTCTTTGAGGTATTTGATCGGATTGGAGCGAGCTGCATGCAGCGATTGCGCCATGGTAATGCCGAGACTAACAATCAATAGCAGCAGTGGCACAGCAAGGTATAGCCACCAAGGCATATTGATACGGTACGAAAAGTCGGCAAGCCAACGGCTACTGATATAGTATGCCAAGGGCCAGGCTACAATGCATGCTACTGCAAAAGCTCTTAGCACCGTTGTGTGCAGATAAGCAAGCTGCTGTCTTTCGCTTGCACCCATCACTTTGCGGATGGCGAGAGTCTTCTCCTTTTGACGCATCAGATAGATCGACATTGCCGTAACCCCCATCAGCATGATTAGTAAGCTCAGTCCAGCAAAAATTCCCAACAGCTTACCTTGGCGCGTCTCTTTGTAGTAAACACGCTTGATCAGATCGTTCACCAGTTTGAAGTCCAACTTCTTTCCGGGCATAAACTCGTCACAGATCGGAGCGATTGCCTCTTGCACAGCTGCCAGATTGGCGCCAGTTTTTAGCCTAAGCGTAGTGGTTGCAAGATTGGGATCGCTTTCGTCCAGCACATACATCACGAGAGCTCGTTTCTGTTCATTTACGTTTCTTAGATAGATATCGGGCAAGAAACCTGCAATAGCAGTAGATCCATCTTTCGAGAGTTTTACTTCGTTGTTTGTAAGGTCGGCATGGAAATCTTTCACCGTTAGATCGGAGATATAGACATCTCCCACTCTCTGTTCTTTATTAGCTATTCGTTTCACATCGAGGTCGACGAGATCGATAAAACAGGTGTCAACGTTTAAGAGTTGAAACCACTTCAATTCGCCTGTGGCCTCATCTTTTATCCCACTAAGCGAAGCACCATACCAAGGCACCGATGCATAGCTCACCCCTTCTACTCCAGGCACGGTAAGCAATCGAGCACGCATGGCTGCTCTATAGCTCGAGTCGGGACTGCCAATTGTGCTAATGAGGTCATCGGTGCGGTAGCCCATATTGGCTCGTAGCATATGATTGTTTTGCAAGATAATTGTACCCGTAACAACCAGCAGTACAAGAGCCACTGCAAACTGGGCTGCAATGAGGAAGAGCGAGAATCGACCACGCACAAACATACGGAATCGACCGCGCACTACCTCGATGGGACGGAAACGCGAAACCACTACACTGGGGATGAGTGCGGCAAGAGAGGCAACAAATAAGAAAAGTACTAAAGCCACAATGATTTCGTTCCAGCGTAGTGATTCGAGTATGTTTATATCGGCACGTAGCAGCAGTTCGGCCTGCTTCTCGAAGAGTAGCGCCAGACCAAAACCCATTGCCACACAAAAGAGGAAGAAGCCGAGCTCGCGCAAAATATTGCGTGCTATCAGGCTCTTGCGACTGCTACCGAGCAGACGACGAAGTGCCGATTCGCGTCCCAATTGCGAAGTCTGAGCCAGCGACAGATTGATATAGTTGAGCAAGGAGACTACGAAGATGAGCAAAGCTATGCCCAGATACATCATTACCTCGCCCGAATCGGAAAGGCGATAATGAATTACGGCGCCCCCTTTTGTGCCCAGATTGAAGTGGATATCGTGGAGGGGCATCAGCGAAGCCTCACTTACCTCTACCATCTCTCCATCTTCGAAGGTCCAGATTGGATTCTTTTTATAGTCGCGTAGCTCTGTCAGCTTAGCGTTTAAACTCGCAGCTTCTACACCTGGGCGCAAGAGGACGTAGGCAGCCGTACTAAACTGATCACCGCTCGTACTTAAGTCAACACCAAAGCGATCTTCCCCCAGTTTGAGGGGAGCAATGGCATCCATTTCCGAAATATGCGTATCACTGCGCCAGTCTTTCATTACGCCCACTATTCGTACTGATCTGCCGTTTTCCAGCAGCAAGCTTTCGCCAACGGCTCTTTTCGATCCAAATAGCTTCTCGGCCGTACGCTTACTTATTATCATCGTTGCGGGGTCTTTCAGCAAAGCTTTATAGTCGCCTTCTATCAGATCGAGGTCGAAGATCGAAAAGTAAGCACTATCTACCATGAGGGTAGGCAATTCGAAAGACTGCTCAGCTTCGCCGGTACGCACATCGTATTGCAGCTGTGTGATCATGGTATAGGCTTCTACCTCGGGCATCATGCCAAGAGTATTGGCTGCTGCAGGTATTGAGGTATAGGGCATATTGCCTTCGAGCATCAAGGCTATTCGTTGCTGCTTGCTATGGAAGCGATCCATCATAAACTCGTTGCGCACATACGTTCCCAATAGTATCACAAACATGAGCGACGTGGCGAAGCCGAGCACCGTGATGATGGTGTAGAGCTTATTGCGCGAGAGGTACTTTAGATAAGTTTTCATATATAAATCGTTTGTAAAGACTTTATGACCAAGGTCTCCTATTATTCGTTACTTATATCTCTGGCTGCAGGATGGCGCTGCGAAAGATAAACCCTCAGGGCTATCGTTGCCACGACAATGCCTATCAGTAGTGCTATCGCGGCAAGAAAAATGAACATGGGCAATTCTGCTCGATAGCTAAATCCAGCTTGCCAACGCCTGCCAATGAAGTAGCCCAATACGCTACCTATTGCCGTTGCTACTAGGACAATCCATTTCAACT
>CAZHWP010000063.1:0-11045 GCA_964535945.1 uncultured Porphyromonas sp.
TGCTGTTTGATATTCATGCCATTCAGGCATGAGACTTGTTTTCGCCACGCAAGCCCTTCAGGCTAGCGTGGCGGGCTCTACGTTTGCCTTGCCTACCCAGGGAACACCGTTGCCATTTGGCAACGTCTTATCCCTGGGCTATATCCAGGGAATCCCCGTCAGGGATTCTACATGTTCGGTTTTATGGTTTGAATGCATCACAAGTGGAAAGCATCCCCGGTGGGGATTTATTGCTTACGCCAGATAATAAAATTAGGTTTCGGTATATCACCATTGCCCAATCCCCTCCGATAGCACTTGGATAATGGATGCAGTTTGAGGCGCTGGGTTGCGATGCCGACGGGAGCAGACTCCCGTCTGTGACCTAGGCAGAGACGTTCCAGCAACGAAAAAATGCGCCATTAGACAATGCTATCTCAATCCCGCCCTGTTCGTTGCGGGATTATCCGCCCACGTAGAGGCGCCCCTACATGGGTGATGGCATTGTGTAGCCATAAACTATGCTTTGTCGTGTTGGACGTGTTGGAGTAGCGCCAGAATTCCCTAATAATAATATGGTTATTAGGCAGAAAATCCGTTACTTTGTGGGTTGAAAGCAGCAAGCGCTGCAAAATTCGCACACACACAACACAAAATATCATTATGGCAAAAGAAAAAGAAAAGCTCTTTTCGGAGTTTCCTCCCGTCTCACATGAGACCTGGATGGAGAAGTTGACGGCCGACCTCAAAGGCGTGCCGTTTGAAAAGAAGCTCGTTTGGCGTACAAACGAAGGCTTCAACGTGATGCCTCTTTACCGCAGAGAAGACCTAGCTGAGCTAAAGTCAATCGACACACTGCCAGCCGAATTCCCCTATCTGCGCTCTACACGTATGGACAACGAATGGCTTGTGCGCCAGGACATCCGAGTAGAAGACCCAAAGACAGCTAATGCACTCGCCCTTGACATACTCAACAAGGGAATCGACTCGCTTGGACTATCGATCAAGAAAGCGCATATCAATGCCGAAAGTATCGCTACTCTACTGAAGGGTATTGACCCAACAGCTGTAGAGCTCAACTTCCACTGTTGCGTTTCGCAGGCAGCCAATCTGCTCTCAGAATTGACAGCCTACTTCAAATCGACCGCTGCCGACCTAAGCAAGTGCCGTGGCTCGATCGATTTCGACCCATTCAGAAAGCAACTAGTACGTGGCGTAAGCAATCTGGAATACGTGGCTATGTGCAAGCCCGTAATGGATGCAGCCAAAGAACTGCCAGCTTATCGTGTGATCTCGATCAATGCGATCAACCTTAATAATGCGGGTGCATTTATCAGCCAAGAGCTGGGTTATGCCATGGCTTGGGGTGCCGAGTTGCTCCATTCGCTAAGCGAAGCTGGATACTCGATCGAGGAAGTAGCCTCGCGCCTGAAGTTCAACTTCGGCATCAGCTCAAACTACTTCATGGAGATTGCCAAATTCCGCGCTGCTCGCTGGCTCTGGGCTCAGATAGTAGCTGCCTATGGCGACGAGTACAAAGGCGATAGTGCCAAGATACACCAGCACGCTACTAGCTCGACATGGAATAAGACGATCTACGATGCCCACGTAAACCTATTGCGTACGCAGACCGAAGCAATGTCGGCAGCGATTGCTGGCGTTGACTCGATCACCTTGCTCCCATTCGACATTACGTATAGCCAGGGCGACGACTTCTCTGAAAGAATTGCTCGCAACCAGCAGCTCCTCCTCAAAGAAGAGTGCCACTTTGACAAAGTACTCGACCCATCGGCAGGATCGTATTATATCGAGACCCTCACCTCATCGATTGCCAGCGAAGCTTGGAAGCTATTCCTAAGCATCGACGAAGAAGGCGGATTTGCCAAAGCAATTGAAGCCGGAAAGGTACAAAAGGCTGTTAACGAATCGAACGCCAAGCGTCACAAAGCGGTGGCTACTCGTAGAGAAATATTCTTGGGTACCAACCAGTTCCCCAACTTCAACGAAAACGCTGCTAGCAAGCTCGGTGCCGATGCCGATGCTGGATGCAAGCACCACGACTGCACCTGTGCCAAGACAATCGAGCCACTCGACTTTAGCCGCGGTGCATCTGAGTTTGAAGCCCTCCGCCTCGCTACCGAGCGCAGTGGCAAGCAGCCTGTAGTATTTATGCTTACGATTGGCAACTTGGCTATGCGTTTGGCTCGCTCGCAGTTTGCTGGCAACTTCTTTGGATGTGCTGGCTACAAACTGATCGACAACCTCGGCTTCGAAACCGTAGAAGAGGGTGTAGATGCTGCATTGGCTGCCAAAGCCGATGTGATTGTACTCTGCTCGAGCGACGATGAATATGCCGATTATGCTCCTGCAGCCTTCGACTACCTGAAGGGTCGTAGCCAATTTGTAGTAGCTGGTGCTCCTGCATGTACGCCCGATCTCGAAGCGAAAGGCATCAAGCACTTCGTAAATGTGAAGAGCAACGTGCTCGAAACGCTACAAGGCTTCAATAGCCTGCTAGGCATCAACTAAGTCGAAACCGTAAAAGCAAAGAACAATGAAACCCAATTATAGAAATATTGATATCCTATCGGCTGGCTTTGCGCCTACCGATGCAAGCAAATGGGCCGAGAGCAAAGGGATAGAGCCAAACTGGCGCACCCCCGAGCAGATAATGGTGAAGCCCGTATATAGCAAAGACGACCTCGAGGGTATGGAACACCTGGACTATGTATCGGGATTACCTCCATTCCTACGCGGCCCTTATAGCGCCATGTATCCGCTGCGCCCCTGGACTATCCGTCAGTATGCCGGATTCTCTACGGCCGAAGAATCGAACGCTTTCTACCGTCGCAACTTGGCTTCGGGACAGAAGGGACTCTCGGTAGCCTTCGACCTTGCCACACACCGTGGCTACGATGCCGACCACTCTCGCGTGGTAGGCGACGTGGGTAAAGCCGGTGTATCGATCTGCTCGCTCGAAGACATGAAGGTACTATTCGACGGTATTCCACTAAGCAAAATGTCTGTTTCGATGACGATGAACGGAGCCGTACTACCGATCCTCGCCTTCTATATCAATGCTGGTCTCGAACAGGGCGCTAAGCTCGAAGAGATGGCTGGTACGATCCAAAACGATATCCTCAAAGAATTCATGGTGCGTAATACCTATATCTACCCACCCGAATTCTCGATGAGGATTATCGCCGACATCTTCGAATTTACTTCGCAGAAGATGCCTAAGTTCAACTCGATCTCGATCTCGGGATACCACATGCAGGAAGCTGGAGCTACTGCCGATATCGAAATGGCTTATACCCTTGCCGACGGTATGCAATACCTCAAGGCAGGTATCGATGCCGGTATCGATGTAGATGCCTTTGCTCCTCGTCTCTCATTCTTCTGGGCTATCGGTGTGAACCACTTCATGGAAATAGCCAAGATGCGTGCAGCTCGTCTGCTGTGGGCGAAGATAGTGAAGAGCTTTGGTGCCAAAAACCCCAAGTCGCTCGCACTGCGTACGCACTGTCAGACCTCGGGCTGGTCGCTCACCGAGCAAGACCCGTTCAACAACGTAGGTCGTACATGTATCGAAGCGATGGCTGCTGCACTTGGTCACACCCAGTCGCTGCACACCAACGCCCTCGACGAAGCGATCGCTCTGCCAACAGACTTCTCGGCACGTATCGCTCGTAACACGCAGATCTATATCCAAGAAGAAACCCAAGTATGTAGAGCTATCGACCCATGGGGAGGCTCGTACTATGTAGAGTCGCTCACAAACGAACTCGTGCACAAGGCTTGGGAGCTTATCAATGAGGTACAAGAGATGGGTGGTATGGCTAAGGCTATCGAAACGGGGCTACCAAAGCTCAAGATCGAAGAAGCTGCTGCTCGCACACAGGCTCGTATCGACTCTAACCAGCAGGTTATTGTGGGTGTAAACAAGTATCGTCTTGCCAAAGAAGACCCAATCGATATCCTCGAGATCGACAATACTGCCGTACGTACACAGCAGATTGCTCGCCTCGAAGACCTACGTAAGGGCAGAGACGAAGCTGCTGTGAAAGAAGCCCTCGAAGCAATCACTCGCTGCGTAGAAACAAAGGAAGGTAACCTACTCGAACTAGCCGTAAAGGCTGCTGGCCTAAGAGCTTCGCTTGGCGAAATATCGGACGCTTGCGAATCGGTGGTAGGACGTTATAAAGCAATCATTAGAACTATTTCAGGCGTGTATTCATCAGAAGCAGGACAAGACAAAGACTTCACTTATGCCAAGGAATTGGCCGAACGCTTTGCCAAGAGAGAAGGCCGCCAGCCACGTATCATGGTGGCTAAAATGGGACAGGACGGTCACGACCGTGGTGCAAAGGTAGTAGCTACAGGCTATGCCGACTGCGGATTTGACGTGGACATGGGTCCTCTATTCCAGACCCCAGAGGAAGCTGCTCGCCAAGCAGTCGAAAACGACGTACACGCAATGGGTGTTTCTTCGTTGGCTGCTGGTCATAAGACACTTATCCCTCAGGTAATGGCAGAGCTCAAACGCCTCGGACGTCCAGACATCTTGGTAACGGCTGGTGGTGTAATCCCAGCCCAAGACTACGACTTCCTATACAAAGCTGGCGTAGCTGCAATCTTCGGCCCTGGTACACCCGTTGCCTACTCGGCAGCCAAGGTCTTGGAAATCCTACTCGGAGAAGAAAAGTAAATAGGAGAAGCAAAAGCTCTTATTATTAAGGATATGCTTAGCAGCCATCAAGGTGCCTCGGTGCCTTGATGAGCTGCTAAGTGTTTTTTATAATGTATCTTTGCCCCAGCACTTTCTGGCAGAGGGCATTGTATCATTGCAATCTGCAGCATTGTTATCGAGATTGGGGACTCGGCCATCCACAAGAGTATATCCCGATGCCCATAGCCTCATCGCCTCGAAAACAACTTGTGCTACACCATTGAATAAAATAATACCATATACTGAATGAAAGTATACCTCATGCGCCACACCTCGGTACAGTGGGATGGAAACGAAATCTGCTACGGATTTACAGACGTTGATGTACGCGAAAGCTTCGAGAAAGAAGCAGCCGAAGCCAAAACTAGACTGAAAGGGAAGCACTTCGATAAGATATATAGCAGCCCGCTACAGCGTGCCTACAAACTAGCCAGCTACTGCGGCTATGCCGATGCCGAGCGAGACGATCGGCTCAAAGAGATGAACTTTGGCGACTGGGAAGGGAAACCCTGGGACGAAATACTGGATACGACAGATGTAGTTGCATTCTTTAGACGATTCATCTACGAAGCAGTGCCCGGTGGCGAAGCTCAATCGGAACAGCTAGACCGATTGCGCCAGTTTCTCGACGAAAAGAAAGCAGCTGGATTTGCTTCCATCTTGATATTCTGCCACGGAGGCATCATCAATTGTGCCCGTACGCTGGCAGGCCAGTGCAGCCTCGAGACAGCCTTTGCCACCCTACCCGGTTTTGGATCGCTCACTGAAATCACCTATTAGCACCCTAGCCGGCCTACATGCCTCCGACCACGGCAAAGAACCCATCCACATGCCGAAAGAGGAATAGCCACAAGAAGCAACGACTAATAACACAAAATAATAATACAGCACTTAAGAAAATGAGAAGACTCTTTATCTCGCTGCTTGCCATTACGCTCCTTATGCCAACGCTAGCAGCACAAAACGACTACTTCTTCCGTGGCAAAAAGAAAGCCAAGCAAGAAGCCCCAGCCAAGAAGTCGAAATATGACGAAAGTACCGACGGTGCCAAGATGACCGAAGGAATCTTTACCGTTTACTTCACCAAAAAGAATGATCTACTCTTTGCCATCCCCGACTCGGCTTTCGATCGTGAATACCTCCTTGCCAGCCGTGTGGCAGCTACGAGCGACACGCGTGAGAACGTAGCCGGACAGATGAGCACCCGCCCCTTCCTGATTCGTTTCTCGAAAGACAGGGCAAACGTGTACCTACACAGAGCACAGGTACAAAACGTATTGCGAGAAGGCG
Source organism: uncultured Porphyromonas sp. (assembly GCA_964535945.1). GTDB lineage: Bacteria > Bacteroidota > Bacteroidia > Bacteroidales > Porphyromonadaceae > Porphyromonas. Next base: position 5,999 of record CAZHWP010000063.1, read on the forward strand.
ACCCCATCGAACCCTCGTTTAAGAAAAACTTCCTCGACCCCGTTCTCAAAGCCTTTCCTATCATTGATACCAAAGATGGAAAGGTGCTGATCGATGTAAGTAAGTTTTTTCGCGAAGATGAAAAGAGCATCAGCCCCTTGAGTATCACCCCTCCAGGTGCTCGCAATAGCAATAATATAAAGGGTCGCCTCGATGGAGCTGCTAGCACCATCACAGAAGTAAAAACCTTCCCGAGCAACGTGGAGATCAAGAGCTCGATGACCTATAATACCGAGCCCTACTTCCAACCCTATACCCTGCTCATGCACCGCTCTATCTTACTATTGCCCAAAGAGCCCATGCGCGCCAGACTGCAAGACAATCGCGTTGGATTTTTCAATTCTGGACGTCAGCTTTTCAGCACCGATATCGACGGGATAGACCGCTACAATATCGTACACCGCTGGAACTTACAACCCAAGGACTCGACCCTCTATTTTGGTAGCGAGCTGGTAGAACCCGTTAAGCCTATCATATTCTATGTCGATTCGGCCTTCCCAGCCAAATGGCGCTCGACTATCAAAATGGCTATCGAAGACTGGAACGTAGCTTTCGAAGCTGCAGGATTTAGAAACGCAATCCAAGCAAGAGACTACCCTACGAAAGCAGAAAACCCCGACTTCGACCCAGACGATATACGCTACAGCTGCTTCAAGTATGCTACTACAGCTATTGCCAATGCGATGGGACCAAGCTATGTAGACCCTCGCAGTGGCGAAATTATCTGTGCCGATGTGATCTGGTACCACAATGTGCTCTCGCTCGTGCACAACTGGCGTTTCGTACAGACAGCTGCCGTAGATAAAAGAGTGCGCAAAAATGTATTCGACGACGATGTCATGCGCGAGTCTCTACGCTATGTGGCAGCACACGAGATAGGACATACCATCGGACTGATGCACAATATGGGTGCTAGCTACGCATTTACGATCGATCAGCTACGCGACCCAGCTTTTACTAGCAAGTATGGTACTACGCCAAGTATCATGGACTATGCACGCAACAACTATGTAGCACAACCTGGCGACCTAGAGCGTGGTGTGAGGCTTACTCCTCCACTGATCGGTGTGTACGACATCTACGCAATCAACTGGGCATACCGCCTGATACCTGGAGCGAAGAGCAGCGAAGACGAAAAAGAAGAGCTCAACCACTGGATTTGGCTACAGCGCGAAGACCCCATGTATCGCTTCGGAGCGCAGCAGTTCCCCCTTACGATAGACCCAACAGACCAAACAGAAGATCTCGGTAACGATCACTTCCGTGCTGGAGACCTCAGTATTAGCAATCTAAAGATTATCGTTAAGAATATGGAGAGCTGGCTACTCGACAAGGATGCTCGCTACGACAAGATTGCAAGCAAGTACATGGAAGTACTAAACCAATACATGCGCCACGTAGGGCACGTAGTCCCTTACGTAGGTGGAGTAGAGTTTTCTGAAATACGCCAAGGCGAAAAGCAAAAGAGCGCCAAGCGCTATATAGCAAAGGCCGAACAGAAGAAAGCCATCGAATGGCTACTCAATCAGGCTCGCACGGTAGATAGCTGGCTCATTAATCAGGAGCTAATAAACCGCCTAGAAATAGACCCAGCTAGACTAAGCTACCTACGCGAATCGGCGCTTACATCGCTCTTCTTGCCACAGCGTCTGCAACTCATCTACGAGGGTGGCCAATCTGGACAAAAAGACACCTACAAGCTGCATGAATACTTCGATGACCTCACAAACGCCGTGTTTAAGCAGAAAGGCAAGCTGACTACTGCCGATCGTGCTCTACAAAGTGCAGCTATCAAACTGCTAGCTGCTCAGAGCGGACTATCGGCCGAGAGCAAACAGCAGGCACAGCGACTATTCGACCAGCTCGATGAGCTGAATGCACTTCAGCAATCGACCCAAATGCCTTGCGCACTAGGAGCAAGCTGCTCGCATAACCACGAGGCTACAAACGAGCTAGATAACTTTGCCCGCATCACCTTTACGCAGCGCCCCATTGCACAGAGCATCGTGGCTCCAATCTGCCTAGCCAAACTCAAAGAAGTACAAAACCACTACCGCTCGCTCAGAGGATCGGCCAGTGGCGACGACAAAGCATACTACGAGTATCAGATATTGAGTATCGATAGGCTACTCAATAGCAAGTAGTAACGAATACAGTATAAATAGCAAGAGCCGCCTACGTTTGTGCAAGATAGACCGACGTAAGCGGCTCTTTCTCGTATATTTTATAGAACTTTGCCCTACGATTCTGCACCCACTATATGCAATCTATTAGCGCACTATTCACTCGCTCGTTTCGTAAAGCCCTGATAAGCTCCTATGGCTTGCTTAGGCTCATACTGCCTATATCTCTACTAGTAAGGCTGGCAGACTATTACGGTCTACTGGAGTACCTCTCGCAGTTTTTGGAGCCACTATTCATTTACATCGGGCTACCTGGCTCGGTGGCAGTGGTTTTCTTGACGAGTATCTTCCTGCCACTCTATGCACCCATTGCCATCATCGTATCGATGAGCATGGGGCTAAGGGAGCTCACTATCCTAGCACTGATGTGCCAGATAGCGCACAACCTCCCCGTCGAATCGGCCATCCAAGCACAGACAGGTACACCCTTTTGGCGCATGTTTACGCTACGCATTGCATTGGCTCTACTCGTTGCATTCGTCCTCAATCGGATCTTGCCACTAGATTTGGGCATGCCCCTCTTTACGCAGCAAGCAAGCAGCAGTATCGACAGCCTTGGCGAGCTATTGATAGCCTGGCTCAAGAGTTCGCTCGGTATGAGCCTACTGATCATCAGTATCATCTTCCTCCTGCAGTTTTTCTACGCGCTGCTTATCAAATATCGCCTCATAGATAGGCTCACTAAGGCCTTAGCACCCGTACTTCGATTCTTTGGCTTGCAGCAAAACACCGGCTTCCTCTTTCTGATTGGCTATATCGTAGGACTTGCCTACGGAGGTGCCATGATGATAGAACAAATGCAAGACGGAAGGGTAAACAAAAACGAAGCACGCGACCTCAACTACCACTTGGCTGTATCGCATTCACTCATTGAAGATACTCTCATCTTTGTGGTGCTGGGGGTTTCTATCTGGTGGATACTTGCCGTACGGCTCAGCTTGGCCTGGCTACTCCTCTGGGTGAAGCATGGCTTTACTCGCATGGCATTGCGCCGCAAAAAAATCTGAATGACAAGAGAAACATCTCACAAATAGCGATCAAGAGCAGCGGGAGAGCTGCGAAGAATGGGGCTCAATTGGATAGTAAGGGTGTATAAATTGCTCTCAATCGCTAAATCTTGCTTATATTTCAGTTTGAAAGCAAGCAAAATATATAAACAATAGATAGTAATGACGAAAAAAATCGGACTCCTACTCGGTATCTCACTGAGCATCTTCCTGCTCTCCTGTGCAGCAAATCAAGTAAAGAACAGTATCTACGACAGCAAAGGGGCAGCAGCCTCCGTTGAACTTAAAAACAAAGCTCGCATCGAAGGCCGCTTGAATGTAAACTTGGCAGAAAGCCCTAGTAAAATAGAAATCAAAAAAGCCTCGGGCAGCATCGAAAGCATCGATATGAAAAACATCTCGTCACTTAGTATTCGTAGCAATGACAACGCCAACAAAGAAGATCAGCGATGGCTACCCTTCAGAACCCAACAGGACTGGGAGCCCAGTGCTACAGACCGCAAGGAGCCTGTACTTCTGCTAGTCCGATTCGATGGCGAATACCTCATGGCACTCGAAGAGCCTCTACCCAATGGCGGTAGCCGCTACTACATGCATATCAAAGGCAATGAGCCAGCATTTCAATATTACGAACACGACAGCCGTGGTGCCAAAGCAATGCCCAAAGGGGAGGAGCAGATACGCCATTCATTCCGCGTTTTTCCCCGCGTGAAAATGGCTATGGAGGCTGGCAAGCTCAACTTTAAGAAAGACGACATCATAGAGTATGTGCGTCTGCTAGACCGCGAGTGGACGATCAAATAGCTAGCCCACCCTCACGAAGGTGCATGGAAAGGCACCCTTCGGCTGCCTTAGGCCTATTCGATACTATTTACTAACTTTGAACTTATGAGTGCAAAGAGAAAATCATACCGTCGCTCGCAGGGTTACAGCTCGTATGGCAGACGTAAGAAGTCGAAAAGTAGAAAGTGGCTCATACTCTTACTAGTCATGCTACCGATAGTAGCCGCAGGAGCCTTCCTAGCCTATGCCTTCCTGAGTCCAGCTAGCAAGGCAGAAGAGCCGAGCTATATCTACATCAGGCCAGAGACAAGCCTAGAGGAGCTTGAGCTTCAGCTCAATGAAAAAGCAAAGCTCAAATACCCCCGCGTATTTCACTATGCAGCCAAGTACTACAAGCTGGGCGAAAAGCTACGCCCCGGACGCTATGGGATCAACAAACTGATGAACCAAAAGCAACTATTGCAGAGCCTGGCTCATGGCCGACAAACAGCGGTGAAGCTACAGATAGCACCAGCACGCCTGCGTAGCCAAATGGCAGAGCGTAGCTGCAAAGAGCTCATGCTAGAGCCCAAAGAATTGCTAAGTGCAATGGCCGACACGGCGTTTTGCCAATCGCTGGGCTTCGATACCCTCACGATAGACTGCATGATACTACCAGATACCTACGAAGTCTATTGGGATACAAATGCCAAAGATCTACTGAAGAAGCTACATCGCTATTACCAGCGTTTTTGGACACCCGAGCGCTTGGCAAAGGCAGATAGCATCGGGCTAACCCCGAAGCAAGTGGCGGTACTGGCCTCTATCATCGAAGAAGAATCGGCCAAGCCAGATGAATACGCTGCCATCGCAGGGCTCTATCTAAATAGACTAAGGATAGGCATGAGGCTACAGGCAGACCCAACGGTAAAGTTTGCCGTTGGCGACTTTACACTCAAGCGTATACTCAATAAGCACCTCTATACACCCTCGCCCTACAATACCTACCTCGAAGTGGGATTGCCACCAGGGCCTATCAGATATTCACTTGCAAGC
>CAZHWP010000064.1:0-10764 GCA_964535945.1 uncultured Porphyromonas sp.
GCAATTATTCAGGCACATACAAATTTCAAGGGTGATGCGTGTCGAAGTCAGGAAATTGAGTTTTACAGTTGATTCTGCTCACGTTCTGCAAAGTTCGATACTTTAGCTTTCGGCTCGGCTCAAACTTACTCGCAAAGTTTTTCAACTATTCAAACCTCTTAGTATAACGAGTGAAAGAAAAAACCTCATAGTAAAACACTGGATTTTTCAACAGCATCTCGAGTTTAATTATTGCTGTTGCCGCATATGGAATTGAACTGACAGTAGTCGCAAGGCCCGTCATTGCCAGCTTTTATGGTTTCAACGAAGGGTAGATCTGGATTGAAAATCTCGTCGAGGCAGTGTCGTAAGCCTTCGGTATAGGTCTCTTCTACTTCGTTGTAATCGATGATGCTCTGCTTATTCTTTTTCACCCCTACCTTCACTATACCAAATTCGTTTGCTTCGGCTTGGTAGGTGAAAAGCTGCCTCATGTCGTAGACGCATGGCTGGATAGGGATCTTGATGGCTCGACCCTTGGCTGCTCGCTCTTGCTTGAGTAGGTAGCAGTAGAGTAGCGTTTGCACCAAAGTTTTACTTTCCGTGGAATGCTTGTTAGAAAATAGCTTCTCCCAGCTACCTATCTCCATCTTTACATTGCCAGTTTTGTAGTCCACCACACGTAGGTAGTCCGATCCTTGCCTTTGGATTAAGTCTACTCGGTCTATTGTTCCTTTTAATCCAATAATCTTTCCGTTGCTCAGTTCAATGCTTCCGTAGGTCTTAACCTCGGAGTGTAAATAGGAGAATGGGCATAGCTTGATATCGTGCTGTATGAGCCGTCGTATATAGTGAGCAATTGTATTGCAGTATAAGTGATCGAGGCCAGATAGCTTGGCGGGTTCTGTAGCATGTAGGTACACTTCGGAATAGATCTGTATTACACAACGCTCGATTTGTTGATTGCCTCTTACGAGAAAGGATTCTAAGTTTTCTTTTTGAATTACTTTATCAATGAATGGGGAATAAAGTTTTTCGATGCTATTGTGCAAGACAGTACCAAACTCGCTAGCTTCCATCAGAGGGTCGGGATCTTTATCTTCTTCGAGTTGCAATACGTATTGATAGTAAAAGCTTAGCGGACATTCTATATAGCGGTTTATGGCACTAGCCGAAAGCATGCTAGGAGAGTGACCATCGGGCAATTCTTCTATCGTGCTATCTGTATAATAACGGCTAAGAATCTGCATGATGTGTGCATCTTTTGAAATAGCTCGAGGTGGAGAGGCTGCTTTTCGTCCATCTATCTTTAGCTCTGTTTTGCAGATTGGATAGTTGTGTAGCATATCTATCTGTCTGATGTATCTGCTCTCTTCAGCTCCACCACTGCTGCCAGCACGGGCGTTGTATAGTAGAGCCAAATTCTTGGCATGACCAATTAAGCGAAAGAAGTGGTAGGCTTGTATGGCATCTTGTACTTCTCCGATAGGGAGAGCGTAGCCGCGTCGCAAAGTGTATGGAATGAGCGTACTATCGATACGTAGCTTGGGTAAGTTACCCTCGCCAGTAGATAAGATGATGAGGTTTTCGAACTCTAAGGATCGAGTTTCTAGTAAGCCCATTATCTGTAAGCCGAGCAAAGGTTCTCCTTCGAATGATAGGTTTACTGTTGCTAAGAGTCCGTTTATTAGTTGCTTGGCAGATCGTGGTTCTACCTCAAGCTTATAATCATTCAAAAGTGCTAAAAGCTTAGTGAGTTCCCGTCTATAATAGAATATATATTCTAGGTTGAGGCGCAACAATGCTGTGTCTGACTGAGGATCGTATGTAAGCCTAGCATCTGATTCTTTATCTGCAATGGATTCCAAAGCATTGCTCGATTCCTCCTTGCACAGCAAATCGTCGCTAATGGCATTTGCTATCCTTTCGAGTATGAGCAGTAGGCGCTCAAGCATTTCATGTCCGCTGCTTATAGGGCTAAAGAGGAGCGTGCTTACATCATCTCTCAGCATTTCATTGCAAGGATAGAAGTAGCGTTTATTTTGTTGAAGTTCTTTTTTGAGTAGTTCTAAGCTGTCGTTTAGGAAACTCTGAGCTAAGGTAGCAGCAAGTAGGTCTACTGCATAGCTCACTTGTATATGTGCCTCTTTATTATAGAATCGCTGGCTTAGCTGTAGCTCCATCCATTTGTTTGCCCATAGCACGATGTTGCTTTGAGTCAGTGGGTAGCCCATCGTTACGTTGATGTGCTTGGAAGTGTTTGTAACAGAGCCTAATGTAGGCATCAGCATCTTTGTGTCTGGAAGAACAATAGCCGTGTTTAGAGCTTTCTGATTGCTATATGAGCCTTGCCAATACTTTTCAATCAATTGGGGTAGGGCTTTGGCTTGAGCTACCTCCGAGTTGCATCGAATGAGCTCTATATGTGGTCCTTGCTTTTCTTGCTCGTAACTTGCCGATTCGCTTTTCCAATCATCACCTCTTCCCAACAATTCGATATTAGATCGAATGACCTTATTAATTTCTGGATGATCGTTGTTGATGATGGGCAGATCATAATCCCAACAAAAGCGAGCTATCCCTTCTTTTTGCAGTCTAGAAAGAATTGTCTCTTCGGCAGGGCTTAGGGCAAAGAGTCCAACGAAAACAATCTGATTTGCTTGGCTCAACTCTTTGGTCATGCTTTGGCGAATGGCTATTGCCTCACTCCACCGAATACTTTCGGCTAGATCTCTGTACACCATCCCTTCGTAGGCATATCCCTCGTTTTGTAGTTTCTCTTTGATTGTTTTGTAGAGCGGATATAGCATTTGCCAAAACTCCAAAAATTTATTTTGACATCCATCATTTGGTTTTGTACCCAGCTCGAAGCTCTGCCAAAAACTCTTGATTGCTGCTACTTGGTTTTCGCTTAGAAAGCTGTAGTCATCTTCGAGTGCCTTGAAGTCGACTAAGTTTGAATACAACTGTTCGGCTTTTACTAGGTAGCGATCTACTTCGTTGAAGTCGCGAAGGATGATTTCGCCCCAAAATAGGAACTCGTCGAAACTCAAGGGTGAGGAATGGAGCTGCGTATAGCACTTATAGAGATCGAAGAGCAATGCTGTTCGGTCTTTTACCTTCAGCGGACTCATGCTTAGGAAGAAATCGCTAATGGTACAAAGTGAAGGGGATAGTATCGGTTTGCCTACGATTGAGCCTAAATATCTTCTGAAAAATAGGGTGGCACGCTTGCTGGGAAATACAAAAGCAAGCTTACTAATTTCTGAGCCAAACTCTTGATAGTAGTACTGTGCTACTTGTTTTAGAAATGGATCCATATAGCCATCGAATTATTGATCGTATGCAGGGCGATAGGCACCCAGAGACTTTTGGAGTAATAGTAGGCATATCCAAAGTATGCTCCCAAAAGGGTGCGGGGAATAAAGCCCATCAGATCCATATGTACCAAGCTAAAGATAATCGCTGCAAGCCAGATGCTTAAGTGAATACGATTTGCTAGTAACTTGCGAAGCGATAGCAATAATGCTCCACGAAAGAACAGCTCTTCTACCAATGCTGGCAGTAATGCAAAGAATAGGAATGACCATAGCAAGCTGCCGTTCAAATCATCTACTTGGCTCTGGATAAGGTCGTTGTATGCTTTGCCCGTACTCTCAATATTGTTGCGAATAGCCTCTGGCAATAAGGGTATCAATTGATTGATAAGCTCTCCCACAAGCGAGGTGACAATCATAAATACAGGAAAGCTGATCGCGAGTAATATCCAACCTTTGGGGCTAAGCAGGGGCTTGCGCAGACCCAATTCTTTTGCTGGGTCGTTATAGTTAAGGGCTGCCACCATGCATACTGGTATGGCAAAGATAAGAGCCGAAGTGAGCGACGACTTCATTACTTTGATAAATCCCGTACCTTCTGGGGTGACCAAGATGAAGCCTGTAATCAATAAAATGCTCAATAATGTATAGAGTACTAAATAGACGATCTCGATTCGTTGCCTGTTATCATGTAGATTATTCATTGTGTCAATTACTATTGTGCTGTTTGTCTTATATCGTTTGCCTAACGAAAAGGGAGCATTCGATTAGATGCTGTATATTCCGTAAGTTAATGTCTGAAAACCTTAGCAAAGGCTAGCAGAATGGCTTTGGGTGTAAAAATACGAAAAAGGAATTGATTGAATAACGGCTCGGGTGCTACGGATATTGCAGAGACTCATCCACAGGCTTACTGCAAGTTCTCTGGGATAATGCTCTGCTATTTATAGCGAAATGAAGAAGCTGACCATGAAAGGAACCGAAAAGTCGCATACAAAACCATGGAAAAGCATCAAGGCTAGGTAGTTTTGACCGCAGGAGCGAATCAGTAGGGGAAGTGTAGTGTCCATGGTAGTAGCACCACCCAAAGAGATAGCTACAAGGGGGCTGAGGCGCTTGGCAATAATGGGAATAAGTATAAGAGCTAGTATTTCTCTGAATACATTTGATAGCAGAGCTACGGTGCCCAATTCGGCTCCGTTTATTTTTGAAATGATTACGCTCGAGAGGGAGTAGTATGCAAGCCCTGAGCCTACAGCAAGTGTTTCGCTAGTAGTATAGGAAGAGAAAAGCAAAGCAAAAAGACTTGCTCCGAAAAGACTACCAACTATAGTGCAAAGTGGTAGCATAAGTAGAGGTGCCTTTCCTTTTACAAGGGAAAGAAGGCTTTCGGGTTGCCTGCCAATATTGATGCCAACAAAAACAAGTAATACCAATAAGGCTATCAATGTAATGGGCGTATCGGCCAAAGGAATATTGCTAAGGTTGCCTAGAATAATTCCAGCAAAGAAGAAAGCAAGTATGATGAGAGTAAAGCGCATAGTATCGTTTGCACTAGGATGCTTTAATGCCTCTCGATTTTAGTAATAGACCGAGCATGTAGCTGAGAGCAGCAGAGCCTAGCAGAGTAGCTATGGCGATGCCAAGTGCCTCGAGGCCTAGGTCGTGAAGACGGGATATGATGTCTTTATTTGCTCCGATTTCGAATCCGATAAGAAAAAGTAGAATGCATACGATGAGGGTAATAGACTTGTTTACCCACTCCATCTTGGATCGACGGCAAAAGAAGCCTATTAGCATCCCGAGCACAATGCAAGCAATCAATGCAAAGATCATGTTCTAAGTGGTCTCAAGAAGTGTTGAATACTATTGTTTAGTGCTGTGCAGAAAGGCTCTGATAGCAGTCTCTGTTTCCTCTATGCATCGTTCCAATTCTTCATTTACGATCTGGAGATCAAAACTTTTGGCATGAGAGATCTCGAGCTCGGCCTTTGCTATGCGCTGTTTGATAACGGCATCGCTATCGGTACCACGCCCTTTGAGTCTACGCTCTAGCTCTTCGACACTAGGGGGCAATAGAAATATTGCCAAAGCTCGGTCGCCATAGTGCCTTTTGATGTTGAGTGCACCAGCAAAATCGACATCGAAGATGAGGTTTTTCTCTTCTGCCAATAGTCTTTCTACTTCGCTCAAGAGGGTACCATAATAGGTGTCTGCATAGACTTCTTCGTATTCGACAAACTCATTGTTTGCAATTCTAGTTCTGAACTCTTCAGGGCTCAGAAAGTAATAAGCTTCTCCATTTTTCTCTTTTCCACGAGGTTTTCTACTGGTAGCAGATACCGAGAAATGGAGGTTTAGCTCGGGCTTTTTGAGCAAGTGATTGATAACGGTGCTTTTTCCTGTGCCAGATGGGGCTGAAATAATTAATAGCTTACTCATTTCTTATGCTTGTTTTCTCTTGTTCTTCTTATTGCATATAGAGCTTAACTCTCGTATTTTGCTACCGATGGTAGGGGGGCAGCGACTCTAAAGTAGCAAATTGTGCTAAAGCACGTTTAGGATCTGCTCTTTGATTTGCTCTAGCTCGTCTTTCATCTTTACTACGCATTGCTGCATATCAACCTGATTGCTCTTCGAGCCAAGGGTGTTTATTTCACGACCGATCTCTTGGACAATAAAGCCCAGCTTTTTGCCTTGACCGGGATCTGCGTGCAATGTTTCGATGAAGTAGTTTAGATGATTGCGTAGTCGACTCTTTTCTTCGTTGATGTCTAGCTTTTCAATGTAGTAAATGAGTTCTTGTTCGAAGCGATTGCGATCTATTTGTACCTGAGGGATTTTCTGTAGGTTTTCTTCTATTCGCTCTTTGATCTTTGCTACTCGGCTTTCTTCGTACTGTTCGAGCTCTTCGAGGAGATTAGCTATTTCTGCTATTTTTTCTTCAAATACGTCTGCCATCATTGCACCTTCTTGGAAGCGGAATGAATTGTAGTTTTCTAGAGCTTCTTCGATAACAGTAGTAACACAGTGCCATTCGGCGTCGGATATATCTTCGTTAAGATCTTCGTCGCTATTCGCTAAGCTATTAGGCATTCTAATAAGTAGTTCGGCCCAGTTCGTTGGCTCTACGATATGAAGCTCTTTGCAAAACTCTATTACAGCTTCTTTGTAGAGCTTCATTGACTGGACATCGAAAATCGACTTGTTACTAGAGTTCCCTCCCGCTTCTTCTACCGTTAGGTTTAGCTCTACCTTACCTCTTTGAAGGATTGGGCTACACAAACTGCGTATTAGAATGTCTCTATCGCGGTATCTAGGTGCAATCTTTGTGCTAAGGTCTAGCTGTTTGCTGTTTAACGACTTGATCTGTACACTGATTGTTTTGCCTTCGTAGTCGGCACTTGCTTGGCCGTAGCCTGTCATTGATTTTATCACGTAGTTTTTCCTTTATCTGTATTGCTGTTACTGCTTGGCTTTGTCTTACTGAGCCATTTGCTCAATGTCTCTCTGTAAGCACTCCAAGAATAAGCTTAAAGTGCTAAGAACTAAACCATATAGTTGGCCCAATTCTTAGCACTATTGGAGTGTGTTGCTTATCCGATAGACTTACTGCTGTGCACGTCCATGGCATTGTTTGAATTTCTTGCCACTACCACAAGGGCATGGGTCATTGCGTCCTATCTTGTGTTCATTTCTGATGGGAGCCTGCGGTGCTGGAGCTTGTGGTTCGTTGGGGCGTGGTCCCGAAGCGAGCGTTTCGCCAACATCCTCCTTCGATGTTTTGTAGCGGCTCAAGTCAGTTCTTCTCTGAGCTTCTGCTCTCTTTATCTCGATCTGTCTTTGGCGCTCGGCCTCGGCATTGGGGTCGGCCTCTTGCACTGGTATTCGGGCCCTCATGAGAACGGCTACCGTTTTGCGGTTCATGGTCTCTACCATCTTTTTGAAGAGTTCATACGACTCGAGCTTATAAATAAGGAGCGGATCCTTGTTTTCGTAGCTCGCAGTCCTCACCGAGTTTCGAAGCTCATCCATTTCACGTAGGTGCTCTTTCCAAGCTTCGTCGATGGTGTGTAGCACAATTGCTTTTTGGAATTCTTTGATGATGGTTTTGCCTTCCGATTCGTCGGCATCCTTGAGGTTACACCCGATGTTATATACTCTGCGTCCGTCTGTGATTGGTATGAGTATCCTTTCATAAACGGCACCTTGCTTTTCTGCTACATCATGAATGACAGGGTATGCCACTTCGGCAATTGTGCTCATCTTGCGATTGAAGCTCTCGTAGGCATGATCGAAGAGCGACTCGATTAGTTCATCTTGCTTCTTGCTCTTGAAGTCTTCTTCGCTGATTGGCGATTCCATGGCGAGCGTACGCATCAAATCCTCTTCGAAGCCTTCGTAGTCGTATTCATGCCCTTCGATTAGAAGCTTGCAGCTATCGTAGATGCTATTGAGTACATCCACTCCTATGCGTTCGCCCATTAAGGCGTGACGGCGGCGTGTATAGATTACTTCACGCTGCGAGTTCATTACGTCGTCATATTCGAGTAGGTTTTTACGAATACCGAAGTTGTTCTACTTTCTTTTGAGCCCTTTCTACAGATTTGCTGAGCATCGAGTTTTCCAATACGTCGCCCTCTTTAAAGCCTAATCTGTCCATCATGCCAGCAATCTTTTCGGTGGCGAAGAGGCGCATCAGGTGGTCTTCGAGCGAGATGAAGAAGATCGAAGAGCCAGGGTCACCTTGACGTCCCGAACGCCCACGCAGCTGTCTATCAACTCGTCGAGATTCGTGCCTTTCGGTGCCGATAATTGCCAAACCACCAGCAGCCTTTACTTCGTCGGATAACTTAATGTCGGTACCACGACCAGCCATATTGGTTGCTATCGTTACTGTTCCGCTCTGTCCTGCTTGAGCCACGATATCGGCCTCGCGTTGGTGTAGCTTTGCGTTTAGCACGTTGTGCTGAATACCTCTGAGGCGCAACATACGGCTTAGTAGCTCAGAGATTTCTACCGATGTAGTACCTACCAATACTGGGCGACCTGCTTCGGTAAGAGCGGCTATTTCTTCGATCACCGCAGCGTATTTTTCGCGAGCCGTTTTGTAGATGCGGTCGTTCATGTCGTTGCGAGCAATAGGCTTATTGGTAGGAATTACTACTACGTCGAGCTTGTAGATATCCCACAATTCGCCTGCTTCGGTCTCGGCTGTACCCGTCATACCAGCTAGTTTGTGGTACATACGGAAGTAGTTTTGCAGCGTGATAGTAGCAAAGGTTTGTGTCGCAGCTTCGATTTTTACGCCTTCTTTTGCTTCGATAGCTTGGTGCAACCCGTCGGAATAGCGACGGCCGTCCATGATACGTCCTGTCTGCTCATCTACGATCAGCACCTTATTGTCCATCACTACATATTGGTCGTCTTTTTCGAATAGAGCATAAGCTTTGAGCAGCTGATTGACCGTGTGCACACGTTCGCTCTTGACCGAGTAGTTGCTGATAATCTGATCTTTGGCTTCGCTAAGCTTATTAGGTTCGAGTTCTTGAGCATCGAGCTGGGCAAGCTCGGAAGCAACGTCTGGCATTACGAAGAATTGTGGGTCGTCTGTACCAGATGTAAGAAGGTCGATCCCCTTTTCGGTAAGTTCTACGCTATTGTGTTTTTCTTCGATGATGAAGTACAGATCGTCCGTAACCAAGTGCATGTTTTTCATGTTCTCGGCCATGTATAGCTCTTCAGTCTTGAGCATAGCACTCTTGATGCCTGTTTCGCTCAGGTACTTGATCAATTGCTTGTTTTTAGGCAAGCCCTTGAACGAGCGATAAAGGAGCAGAGTCCCTTCTTCTTGTTCCTTTTTGTCTTCCGATGCCATTTTTGCTTTGGCATCGATAAGCAATTGAGTACATAGTTTTCGCTGAGCTTCAACCACCCTCACTACATTTGGCAGATACTCTTCGAAGAGCTGATCTTCACCTTTGGGGATTGGACCAGAGATGATAAGGGGTGTACGAGCATCGTCGATCAATACCGAGTCCACTTCGTCTACAATTGAGTAGTTATGCTTGCGCTGCACAAGGTCATTGGGGTTTGTAGCCATGTTGTCGCGCAGGTAGTCAAATCCAAACTCGTTGTTCGTACCGAAGGTGATGTCGGCGTTGTATGCCTTGCGTCGAGCATCGGAGTTGGGTTGATGCTTGTCGATACAGTCTACCGTCAGACCATGAAACATATACAAAGGCCCCATCCATTCCGAGTCACGCTTCGAGAGGTAATCGTTTACCGTTACTACGTGTACTCCATTGCCTGTGAGTGCATTGAGGAATACGGGGAGTGTAGCTACCAACGTTTTACCTTCACCCGTTGCCATTTCGGCAATCTTACCCTTGTGTAGTACCACACCACCAATAAGCTGCACATCGTAGTGCACCATAGCCCAAGTGATTTCGTTTCCGCCAGCTACCCAGTGGTTTTGATAGACGGCTTGGTCGCCCTCTATCCTTACGAAGTCGTGGGTGGTAGATAGATCCCTATCCATTTCGGTGGCACGAACGCGAATTTCTTCGTTTTCGGTAAAGCGTCGAGCTGTTTCTTTTATGATGGAGAATGCCTCGGGTAGGATTTTATCCAGTTCGAGCTCCATCTTTTCGACGATCTCTTTTTCAAGTTTATCGACCTCTGCCCAAATTGCTTCACGTTCTTCGAGGTCTTTGTTGTCAATTCCTTCTTTAAGCGTACTTATCTTTTGACGCTCTTCTACTACCTGTTCGGCTAGTATGGAACGTAGTTTTGCACTACGGTCTCTCAATTCGTCATTGCTCAGTGTTGCTATGCTGGGGTATACCTCCTTTATTTTATTAACATAGGGGGTAACTTCCTTGAGGTCTCGTTGAGCTTTGTTGCCGAATAGCTTCGACATCAGTTTGTTAAATGCTATCATGATTTGCTATGTGTGTACTTATTATTAGCTGCTTTGCAGCTGTAGTATTTGTTTGTGAGAATGTAATATTAGCTGGCTAATAGGTAGCCAACTCGGGTAGAATACCTGCTTCCGATGCTGTTGGAGGCCTTATCCTTAGTATATATGCAAGGGATGGTGCTAGCTGAGCAGCGGATACCACTCTACTTATGCGTTGTGCCTTTAGTGTGGGGTAAAGCAAGAAAAGTGGTGAGCTAAAATGTGCATATGAGTGAGCTTCGAGCTCAGCTCCATTTTGATTCTCTTCATTATCGACATACCATCCGCCCTGAAGTGATAGTAATACATCTGCTTGACTTGCCCGTTGGGTGCCCCTCGCTTTACGCTCACCAACACTGCTTCGAGAGGCACTTGTAGTACTATACGATGTGATAGCAGATTTCACGCCACTCATTTGACTTACAAAGTCTGCTAGCTCATCCTGGATCTTATTGAGATTCAGTTTTTTTCTTTCTATGAGGGCTCTATCAAGGAAGATTCCCTCTG
>CAZHWP010000065.1:0-10651 GCA_964535945.1 uncultured Porphyromonas sp.
CTTCCACTTCGTACTTGTATGTACCTGGAGTAGAGTATGCATCTTCGTAAGATTCGGTAGAAACATTCTTCAAGAATGCATCATTGCGGTATACATTGTATGTCCAGTCGTTTACAGGATCTGTACCACCACCTTCAGTCGTGATCTTGATATCATCGAGGTTGAGGTAGAACATGTCTGAAGAGTTGAAGTGACGGAAAGCAACATACTTCGTTCCGGCTGGTAGAGGTACGCTTCTTTCGTACCAGTTACCTTGAACGCGTGCACGCATTTGCTCGGCTGTAGCATTGCTCTTCTGCTTAGCAGTCATGGTCTCTTCGTGGATAGCTGTAGTAGCTGTGAAGTCAGCTTCTGCATTACCAGCCTTCGAGGCGTAAACGGCATAGTGCTCGCCTGCCCAGTCGGCATCCTGACCGCATACCCAGAATGTGAGTGTACCACCTTCAGGAAGGTTTAGTTCAGGAGTTACTAGGTAGTTATTTGGCGTGAGAGCACCGATACCACCAGCCTTCCAAGAAGCTGACTGGATACATCTTACACTTTCGTGACCATCGAAGTAAGCTCCTCCAAAGAGTGCGAGCTGTTCCCATACATAAGAGTCACCATCGGCATCGATAGTAGTCCATGTACTTGGAAGTCCGTCTTCAAATCCTTCGTTGAGCAATACTGCCTTAGAAGCTACTGGAGCTGTCCAAGTCAGTTTCACCTTACCATCGACAAAGTTACCCTGTAGGTTAGTTACAGGAGCGAAGTCTATTGTTTCGGTCAATTCGATGCTTGTGCATACAGGCACAGACAAACCACCATCCCTATAAAGCACCATCACACAATACTCGTATAAGCCAGCATCCAGATTCATATCGGTATAGCTTGGCTCTAGGAGCGATTCTGCTATCGTCTCATCACCACACTTGATCAGGTAGGTGTATTCGGGTTCGATTACTTCACCCATATCTGTGATCTGAATATTATCCAGATTCATCCAGAATTGGTCTGAGCAGTTGTAGTGACGGAAAGCAACGTACTTGGTGCCAATAGGCAGGGTGATAGTTCTTTCAAACCAAGTACCCTGTACACGTCCACGCTCTGCAGAATTCGCTACGTTAGCTGTTTTTGAAGTAAGGGTTTCTTGGAAGATTGGTTCGCCAAAGTCTGAAATCTCCGATCCTGTGGTCGATATACAGATCGCATAGTGCTCGGCAGCATAGTTAGCGTCTTGAGCAGCAACGCGGAATTTCAGTTCGCCTCCATCTGTAAGAGAGAGAGAGAGAGAGAGAGAGAGAGAGAGAGAGAGAGAGAGAGAGAGAGCAGTGGTAATCAGGTAGTTATCTGGATTGAGAGCACCTGTACTGCTTGTATAAGAAGCCGACGATACGCAGTCATTCGATCCATCGTATCCCCAGAAGCTTCCTACCTCCCAGGTTTTACCATCGCCATCGTTATCGAATGGGATCCATCCAGCTGGCATTTGGCCTCCTTCGAAGTCTTCGTTCAATACGATCTCTCCTCTAGTTACTGGAGGAGTCCAGGTCAGTTTTACATTGCCTGCACCCTCTTCTACTGCTACTAAGTTTGTAACAGGAGCATAGGTATTGTTTGCGCTTACGATTGCTTCTACACAGACTTGATCCGACAAACCTGCTGCACCATAGTTTGCGCGCACACAATAGTTATAGGTAGCAGGATCTAGATTGCTCTCTGGAAAGCTCGTCTCTGTAAGAGCGCTAGCAAGCTCTTCGCCATCGCGAAGTACCGTATAAGTAACGTTTACAGGCTCTTCGCCACCGGCTTCGGTCTCAATTTTTAGATTGTCGAGGTTCATTGCAAAGATATCTTCCGAGTCGAAGTGGCGTATAGCTACATACTTCGTTCCGGCAGGGATCTCTATCGTCTTCAAAGACCAAGGACCTTGTGTCTCGGCAGATTTCTCTCTACTTACAGAGCGGTCGTCAGTTTTTTCGCTTAGCGTTTCGAGGTAGAGTTGGTTGCTAAAGTCAACCACCTCTGTACCTGTGCTCGAGGCATATACTGCGAAGGTTTCGCCTGTAAAGTACTTATTTTGCGAGCACACCCAGAAAGTAAGTGTAGCTGTGCCAGTAAAGTTGAGCTCTGGAGTGATGAGCCAGTTGTCTGGTGTAAGACCACCTATACCGTCTGGCTTCCACGAAGCCGAGCTGAGACCTTTACTACCATTAAGTCCTGGATAGGTAATTCCAGCATATTGGAAGTATTCCCAATTGTAACCATCGCCATCGGCATCGATCAATTTCCAATCTGCAGGCACGGCACCCTCTTCGAGAATCACGGCACGCTTGCCTGCAGGAGCAGTCCAAGTAAGTGTTACATTCTGGCCATCAACGCTCGCATTCAGATTTGTTACAGGGGCGAGCGTATTGTTTGCGCTTACGATTGCTTCCACACAGACTTGTTGCGACAAACCTGCTGCGCCATAGTTTGCACGCACACAATAGTTATAGGTAGCAGGATCTAGATTGCTCTCTGTAAAGCTTGTCTCTGTAAGATCGCTAGCAAGCTCTTCGCCATCACGAAGTACCGTATAGGTAATGCCTACAGGCTCTTCACCACCCGCTTCGCCCTCGATCTTTAGATCGTCGAGGTTCATTGCGAAGATATCTTCCGATTCGAAGTGGCGTATAGCTACATACTTCGTTCCAGCAGGTAGCTCAATCGTCTTCAAAGTCCAAGGACCTTGTGGTATATCTGACTTAGTTCTGCTAACAGAGCGGTCGGCAGCTTTTTCGCTAAGCGTTTCTATGTAGAGTTGGTTAGCAAAGTCTGCCAGCTCTGTACCTGTGCTCGAGGCATATACTGCGAAGGTCTCGCCAGTCCAGTACATATTTTGCGAACAAACCCAGAAAGTAAGTGTAGCTGTACCTGTAAAGTTGAGCTGTGGAGTGATAAGCCAGTTGTCTGGGGTAAGGCCACCTACATCGTCCCACTTCCACGATGCCGAGCTGAGGCATTTGCTTCCGTTATGTCCTAGATAGGTACCATCGCTGTATTGGTAGTATTCCCAGTTGTGACCATCGCCATCGGCATCGATCACTTTCCAATCTGCAGGTACGGCACCCTCTTCGAAGTCTTCTTCGAGAATCACGGCACGCTTGCTAGCCGGAGCCGTCCAAGTTAGTGTTACACTCTGGCCATCAACGCTCGCATTCGGATTTGTTATTGGTGCCAAAGCAGAAGCAAGTACATCTACACATACTTGCTCCGAGTTACCGAGCTCGCCATAGCTAGCATACACACAATAGAGATAATCCACACTGCTGTCAATTGTCTGGGTAAAAGTGCCCTCACTAAGACCTTCGGCTACCACTTCACCTGTACGCAAGACGGTATAGGTAGGAGCAGGCATAGGAGCATCCGAGCTGATCTTTACCTCGTCGATATTGAGGTAATATTCGTAGCTACAGTCGAAGTGACGGAAGGCTACATACTTCGTACCAGCAGGAAGCGTTAGCGTCCTTGTGTACCAAGGTCCTTGGCGATTGGCTTTCTCGCGCTCAGGGCGTTGGCCATCGAAGTTCTTTGGATCCATATTGTCGAGCGACTCTTCGATAAGCAGATTTGTAAAGTCTGCTACATCACTACCTGTAGTCGAGGCATATACGGCATAGTGCTCGGCGGAATAGTACTGATCTTGAGCCGACACCATATAAGTAAGTGTACCACCGTTTGGCAAATCCAAAACAGGGCTGATCAGGTAGTTATCGGGGGTTAGTGCCGCTTTCGAATCGGTGTACGATGCCGACGAAGCACAGTTTGCTGTGCCATTGGCACCAGAAAAGTCACCAGCTACCCAAAAGTAGCCATCGCCATCGGCATCTACATTTTTCCATGTCGAAGGGATCACACCCGCTTCGAAGCTCTCGTTGAGCACGACCTCTCTCTTACTTACTGGAGCATCCCATGTAAGCGTAAGCTGATTGCCATCGACTGTGGCCTTCAAGTTGCTTACAGGAGAAAGTTCAGCCTTGGGAGCCGTACCGATGCTCTTGGCAGCAAATAGACCGATGGCCATTAGCGCCAATAAATAGGTAAACGTTTTTCTCTTTTCTTCTGATTATTAGGTTTAGATACTAGGAGAGACTTGTTAAAGTCTCATTATTCTTTGATTGAAC
The DNA here is from genome assembly GCA_964535945.1 of uncultured Porphyromonas sp. Taxonomy (GTDB): domain Bacteria; phylum Bacteroidota; class Bacteroidia; order Bacteroidales; family Porphyromonadaceae; genus Porphyromonas. The sequence goes on from CAZHWP010000065.1 coordinate 4,146, forward strand.
AAAGCAAAGATAAACCAATAATTCGATATTCAAGCCCCATTTCTGGAGAAATTATCTAAAACGATGTAAAATACCACAAATACTAAAAGACATCCAGACTCTTGCCTCAAATAAGAATCGAATATGCTGATGCATACCTACAAATGAACGGCAATACCATCCCCAACGGGGATATGCATCTGACTTCGACAATGCGTCACCCATTTGATTCGATTCAGAATCGTGTGAATAGAATAGATGTTAAGGCTGTTGATTTGACTCCCCCATTGAAGTGAAGCAAGTATGATCGATCTACGCTGTGCCTTCTTGTGAATGAGGACGTTCGCTTTTCCCCTGCTAAGGGGATATCTCTTTTGTTAGCCCCACGATGGCAGTCGCCCTAGCGACGCCTTCGTGGGGTGAAGGATGAATGAAATATTCCACTGCCTGCCCCCCTCGCTGCCGTGCCGTCGGCACGGCAGCGAGGGGGGCAGGCAGTTTTTTTGTTCGTATCTCCCACCCCAGGAAAGGAAGCGGCTCCGCCTTATTCCTATCCTGGGGCTAACATTAAAGATATGTCCTACGGACAAGAGCGGACCTGTAGTGAGATGGTTCGAACATATTTTTTGCTTGCGTCACTCAAATGAGCAATTTGAAAGACATAAAAACCGAATAATCAGTCACATACAAAAATCAAGGCTGATGCGTGTCAAAGTCAGAAGGACGATTCATCGATTTGCCTTTCTTGCGTCAGCCTAAATCCCCGACGGGGATTCGCTTCGGAATAGCCCAGGGATAAGCCACCGAACGAAGTGAGGTGCTGTTCCCTGGGTAAGGATGTTCGCCCCGACCTGCCATCAGGCAAGCCTGAAAGGTTTGCCTGATGGAGCAATGTTCAATGCCTGACAAGGCATGTAGCATTTAGATCTTGCGTAGGCTTAGTGAGAATTGCAAATCCGTTACCGAGATGCTTAAAGACTGGAGGGAAACTATCAGAAACTACAGGTTTGAGTTGCCGTTGCCATTCATTTGGGCAATACGCGATACCTTACGGTAGTCACTCGGTGTGCTTCCCGTAACACTCTTAAAGGTGCGAGAGAAGTGAGGCAGGTCGTAAAATCCAGTCTGTGCGGCGATATCGGCCACGCTCATCTCCGTATCACGTAGCTTCTGCTTCGAGCTTTCGATGCGCATCGAGGTAATAAAGGCTTTGCACGACGAGCCAGCGAGGGCGTTGAGCCTCCTATTGAGCGAGCTCACACTGATCTTCATTCGATCGGCCAAGAAAGCAGGTCCCAGCTTATCATTCGATAGGTTTGCGCTAATAATATCACTTAGCTGGATCATAAAATCGACCGCTTCCTTATTGCCCAAGTCCGAAGGCAGCTTGCCTTTAAAGAGCTCCGAGAGCATATTCATCTTAGAGGCTTGCACATTTTCGAGCAGGCTCTTTACATGCGTCACAAGCAGCTCCGAGTCGAATGGCATTTCCAAGTGTATCTGTACACCACTCTTGAGGTAGCGAAGCTTATCATCGGCCGAGTTGGAGGCAGAGATTGCAATAACGGGGATCTTTTTGGTGCTGGCATTTCTTCGCATATCCTCTACCAGCTCCCATCCATTGAGCATAGGCAGTCGGACGTTCGATATCACCAAGTCGGGCAGTTGCTCACGTACATAATCCTTGGCATGCTCCAGCTCACGAAGCACCGTTACCTGGTAATTACTTGCAAGCATCTTACTCACGTAATCGCCCATCTGCTTATCATTGTCGAGTAGTACGATCTGTTCTTTCTTCGATTGCGTATCGGCATCTAGAGTCAGATCTCTTTGTAGCTGCGCATCGGCAGGAGGCGATGAGGCACGCTGTTGCAGCTCATCGACCGAGAGCTGCAGCAGAGCTTCGTGCTTCTTGCCAGCACTGATCATACTCTCGCTACGATCTGCATGCCCCATCAGCTCGCTAAGCTCACGCTCACGCACATTACCTATAGGTATATTGATACTGATCGAGACCCCAGGTTCATTGGCCTGATTCTGCAACTTCAGCATCGAGTTGAGCCTATCGGCATAGAGCTTGAAGAGCAAGAAGCGGGCACCCACGTTCGACTCGCTTAAGTTGGAATTGCTAAGCTCCGAAAAGTTGAGCACATCTTGCAGCTCCAGGTCATTGAGGCTATTGCTATTCGACCAGATCGAAAACTGGAAGTAGCCCTTGTGGCTGCGTTGGTTGATCGTACAGTTAATATTGTCTCCCGTCTCACAATGGAGCAGGAAGATATTGAGGATATTGGCTATCAGACCATCGAAGTAGGGCAGATAGATACGCACATAGAGCGAATTGACATCGGAGCTAAAATTGCAGTGTACCGATCGGAGGGCTGCCTGATTGAAGTAGGATTCGCAGGCCATACGGGTATAGCCCACCACATCGATCAGGGTGCTCTTGAGCTTCTCTTCGGGTGTCAAGGTTAGGCGGGCATACTCCATCACCTGCCGCACCAGCTGATGCACGCTGCGCTCTTGGGTGCTTAGTAGCGACACATCACGGCACAAGTCTTCGAGCCGGATCTCTGGCTTCGACATGCGCTTGTTGAGCTCGGCCAATAGCGTTAGTGGCGACATGATCTCGTTGGAGAAGAGCTCCATAAAGTCGAGCCGCAGTTTGTCTTTTACGGCTTGTTCATGCAGATTCTTGCGGTGCTGACGCCAGAGCAAAATATAAAGGACTATGAGTGTAGTCGTCAATAAGAGGAAGACGAAGAGCACCTTTTCGAGCATGGCTGCACGCTCGCTAGAGCGCTGCGATGCGTTTTCGAAATAGCTCACCTGCTCATTGGCCATCTGCTGCTCGTACTGCAGGCGAAGCACATTCGAAAGGGTTACGCTGTCGTTGCTTTCAGCTAAGCGCCTCCACTCGTTGGCCTTCTGCGTATGCTCGAGGGCATGCTTATAGTCGCCATCGTCGGCAGCGGTTTCTGCCAGCATATTATCTATCTTGAATAGATGCTGCGGCGAGTTCACCTCTTTTGCCAGCTGTTTTGCTTCGCTTATCAGAGCATCGAAGTCTGCACGCTTTCCTACTCGTAGGTAATATTCGAGCAGCGGCACCATGCTTAGCAGGCGGTGCCATTTATCGGGGTTCTCGAGCAGCTGCTCGTAGGCAGCCAGATAGAATACCGAAGCCAAGCGCTCCTGCCCCATCTTTTCATAGAGGCGAGCCAGGTGTCCAAAGCAAAGGGCGATCCCCTTGTCGTTGCTACTCAAGCGATTCTGCTCGAGCGACTTCAGATAGAGCGTCATAGCCAGGCTATCTTGCTTTTCGAGCTCGGCGATGGCCCCTAGGTTGGCAAAATTGATCGCCAGAGCGACATGGTCTTGACGCTCTTCGGCTATCTCGAGTGCCATATTAAAGAAAAACTTCGCCTGCTTGGCTTCGCCCATATCGAGGTAGAGATTGCCCAAGCCGTTGCTATTGTGCGAGCGCACATCGAGGCAGTCCGAGCTCTTTCTGCTGCAGGGATGCTTCTGCAGTAGCGAGAGGGCTTTGAGGTAATAATTGTGTGCGAGCGCCATGGCTTGCAGGCGACGCGCATTCGTACCCAGATTGTTGTAGGCATTGGCTGCCAGCAGGTAGTCTTTGTTTTGCAAGGCTGCATCGAGCGACTGCTGGTGATACTCCATGGCCGACTGATAGTCGCCCACCGAGCGGGAGCGATTGCCCAAAACCAACGAAAGGGCAGCGGCCTCGGCCGTCTTGCCCTGTTTCATACGCGTATTGTAAAGATCTTTTAGTCGGGAATCATTGAGCCCCTTCAGCTCCTCGAGCTGAAGGGAACTCCCTTGGATCGTATGTGTTTGCTTGCCTTTTTGGCATGAAATGCTAAAAAGAGGAAGTAGAATTAAAAGCGCACAAACTACAAATTTATGATACACGTAGTAAAGTTAGCGAAATATTACTGAACAGTAATTACTTGATCGTCGAAGAACTTACACTTCACACGCACCGTCTCTCCTACGCTTGCCTTGTTCGACTTAAAATTAAGCGTGATCGGTCCGTCCACTGGCACCGGCATCGAATTGACGGTGTAAGTATAGTACACCTTTCCAGCCTCGATTCCCAAGATCATATTCTGACTCCCATTCGAGGGATAGAAATTCTCGGTATAGATACGGAAACTCAAGGGGAAGAAAGCGGGTCTAAACTCTTCGGGAAGACTGAATACGATATTCATCTCACTTCCTTGAGCATTAGGGACATCCACAGTCAATGCATTATTGGCAGCGGCTACGCCGTTCACTGCAAAAGTCTTGTACTTGTAGTGACGACCGACCTCTACCTTGATGATACGCTTCAGGTCGGGCTTGCCTTCTACACCCACTATGACTGTAGAGCGTAGGCGACCAGCACCTACGGCGGGCTGAGCATTGAGGTTCAGCGTGATAAGACCTTGAGCATTTATCGTAGCACTGCTCACAGCGTTGCCGCTGGTATTGTCGATGCGCAGCTTGCTATTGTCGGTAGCGTCCGAATTGATATCGGGGAAGTACTTCGCTTGCACCGTGCCACTCGGCTCGGCACTTACATAGATGAGGTCGGTAGCAGCTACCTCAATTCTGGAGTTACCATCCGAGAAAGAAGGGAACATCTGCACCTCTTCCGAGAGGCTCACGTTATTGGCTGCCACACCAGCAAGCGCTGCAGCGATCGTTGGCTGCCCATCGGTGAAGACATCGTTGATCGTTACGTTAAAGAAATGATTTCTCAGTATATCGTAGCGGATGGTCTTATCGTCGGCATGTACGAAGTCGATCTTGTAATAGCTCTCTGCACCGCCATTGTAGCGCGCTTTGATGATCAGACAGGCGATATTGGCATGCTGACCCTGCGTAGCGTTTTCGCGCTCGAAGCCGTAGATCAGGTTACCTGGAGCTACGAAAGGCTTATTATTTTGGTAGATAGCCCCAGCAGGCTCGGTAGGCTTTCCCTCTTCGAAGATTCCCGTAGTGGGATTGAATGGTGCCAGCGTACCTTTATCGTAGGTATTGAAGAGCGAGTAGCTAACATCCGTCAGCTTATCGGTACTGATGCTGAGCGAAAACTTCGCCATATTGCGCAGCAGCGTAATCAAACCGAGGTCCTGATTATTGCGGATCTCATCGACTACGATTCGTGACCACATCGCCATGCTTGCGGGGTCTCCGCTAGTGGTATGTAGGGGTAGCATCTCCCGCTCGTCACGTCCGTACCACTCAGACTCGTCAGCGAGCGAATAGTTGGCAATGAAGTGTATGCGTCTTTGGCTAGCCGCTTCGGTAAGCTGGGCAGTAAAGCTTGTTTGCGAAACGAGCGTTGCTACTTTTCGCTCCAGGAATAGTCCATCCTCGTCGAATACCCATAGCTCAAGCGAGTTGATCTGGCTATCATCGCCCATTCTATTCTGTACAAAGTCGCTCGCATCGATATCGAATCTCAAGCCCGCCTGCTCTACGGGCAGATTTACATGCTCTTTGCTACATGCCAGTAGCAGCAGTGGCAGCAGTAGCGTATAGATAAACTTTTTCATCTTTTTGCCCTTTCTTCTTTTGTCGTAATATCTTCTTTCACGTCACGAACACAACGGATGTAGGCGCCATCATACTGTGATCCATCAGATCCTCCCTGTAGTTTAGTAGCCCCATTCCCATCATAGGCATCCCAATAATACTTACCCGTCATGATGGATTTTACAGCCGATTGAGGATCTGTCTGCAATTGGTCAACCAGCCTGATCTCCGCTTCGGTTGGTAGGCGCCAGTCATCGAGTCGTTTCGTTACACCATTCACTACACGTTCTTCCCAATATATTGCGCAGTTACAGAGAGCGGTAGTCAATTTCATATAATCATAACTCCATGAGTTATATTCAGGACTAAAGTACCTGTGTCTTCCAGCGCTCCATGTATCAGTATAAGGTCGAGGTCGTGTTGCACCTAGCTGTGAGGCTAATTCAAACGATGGTGAAACCATTTTGGCTGTCTGCGCATCATTGGATGTAGTCTGATCTGAAAACGTAGGCAAATTATCGTTTCGATTTCTATAAAAATCCGTTTGCTGCTTTGGTGGGAAGCCAAGTACCATGTCGCCTGGAGGCACCAAGACCGTGATGTGGTAGATAGCTCTATTATTAAGACCAGAAGCTAGCGTTCCATCAGGACGTATTAATGACTTTGTCCCCAACGTATTCGTAATAAACTGCGAGGGGTATTGCATCACTCTTACAGTCTCTTTCAAGCCTGGTACTCCATTTGTTACCTCGAAGATGATCTCCTTGGGGATATTATTGATAGGGATAGCTGAGTTGATGGTGATATGCGTATCGTTGAAGCTAATACTTGGATACTGAGGATTACTTGCAAGAATATTCGTAATTACCTCCTGGCCATTGGCATTGACATACTTAAAGCGTACTGTAGTAATATTGATGCTGATCGGCTTCTTAGACGATTGGTAGGCGATCTTGTACGTATTTACGTTGTTCATCTTT
>CAZHWP010000066.1:0-10525 GCA_964535945.1 uncultured Porphyromonas sp.
GGGTTCGAGTCCCGTCTTCCGCTCCATTTCATTAGCACTGCGAGAATCCTTCTCGTGGTGCTTTTTTTGTTTTCGCTCTCAAGTTCGATTAGCTTTCTTTTATCACCTTTCGTTTCCTGAGGATAAGAACTGTTTTGCAGGAACTGAATAGTCCGATTGTGATTGTCCAAGTTGCTTTTTGCAAAGAGGAATGTTCTCTCCTTTGACTGGTCAAATAGCTTAGCTCCAATGCTCCATTGACGATAAACTGGCACTCAAAGCTCTAATTCGTTGCTTTTGAGCAATAAAGTGCAAGCTTTGCAAGTCCTTACATGCTTTTATTACGTAACTTTGCAGCAATTTTACGAAAATGCAAATTCTTCCAAATGAAAAAGCTTCTACTTGCCACCCTATCTGCTCTGATAGCAATTCCTGCATCTCTGTTTGCTCAAGATCAAAGCGCAGCATTCAATCTCATGCTCGATACACGTTTTGACTACACGCTTAAGCTAACAGATAATGATGCTTATCCCACAAAATCGAGTTTCGATGGAAAGTTTCTAAACGTTACTATCGATGGTCAGTTAAACGAGCAGTTTTCTTATAATTATAGACAACGCCTCTTTCTCGATGGTGAGCCTAACTACAAAAGTTTTTTCAAGGCTACAGACTGGATGTATCTGACTTATCGCTTTCATCGCAATTGGGATGTTTCGGCAGGCAAGCAGGTAGTGGCAATAGGCGGCTACGAATATGACTATGCACCTATCAATCAGTATTTCTGGTCGGCTTTTTGGAACAATGTAGTGTGCTATCAATTGGGGGCTACTGTTGGCTTTAATAGCAATGACAAGAATCATCGTTTAGCTTTCCAGGTTAGCAACTCTCCGTTTACAACAGAGTCTCTGCAGGGTATCTATGCATACAACTTGATCTGGTATGGTAAATTCAATGCCTTTAGTACTATCTATTCTGTCAATAGGATAGAACACGAAAAAGGGCGTTATATCAACTATTTGGCTCTCGGCAACAAGTTCAGTTTAGGCAAGCTATCGCTGGAGTTTGACTATATGAATCGCTATGCCGATGCTCAGAAGAATCCCTTTTCTGACTTCTCTCTGATCTGTCAGATCGACTATCATTTCAACGATCAAATTTCTGCCTTTGTAAAAGGGGGATACGATGAGAATTCGTCGCAATCGCCCGAAGATACCGAGGTAAATGATAAGTTTGTAGTGCCAGGTACACAATATGCTTATGCCGGTGCTGGCGTGCAGTATTATCCGATTAAGAATAAGAAAAATGTGCGACTACACGGCTATGTGGCAAGCAATAATGACGACCCTAGGTACTACACATTCAATCTTGGCCTCACGTGGCAGATGAATCTGTTTGGAAGAAAATAATGACTCTTAGAAGATAAAAACCTCATGGCAAAACCTCTTAAATTTTTGACTCGTCGTAGAATCGAAGCGTTTGTCTTTCTGATTCTGTTCTTTGGCACCTTCTCGTTCATTGGCGATCGGATGGGCCTACCCAACATGCTTAATACGATTATGCAAACCTCCTACAGCTTGCTTTTGGAGACGGTTTTGTATATTATGGGTATTACGGTACTATCCGGTGCATTGGGCAAGTTGCTTACAGAGTTTGGTGTGGTACGCCTCTTGGAGGTTGTACTTAAGCCCCTCATGAAACCTCTTTTTAATCTGCCTGGTGTAGCGGCATTGGGGGGGATACTGACATTCCTTTCTGACAACCCTGCTATCATTAGTTTGGCAAAGGACAAGAACTTTAGTCAATACTTCAAGAAGTTTCAGTTGATCTCATTAACCAACTTCGGTACAGCCTATGGTATGGGCTTGGTTGTTATTATTTTTATGGCAGGTAAGGGTTATGCCCTGGCAGCTGTGGTTGGTTTGTTTGGTGCTGTCATTGGTAGTATCATCTCTACTCGGCTGATGCAGCGTATGGTCTTGAAACAACATCCTGCTTATGCACACGAAGAAGTGGAAGGTGGCGATGAGCAGCAAATCTCTTTCAAGTCTGAGGGTAGCGTCTTTTTGCGTATGCTTAATGCCATCCTCGATGGTGGTAAGACGGGGGTAGATCTAGGCTTGGCTATCATCCCTGGTGTGCTTATTATCTCAACTTTTGTGATGATAATGACCTTTGGTGCTAGCCCCGATGGATATACTGGTAAGGCGTACGAAGGCATAGCCCTTTTGCCCTATCTTGCTGGAAAGATCAACTTCGTATTCGATTGGCTCTTTGGCTTCCAAAATCCCGAGCTCATCGCCTTTCCTATCACGTCCTTAGGTGCTGTAGGTGCAGCATTGGGGCTAATTCCCAGATTTATCCAAGAAGGTCTAATCGATGGTAATGCCATTGCTGTATTTACTGCTATGGGAATGTGTTGGAGTGGCTATCTCAGCACACATACTGCTATGCTCGATACGCTTGGCTACCGTAGTCTGACTGGTAAAGCGATCATCTCCCATACGGTGGGTGGGCTCGTGGCTGGTATAGCTGCTCACTGGTTGTTTGTACTTGTGAGTCTGTTCTAAAGCAAGGTATCGAGTCTAACATCCCTTATATTGGGCACAAAAAACTGGGTATGCGATCCATTCGTATACCCAGTTTTTTTGTGCCTGTATGATCTTTCGTATTTTGTTTGCTTCTCGAATCTTCTTTGGAGTAGGAGTAGGAGTATTGTAAAAGGGTGAGTTCAACCTTTTTAAATTTTTGTAGTTATATATGTAGAGACCATATTAATGAAGGTTATTTAGGATGCTAAGAGTTGTTTGAGTTACTGGCTCATTCGTGTTGCTTAGCTCGATTATTCACTATTAATTGTTTTGTAAGAATGAAAAACTTCCTTTTAATAGGCTTTTTGCCTTTGTTGCTATTATCTGCTTGTGATAACGATCGCACAAAGCACAATGATGATGACGATCTAAAGTCGCTAGATCTTACTGATCGTGGACCAGCCCCTTTTGTTTTCGATGTAGAGGGCTATACGATGGCTAATAACTCGTTTCGAAAAGCTATCTGGACAGGGGTGAATATGCAGATGACGCTTATGTCGCTCCAACCAGGCGAGGAGATCGGTTTGGAGTTGCATAGAGAGCACGATCAATTTATACGTGTTGAGAAAGGAATGGGTACGGTGTACATGGGTGATAGTGCCGACAATTTAGACTTCGTGCAATCAATGCGCGCAGATGAAGCTGTCTTTATTCCTGCGGGTAAATGGCATAACTTGGTGAATACGGGCACAGAACCGATCAAGCTTTACTCCATTTATGCTCCTATCGAGCATGATCACGATACGGAGCATGTGACAGCTCAGGAAGCTCATGCCGCCGAGTCTGCCGCTCCTGCAGATACGATAGTGCCGTTGTTGGACGAATCTGCTCCAGCAAACTAAGGGCTGCCGTAAACGAATTATAATCGTATGTAGAGGTCGGACGTTGAGCGTATCGGCTAATGCAGACGAGCGTCGTAAGCGTATTATAATCGTATTATAATCGTATGAAGAGCCTTATTGAAGTAGTCTGGCTCGAGCCAAATGCTGAGGGCTAGGGGTAGAAAATGCGAAAGCTGGCTATCTCCCGACACCCAGCTCTCTAATAACTTTTAAAATCTAATACCATGAAAAACGTTCAAAGGTAAGATTATCTAGCATTAAATAGGATATTTCTCCATCTTTTACATCATACAATTAACGGAATTATACATCCGCTTCTTTCTGAAGTGTTAAAATTAACGTGCGCGCATGTTTGGGTCTTCCAATTGTCGAACAGAGTGCGAATGCTTGTTGAAGTTTGTTGAGAAGTTCTTGATGATAGCTCTTGTAAAAGCAGATGCAAACTGCTCTTTGCAAGTTATTGGTGTATTTATACTGTTATGCCAAGCTTTTTTTTCTATACTTCGCACTCTAATTCAATGTTTTGTTCTATTTTTGCTAGCGGTGATTTTACTTAACCTTGACCTGCGAGCCATTCTTGCTCGTTTGTTTCTAAGCAGATATTGCCCAAACAGTGCACATTAATTCTAACAGAATCAGAATAAGCAATGAAAAGTTTTTTAAGAACTAGTCTTGCGCTCTTCGCGATGCTACCAATGCTCGCACTAGCGCAAATCAATCCAAGCAGTCAGAAGCTCAGCCATGAGATGAGCTCTGCAGAGTATCAACTCAGTCTCGATTTCTCTCGAGCATTCCAGCAGACTGATCCACCAAGTGGATCGGTTGAAAGTATTGCCGAATATGAGCCTATGCAGGCCGTTATCGTACGCTATCCATTTGGTATACCCGTCGAGCTCATCAAGCAAATGTCGGAAGTGGTTGATGTGATTACTATTGTGTCGAGCAGTTCGGCTCAAAATACTGTTACAAGCACCTATACCAATGCGGGTATCGATATATCTAAGTGTAAGTTCCTTATTGCTCCATCAAACTCTTATTGGACGCGTGACTACACAGGCTGGTTTATCGCAAATAATGACCAAATTGCTTTGGTTGACTTCCCATACAATCGCCCACGTCCTCAAGACGATGAAATGCCAAAGCATCAGGCTGCATTCCTTAATATCCCACTCTATGGTATGAATGTTGTTCAGACTGGTGGTAACTTCATGGCAGATGGTTATGGCATTGCTGCACAGAGTCACATCGCATACACAGAAAATCCAAGTATCTCTAGTGGTGAAGTGGATAAGCGTATGAAAGACTACCTTGGTATCACTAACTTGCAGGTGATGCAAGACCCCAATGGTGAGTACATCAACCACGTAGACTGCTGGGCTAAATTTTTGGCTCCAGACAAAGTGCTAGTGAGACGTGTACCTACTTCACACCCTCAGTATGCCAAGATCGAGGCTGCTGCTGCACACTTTGCAGAGATGACTAATGCTTGGGGTACCAAGTTTAGCGTGTATCGTGCCGATACTCCAGGAGACCAACCTTATAGCAACTCTTTGATCCTAAACGATCATGTATTTGTGCCAAGTGTTGGTAATTCTGCTCTCGACGAAGCTGCTCTCGCTGTTTATCGCGAAGCTATGCCAGGTTATACCGTGGTAGGTGTGAAAGGTCTCTCGAGCGATCCTTGGTTAGGTACAGATGCTTTACACTGCCGTACGCACGAAATTGCCGATCTTGGTATGCTTCGTATTACTCATAAGCCATTGATTGGCGAGGTTGAAGCCGAACAGTTTGTTGTCAATGCACGTGTAGTTTCTTTCAGCAAGGCTGCTATCAACAATGTTACTTGCTATTATCGTGTCGATGCATCGGCAGATGCACCTTATACCGAAGCAGCTATGACTGCAGGCGAAAATGGAAACTACAGTTTCGAATTTCCAGCACTAGCAGATGGTGCAAAGGTTCAATACTACATTACAGCGAGCGATGCTTCTCCACGTACAGAGTCGTATCCATATGTTGGTAAGGCAGCTCCTTTTAACTTTGTAGTACGCAATGCTACTTCTACATGCACTGTGCTTGGCGAAAAAGATGCATTGTCGGCTTGGTTCGATTCAGACGGACAAGATCTTAATGTGATCGCTAACCTCCCTGCTCCTGCAAATTACAACATCGATCTTATCAATATCGATGGTCAGCGTGTGCTCAACCTTTCTCAAAATTTGCCAGCTGGAGTAAGTGTATTTAGCACTCCTGCAGCTAAGCTTGCAAAGGGTGTATATGTATTACGCATTTCTGGACCTAAGTTTGAAAGTACTGTCAAACTGATGAAATAGTTTGTAAGACATCGTGGATGAGTCATTGATAGTGTAGGTTTATCCCTTAGATCACATTCTGCTTCATCCAGTTCTTTATAGAGTGAGCCCCTCAAGTAGTCATCTACCTGAGGGGCTCTCTTTCTTGTAAGTAGAAACTTGAGTAAGCTCCGTATTAATGAGCTTTACAATGCGTGGGGGAATCAATCGTAGTGCAGCGTTAGCTGTGTGTTTGCAAGTCTCTACAGTACCAATGGCTGGAAATGCAAATCGCAGCCAAACATACAGAGCGCTTTAGTACAGAATCGTACCGAGAAAACATTTGGGAAGCAAAAAATAGGGCAAAAACTGTCCGCTCCTTGCGTTATTTGCGCACGAAGTAACAGTTGACGCAAAATATCGAATTTTTGCAATCGGCTGATTGCTAGTGTTTTGAGAAAGTTGATGATAAATCACCCTAGAAAAACATGCCTAAAGTCGTCTTAAAACACAAGGAGTTTTTTTCAAAACACCTTGTGTACAGAAAAAAACTCCTTATGTTTTAGAAAAAAGACCTTGTGTTTTGGGTGAAATCTCCTTTAGTGGCGAAACGAAGCTCAAAAGGATGGATTTCTTAGTTACTAGATCCAAAATCATCCTCCCTTTTGAAGGAATAGCTTTTAGTACGAAAACAGACCAAAGCACAGCTTTTCTAGGCACTGAGAAAACTGCCTTCATTTCGAAGTGTTAGTCTGTAATCTAAGTGCCCTTTTCTATTTGTGCGATTCATTTTAGAATCGCACACGGTGACGCATGGTTGAAGTTGGGTGCAAATCCACGAAGACTTTCAATGGCGCACTATTCATCTCTTAAAGGCCTCCCTTGAGCGCGGCCTGCATGCTTTCGATAATCTTTACCAAGTTGCCTGTAAAGAATTTGATTGATACGGCCAGAAGGATTACTCCAAAGAATTTGCGCAAAACATAGATGCCCCCCTTGCCGAAAAATCGTTCGAGAGGATTTACAAACCGTAATACGAGGTAAACCAATAGTACATTTAGTATGAGGCTAAGTACGATATTGACCATGGCATTGCCATCGGCGAGCAGTGTAAGCAGCGTGGTGAAAGAGGCTGCACCTGCAAATAGAGGAAACACCAAGGGTACGAAAGTGGCGTTGCTAGTGGGGCCATCTTCTTTGAATACTTGTACGCCAAATATCATCTCGATAGCCAAAACGAATAATACGATAGCACCAGCTACTGCAAAGGATGAAATATCTACACCGAAGAAGCCAAGTAGCCTTTCGCCAATAAATAGAAAAGAGAGCATCATGATACCTGAGTAGAATCCAACTTTCGATGCTTGGAACTTTTGTCCCTTATCCTTGAGGCTTAGTACGATAGGGATGGCTCCTACTACGTCTATTGCAACAAAAAGGATCATAAATGCACTTCCTACTTGTGCTAGGTCAAACTTGTTTAGTTCGTCACCCAAATAACTCCAAATGTTCATAATATAGGTTTTTTGTCAATTAATACTGTTTTGGCCGATAATATCGAGATAGTATCCCCAGCAAGTCTATCGTTGAAGAGCTTGTGCTTGCTAGCACCCAAATCCTAATAGAGTGACCTAGCGTGATGCCTAGGGCTCCATTCAGCGAGTATGTTCGCTATTGGCCTGCAAAGTTACGGTTTTGTACTCGTTTTTCAATTTCTTCGTGATATATGATTGGAGACTCCATACAATCAAATCGCTAGGGTGGATTGCCACATTAATAATACAATTGTGCTATCTTTGTACTTTCATACTAATTAGATAACTGGACTTGTAGCCTATGCGAACGGTAAAACTTCGAGACAAGGAATTTGTTCCATACCTCACCGCAGAAGAAATTAGAATAGCTATACGACGTATGGCTCGCGACATTAAAAGAGATTTGGGCGATAGCAACCCGATCTTTGTTTGTATAATGAATGGTGCCTTCATGTTTGCATCCGAATTGATGCAAGAACTAGATGAGGCATATGAGGTCGATTTTGCTAGATACTCGAGCTATCAGGGTTTGTCTAGCACCTTCGAGCTAAAGGAAATACAGCCAGTGACAGCAGAGCTGAAAGGTCGTACGGTGGTCATACTCGAAGACCTGATCGATTCGGGCTTTACGATGTATAATGTACGTCGTCGCTTGCTCGAGCAGGGTGCAGAACGCGTGTTTTTGGCTACCATGCTCCTAAAACCAAAGGCACTGCAGTGTGATGTGTCGGCCGACTATGTAGGTATCGAAATTGATAACGACTTCATAGTAGGGCACGGCCTAGATTATGATAATATGGGTAGAATGTTTCCCGATATTTATATACTCAAACCATAAACTCTTAACTAAATTTCTGTAGGGATGATTAATGTAATAATCTTTGGATCGCCAGGCTCGGGCAAGGGTACACAGAGTGAAAAGCTCGTCGAGTACTTCGATTTTGAGCATGTGTCGACCGGTGAGTTGCTGAGAAGAGAAATCCATGCCGACAATTCGCTCGGACGTACAGCAAAAGGCTTTATCGATAAAGGCCAACTGGTGCCAGATGAGCTGATTATTGATATTATCGACGAATTGCTTATTGATAGAAGCCCCTGTAGTGGCATTATTTTCGACGGATTTCCACGTACGATTGCGCAGGCTGAAGCTCTAGATAGACTCTTGGCTAGACGCAATGCAAAAGTGGATATTGTGCTTAACTTAAATGTGCCAGAGGAGATGCTCATTAGTCGCCTCCTGAATAGAGGTAAGGATAGTGGCAGGAGCGATGACAATATGAAAACAATTTCTAATAGACTAAAGGTCTATTACGAGCAGACAGCTCCGCTGGCCGACTACTACCGTAAGGCTGGCACGCTCTGCGATATTAATGGAACGGGTACTGTAGACGGTATTGCCGATGAGATACGAAAGGCAGTAGATACAGTAAGAGCAAACTACCCAGAGTGCAATAAAGCACCAAAGTAGTAGAAAGGAAAAGAATGGCCCAAGAATCAAACTTTGTAGATTATGTAAAAATATACTGCCGCTCTGGTAAAGGCGGGCGAGGCAGTGTGCACTTCAGACGCGAAAAATACATTCCAAAGGGAGGCCCCGATGGTGGCGATGGCGGAAGAGGTGGGCATATCATCATAAGGGCCAATAGAAACCTGTGGACGCTCTTACACCTCAGATTCGATAGGCATATACTAGCCGAGAATGGAACGGGTGGCAGTGCCAAACGATCGACTGGTGCAGACGGCAAAGATAGTGTGATAGAGGTACCATGCGGGACAGTGATTCACGATGCCGAGACGGGGGAGTTCCTTGCAGATGTGCGTCAGGATGGCCAAGAGATAATCCTTTTGCGTGGAGGAAAAGGTGGATGGGGCAATACACACTTTAAGTCATCTACCAACCAAGCACCACGCTATGCGCAGCCCGGCGAGCCCGCCCAAGAGCGTACAGTCATCATGCAGCTAAAAATGCTTGCCGAAGTGGGGCTTGTGGGCTTTCCCAATGCTGGAAAGTCAACCTTGCTTTCGGTGCTCTCTGCTGCCAAACCAAAAATTGCTGACTACCCATTCACCACGCTAGAGCCCAACCTGGGCATGGTGGCATACAGAGATAATCGCTCTTTTGTGATGGCAGATATACCTGGCATTATAGAAGGTGCTGCCGAGGGTAGGGGGCTAGGATTGCGTTTCCTTCGACATATAGAGCGAAATGCTGTATTGCTATTTATGGTTTCTGCCGATACGGGGCATATAGCCGAAGATTATCGCGTCTTGCTAAGCGAGCTTGAGCAGTATAATCCCGAATTGGCGAGCAAAAAAAGAATATTAGCCATAAGCAAGGCCGATCTGATCGATGATGAATTGGCTGAAATGCTTAAAGTTGAGTTGCCCAATGACTTGCCTACGGTGTTTATTTCTTCTATTACAGGCAAAGGGCTGATGGAGCTAAAAGACTTGCTATGGGCCGAGCTCAATAAGCAAGACTTACATGATGTAGACCAATTGTTGTCGCAGTCTTTAGATTTGAGTCGTTTTACTTGGGACGATGAAGAGGATATGGATATCTCTGAGTATGACGATGAAGATGATGACGAGTGGATAGAATTGGACGATGACGACGAAGAATTCGAATTCGACTAGATCGGATTCGCTTAAGCTTAATACCTAAAAATATGGACATGATTGAACAGTTCGGAATGATGGCCGGTACTGTTTGGCAAACGCTGAACGAGTACGGTAAAATGAACCTAAAACAACTGAAAAAGCTAACGAAAATTCGTACCGAAAAGGAGCTCTATGCAGCTCTCGGATGGTTAGCAAAAGAAGGAAAACTGCATTTTGAGACCGATCCAGAAGACGAAAAAGGCTTCTTGGTATCGCTTCTCTACTAAGCGAGAGACTTATTTTCGCTGCATGATTATCTGAGCATAGAGCTTATTATTGCAAGCCTAGCTTGTATGAGTATTTGCTACACTCGCTGAGGTTTGCCGTTATATGAAACCTGAATAGAAGTGAGGGCTGCGTTGCCATTTTGTGCAACGCAGCCCTCACTTTCTTGTTAGCTCGTACTAGGCAAGAAAGAAAAGGAGCTCGAAATGAACGCCATATGAATCTCAGAATGTTCTATCATATTTTCCATCTTTATGGTGCAAATGTGCTGCAATTTCGAATAGATCATACTGTTATTTCGGATTATCTGTTCGTGAAATTGCAGTTTGACCTATTCAAACCAGCTTTTTTGACCTATAGGTCAAAAGTGTTGGTGCAATCAATTGCAATCCCTATTGTGGAGC
>CAZHWP010000067.1:0-10264 GCA_964535945.1 uncultured Porphyromonas sp.
GAACTTAAAATACTAGCAATGCATGAGAAAAACTACGCATTTATCGGATGAACCCTATTTCCATTCTGTTTTTGAAGCCAACAAAGGTCTATTAGAAAGGATTAGAGAACTATCTTTATGCAAGGGGGATGGTAATAAACTCATTGAATATGTTTTCAGCAGCGACCCTGTTTTAATTATCAATAACTATCAGTCTGAGTCAGAAAAAGACGAGCACAAAGGTTTCTGTAATATACTCAAAGGATTATGCGGTATGTTTCGTAATCCTGAAGCTCACGAACCCAAAGTGAGTTGGACAGTTTCAGAACAAGATGCACTTGAAATATTATCAATGGTTTCATATTGTCATAGAAGATTAGATAACGCTCAAAAAATACGGTAAGGAATGTCTGAAAAGCATCTATTTTCGGAGTAGGTGGAATTCCATGATGTCGAGCATCCTGAAGAGGGTGCCATCAATGTTTTGATTGCAGCTTTGGTGGAAGTGTCCATAGTACCAGTTGGATATGGGGTGTTGGGCTTCTTTGAGCATCTGGTACAATTGATCCATGGTGGCTCTTTCTGCGTTCACATCATCCATTAGTTTTTCGTCCCCTACGCACCAATAAGATAAGCCCGACTTGCTTTGGAGTTCACAGAATGATGGTGCTGTATGGGTGATAACAGTATCTACTTTGAATAACTCTCCAATTAGCTCCAGCTTTTCAGGATTAAGGATAGGTCGCTCATTTTCCCAATAATAGTTTGGGGCTAAAGGGTCTTGAGATACTGATGAAGAAAAACGTCTTTCCTTACCCTCCTTTTGCTGCCAAGCTTTTATTCTGTGCTGTCTATCTATAGAGGTGGCTCCTCCTACACATAAGATGGTGGAACCACCTGCCTCAATGATAGAGTAGTCTGGCACAGCAACGAACCGCTTGTGGTTGATAACCCTTCCATCAAAGTAAGCTGGATTGTCATGATTCCCTCTCACAAAGACCACCCAGTTATTGCTATCACTCAGTCGCTTCTGATTACGCCTCATTACTTCTTCATAGTAGCCTTTTCTCTCAAACCCAAAGCCACAGTCGCCAGCAACAATCAGAAGAGTATCCTCCAATTGATACTGCTGACATAGCTTATATATCATTCCATTAAAGTCCCCATGAATATCTCCACAAACGACTATGGACTGTGCTTCTGGAAAACTCAAATGAAAGATATCTTTTTGACTTATTGTCTCCATATTACAACTCATCTGCTTGAGGTCTTTTTGGCTTTAGTTCTATTTGCTGAAGTTCAGCCAGTTCTCTTTGTTCTTCCATTAGAGACTGCTCATTATGGCGGAAATTAAATGCTTCGTACTCTTGTTCCACTTTGGCTTTCATCTGTGCATTGGAAATGACACAACCTGCCTAATTTTAAACTTAGCGATGACATGAAAGCTACCCTCCTTGATTAGTAACAAACAACTCCAATACATACCATGCCACGAATCCCAAAACAACAATCTATAATAATGATAATGCTTCTGCAACAATAGGTGTCAACTGATTAGCTGTAATCCCTGTCGCAATACCCAATATTGCATTAAAAGCCATTCTTAGAGTACTCTTAGCCCAAGAAGTTTTATTACATTCTTTGACGACAACACTGACAGCCTGCTTTAAGTCTGGATTATTAATTTTGTCTGCTTCTGCGACAAGCTGATCTACTAAACTTCCAATCTTTCCTTGTAGCCCAAGATCATTTATATATTGAGTGTTATGGATATCTGATATATCACCAGTATTGATTGTGCCACTACCAGTATTAACAACACCTGCACTAATGTTATAATTATTCATGATTTGACCAATTTGATTTTTCCCTTCAATTTTTGAAAAATCCACCCCTGCATTAATCTTCTTATCTAAATCCAAAAAGAAAGCGAGGAGCTTGGACTGAAATGAATCCACAATTCCTAAAATTGAAGCTCCTGAAACCTCTCTCCAAACCCTTTCCACATTTCCATCTACATATTTATTAACTTCTGGATATACGATAGCTGGGCAATTAAAAGCAAGGTTATTATCCTCATTCCCCTCACATAGCCTTTCTATCTCAGATAGTGACTGCGTAACACGTACCCTTGACAGATTCTTATTTAAAAAATCTTCTTTAAATACCCCTATAGGTATTGTATAATTTTGAATTATTCCTCTAAAAGGGAGAGAAGTATCAGCTTTCACAATAGCACCTAATACTCTGTAGTCAGGAATGTTTTTCGCACTAGGATATCCATTTTGTTCATTTGATATCCATTCTTGGAACTCTCTATTTCCAAGTCTTGAAGCAACAATTTGAGACTTTAGCAATATCCCTGTTATGGGTCTGTCATCCCCCAAATCTGCAATAATTTTATCTATAAAATCTTTCATTCGAATCGTAAAAGCATATTAAATAAAATAATCTATCAACACAGAGTAATCTCTATATTTCAAATTCTTTGCTAATTCCACTTTCAATACTCCCTGTCATTGAATACACGTGTAGGTACGTACTTATTTGTTGCTATTTCTTAATCCCTTTTTCGCTTCACTTTCAATCTTTGAGATGGTATCTAAGTAGGCTTTCTCCACATCGTCCAAGTTCTTAGCTTTGTATTTTCGGTACTCACTTAAGGCTTTTGCTTCCATCTGCTTGTGAGAGATTGAGCCAGCATTATCAAGCACATTCCTACCTGTGGTGGATAGTATGCGATCGAGCTCATCCACATAGTTTCGCATGGTCATTGGGCGTTGTTCTATAGCATTTAGCTCCGCAAGATCAAAGTAAGCCGATACAAGATTATTCAGAACCTTGAGTTCTTGCTCAGAGAGATAGTTCTTAGCAATCATCGACTCTGCCTGAGTAGGCTGATTGCCTTTGAAGTTGGTCATCCCTGCGAATGGCTTGTTGCTATCCACCCTGTAGTATATCACTTCGCTAGCGGTATTGCCATGAGCCGCGTAGTGCAGTTTGTTCTGCACGATCTTAAAGAAAGAGATACTCTCATTACTCTTCGGGTCGTAGTCTATAGCTGTTGCGTACAAGTCAAGCACTTGTCTGTACATCACCTTTTCACTGCTACGAATATCACGAATACGATCAAGTAGCTCCTTCCAGTAATTTCCCCCTCCAAGGTTTTTCAAACGGTCGTCATTAAGGGCAAAACCCTTGATGATGTATTCTTTCAAAACCTTCATTGCCCAGATGCGGAAGTGCGTACCACGCATAGACTTGACACGGTAGCCTACTGAAATAATCACATCCAGATTATAATACTCCACAAGGTACTGCTTACCATCTGAAGCAGTTGTTGCATATTTTGCAACAACTGAATTTGGGTCAAGCTCTCCCTCTGCAAAGATGTTTTTTATATGCCTTGAAATTGTTGACTTATCTCGGTCAAATAGCTCTGCCATCTGGTTGAGGGACAGCCAGACAGTATCGCCTTCAAGCTGAACCGATAGCTCCGCAAGTCCATCAGCACTTCTATATATGATTACTTCGCCTTTATTCATCTGATTGAGGTCTTTTTGCGATACTTTGCTCTATTTGCCGAAGTTCCGTCAGTTCTCTTTGTTCTTCTTCCATTAGAGCCAGTTCTTTACGGCGGAGATTAAATGCTTCGTACTCTTGATCTACTTTGGCTTTTATCTGGGCATTGGAAACGGCACCACTACCTTTGAGAAGGTCTTTATTTTGGAAACTCAAGAGGGCATCAACATTATTCCGCCAATAGTCTAAAGTCAGGTCTTTTCGCTCTTTCACCCTTAATTCTGCAGAATCCAAGAAGAGCACTGTGAGCTGATTAAGGGTCTCTATCTCCTCCTGCTTTAGGTAGTTCTTAGCGGTGTATATATCTTGCTTTCTGACCACAGAACCCTTCCAAGAGGTTAAAGCCATATTGGGTGCGTTGGCATCTGCACGACTCACAACTATTTCAGCAGCCGTTTGCTGAGTAACTGCATAGAGGAGTTTATTCTGAGTTTCTGCGAAGAACATTTGAGTCGCCTTGTCACTTACATCGTAGTCGCTACTCAATGCGAGCAAGTCTCTAACCTTTTGATAGAAACGCTTTTCACTGGCACGAATATCACGTATCCGCTCAAGAAGTTCATCAAAATAGTCTGGTCTTCCATCGGGGTTCTTCAGGCGGTCGTCATCCATGACAAACCCCTTAATCATATACTCCTTAAGGTTGTGATTTGCCCATCTCCTAAATTGCGTGCCCCTCTTGCTCCGCACTCGGAATCCTATGGCTAATACCATATCAAGGGCGTAGAAAGTTACCTGATAATTCTTCCCGTCTGAGGCAGTTGTTAAGTAATCCTTAACAACTGAACCTTCTACTAACTCCCACTCTTTCAGTATATTAGATATATGCATACTGATGTTGGGAACAGAGGTGGCAAAAAGTTCTGCCATCTGGTTTTGGTTCATCCAGATGTTACCATCCTTAGCATAGAGAATTACTCTTGCTTTGCCATCATCAGTATTGTATATGATAATCTGATTCTCTTCCGCCTGCATCATGATATTAGTTCCTTCCCTCCATAATAGCATTGTACTATAAACTTATCTACACTCCTCATCCTTCACAAATATACCCAATTCACACTACTTGACAGTTGATTCTAGAAGAAACTTAGCTGGGAAAAGGCAGGTTAATACTTGATACGGAAGTAGTCGAGGAGGGCTTTGTATGGTATTTCCTTAAAGCAAAGGGGTAGCCTTGATTTATTGGTCATAAGGGACAAATGTTTTTGAAGCCCCACCAAGATGCTTTATAGGCTTCTATGCTTTCAGAAGGTACATATAAGACACAATTTTTGATATCTCCAGAAAATATCCTTTTCTTATTCTGACCTGCATCTATTATCTCTGGTGGGGTCAGTGCATGTACAACCATACTCTCTAAGCTTTCACAATTATCAAAAGCTCTATAGTCAATTTTGATGACACTCTTAGGAATATCAAACTCCCTAAGTCTTGTGCAGCTATCAAAGGCTCTATAACCAATTTCAAGAAGTCCATCTGGTAGAGTGATAGATTGAAGCTTCGATAATCCCCAGCAGAATAATGGACCTATAATTTTGGTATCCTTATCTATATTCAGAGTTTCTTCGCTCCGACCATACACACATATCGCTTTATGCTTATCGTTGGTATAAAGCACTCCATTATAGGCTATTAAGTATGGATTGTCTATGTCCACTTCCAGTTCAAAAGAGGAGTTAGCTACTCTTACTGCTTCACATTTCTCTGGATTGACTTCTCGTACTGTTTTGGGGATATATAGATACTTGAGATGACTGCAATTACATAAATCATCATTAATAACCTCAAGACCATCATTGAGAATTATTTCTTCAAGACCATGAGACCAACTCAATGCAACCGATTCGATCACTCTTACTGATTCGGGGAGAGTGATTCTTTTTAGGTTAGGCGCTCCTGCAAAAATCTGCTCGCTTAAAACCTTAATACTATTTGATAGCTTTACCCGAGTTAAACTTGAACAGTATCTGAAGGCAAGCTTCCCTATTTCGGTGACCGAATCAGGAATTTTCACCTCAAGGAGGTTCTCACAAAACTGGAAGGACCATCCTTCAATAACCTTTAAGGATGGTGGGAAAGATATTGATGAGATATTAGAGCCCGAAAAAGATCCTTCTCCTATACACTCTGTTCCTCCTATTACTTCATAATGACTATTCTTATACCCACTAGGAAAAGCTACGACTCTCTTCTTATCACGACTGTAGATGACGCCATCAATGGTTATAAAATAAGGATTGCCTGGATCTACAGTGAATCGTTCTATTCCATTACAACCAAGAAATGCTCCATTCCCAATATGAGACACATTCTTAGGAATACATATTTCTCTAAGGCTTATACAATCACTAAATGCGAAGCTTCCAATTTCTTTTAATCCTGCAGGCAGATTTATCTCTTCTAATTTCTCATTATTAGAAAATGAACTATCAGATAATTTTTCCAATGTATCAGGCAGAACAACTCTTTTGAGCTTTTCGGAATTTGAAAAGGCATCAAATTCATTAGTTTCTATGATATTCTTCGGGAAAATCAGTTCCTCGAGCTTTGAGTAGTATGCAAAACCACCAAAAAAAGAATCATCTACTAAAACACACTCTCCCAAATCAAGTATCTTCAGGAATGGTGGTTCATCATAGTATGTAATACGATTATCTTCAAGGTCAAACTCTCCAGAAGTAGTGCACATATCATCTAGCACATCAAAGACATCACGATTGTTTATCTCTCCAACTATCTTAAGATGAGTCAAAGTCATCTTTTCTTCCTCAGTGATCAACGTGCTTAGAGTACCTGCTTCCTCAATATAGATGGTTTTCTTTGCTTCCATATTCAAAATATTTTGCTCTCCGTAAAGATACCAAACATAGCGTGAATATTAGCACTTTATGCTAAAACCTTAGTCTAAATTGAGTGTTCAAGCATGGAAGCTAACCTTTTATTTTAGAGGTGTACCGACAAATCGGTTGCGAGCTGAGAATGAAGTAGATACAAAAGGAGGGAAATGACGGGAAAGTAGTATATTTGCATGTGAGCAGGCGTGCAGTACTTTCTGTATAGAGAAAGTGTAATATATTGATTTTCAATAGTGGCACTATTTCTCGGCAAAGTACAATGGTAGAATTCGGGGTACATTTCGGGTACAAAAAAAAGATGCGGTACAAATGTTATTTGGCTGAATAGCATAAAACAAGCATTTGTGGGGCGTTGGTGAAAAGTCTCCGTGTACCGATTAAAACGCTAAAAAGCTGAGTGTCTGATAGGTGAATAGAGTGCATCGGCAAATAATCGCCGATAACAAACGATAAACATCCATCGCCATTGACTCATAAGGCGTTCATTTCGAAGAAAGTCTTAGAAAAAAGGGCTAAATTAGACAGGCGGAGCCTTCCCTATTTATACACTATATTATTCACTATCCTTGTAGGGATAGTATTGTACGAACGTTTATGGACAAAGCTATAAACAGAATAAAAGAGGTGCTTGAAGAGAAAAGCATCAAGCAAACTTGGCTTGCAGCACAACTCGGCAAAAGTTTCAACATAATAATTGCCTACGCCTGCAACCGCCGCCAACCCAGCTTGGAAGTCCCCTTCCAAATAACCAAACTACTAAGCGTAGACGTAAAAGAAATGATTGATAACAATATTAACGAACTCACAGCCTAGCAAAAACAGAGTTGTCCCTAACAAAACATTCAAAAAGAAAGTATGGACATCAACGAAATAATGGAACAAATAGTTCTCTTCACTGAGGTGAGAGATTGGGACCAATTCCATAATGGGAAAGATCTTGCTTTGGCTTTATCAATAGAAGCTTCCGAACTTACCGAGGTATTTCTATGGAAAAAGCCAGAAGAAGTAAATGTCGAGAAAGTAAAAGAAGAATTGGCAGACGTGCTAAACTACGCATTCCTAATCGCACACAAATACGATCTAGATATTAAAGAAATAATCTTAGCCAAACTAAAGAAAAATTCAGAAAAGTATCCAGTAAGCAAAGCGAAAGGAAGCGCAAAAAAATACACTGAGCTATGATTATCTATCACGCTTCAAAGAAAGGGTTCGTTGACGATGTTTTCAATGGTAGGATTGCAGACGAGATAGATCGGGCATTTGTAACACACTTGGGTAGGCATACCTCTCCAAACGAAGTTCGTTCATGGAAAAATTCGATGCTGCATATGTCCAATGTAATCAATACACCCGAGATTCCTAACGATTCCGGAATAGCAATTGAATACCAGATTCCATTGACCTCAAAACGAATAGACTTCATCATATCTGGTTTAGATGAAAATCGCAAAGGAAATATTGTTATAATAGAACTTAAACAATGGGAGCGGGCCAAGCTGTCACATAAATCGGGTGTAGTAAAAACCCGTTTCCAGCATGGTGAACACGAAACCGCTCACCCATCCTATCAGGCATGGTCTTACGCATACATGCTGGAAAACTACAATGAAACCATACGGGAAGAGGAGATCATTCTTTCTCCATGCGCTTTCTTGCACAACTATGAACCAGACACCATAATTAACCACACTTTCTACCAGGATTATATTGATAAAGCTCCACTCTTCCTTAAATCCGATGCACAAAAGTTACAAGATTTCATCAAAGAGCACATCAAATATGGAGCCAAAGATGACATTGTCTGGTTAATCGATAATGGACGGCTAAGACCCTCAAAGCAATTGGCCGATGCTCTCAGCTCGATGCTGAAAGGTCATCAGGAGTTTATCTTATTGGATGATCAGAAAATTGTATACGAAACGGCACTGCACTTAGCTCGTACTTCCGTCACTGATAAAAAACAAGTATTAATAGTGGAAGGCGGACCTGGTACTGGAAAAAGCGTAGTCGCTATCAATTTATTAGTCCAATTGACTAAAGAAGGATTAACCACCCAATACGTGTCTAAAAACGCCGCTCCCAGAGATGTTTATACCGCTAAACTCAGTGGTAGCCATAAAAAAGGGTTTATCAACAATCTCTTTGTAGGAAGCGGAAGCTTCATCGAGAAAGAGAAAGATATTTTCGATACATTAATTATTGACGAAGCCCATCGGTTGAATTTAAAAAGCGGATTGTATGGCAACTTGGGAGAAAATCAAATAAAAGAAATAATCAAAGCAGCCAAGTGTTCTATTTTCTTTGTAGATGACCGGCAGAGAGTACACATCAAAGATATCGGCTCTAAAAATGCCATAAGGAAATACGCCGAAGAATGTGGAGCCACCGTACACTTCAGCAAACTAAGTTCCCAGTTCCGTTGTAATGGCTCGGATGGTTACTTGAGCTGGCTAGACAATACTTTGCAGATCACTGAGACCGCCAATATTTTGCTCTCACAAGAAGATTACGACTTCAAGGTATTTTCTCAACCCAATGATTTGTTCGACGCTATTCTTGAAAAGAATAAGAAAAATAATCGCTCACGTGTGGTTGCAGGGTATTGCTGGGACTGGAATAGCAAAAAAGATTCCAATGCATATGATATAACGATTCCTGAGTTTGGCTTCCAGAAGAAATGGAACTTAAATAAGGATAAAAACCTATGGATTATCGGGGACGACTCAATCAATGAAATCGGATGTATCCACACTTGCCAAGGGCTAGAATTGGACTACGTAGGAGTCATTGTCGGCAACGATATTCGCTACGAAAACGGGAGAGTGGTAACCGACATCAAAGAACGCTCCCGAAATGACCAATCCGTAAGAGGTTTTAGCACACTTTTAAAAACCCAGAAAGAGCAAAGTGTTCAGGACGCTGATGAAATTATAAAAAACACCTATCGTACGCTAATGACCCGAGGCATGAAAGGGTGCTATGTCTACTTCTGCAATCCAGCTTTATCCGATCACTTCCAAAGCCTATTAAAATCCGCTCAAGCTGAGAGGAAAAAGGTGACTGAAGAAGAAATAAGAGTTGAGCCAACCGTTAACGAAGATGTAAAATACATCGATTTCCTTCCACTTTATTCAATTAAAGCAGCTTGTGGGTATTTTGGGGACGGAGAAATCGTTGATGAACTTGGATGGGTAAAAGTAGAAGGAATGGGCAAACTAAATAGAAATATGTACGTCATCCAAGCAGTAGGCCACTCTATGGAACCAGATATTCAAGATAGAGACATGTGTGTGTTTCGAGCAAATCCTGCAGGAAGCCGACAAGGAAAAATCGTATTGACCCAGCATCGGAATTATTACGATGCAGACAACTCTGGTGGATACTCTATCAAAACCTATACCAGCAAAAAAAGATACAATGAATTCGGCGAATGGGAACATGACGAGATAATACTTGAACCCAAAAACAGAGACTACACTCCCATAGTCATCAACGAAGCCGGAGAAGATGATTTTAGAGTGATTGGAGAGTTTATTGGAGTTATTAGAGAAGTGGAGTAAGTAACATAATATTCCACAGTGTCCGATATTACTTTTTTAGAAAATGATATATCGGACACTGTACGCAAGTATCTACAAGCTTACAGGCGGTTAATCGACGTTTAACTCATCGCTTCTTAGCATAGCGTCTTCCTTTTATCCAGGGCAAAAATAGGTGTTATTATCCGCTTTTCCAAGACAATTGCCCTAAAATTCTTCCGCTTTTCCAAGATTAGTAAACACAAAAAAGCGGCGTATAGGTCAAAAGTGTTGGTAAAAATGCTCATTGGTTGATTTGATGAGTGA
>CAZHWP010000068.1:0-10170 GCA_964535945.1 uncultured Porphyromonas sp.
GGTCTTCAGTTCTGCTCCCAGCACCTTGCGAATAGCCAGCTCACGCTTGCGCCTTCTCAGCTCCACCGAGATGTAGGCTATTAGTCCTATCAGTGCCATGAGCAAAGCCACCGAGCTACCTATCCAGATTATGTTGCGCATACGTTTTTGTCCCTCGTAGTTGCCATACACCCTATCCGATACATCTATCACCTGTAGCTCGTCATTGCCTAGCATTTCCCTTGCCAGTTTTTCTAGCGAAGCTATCTGCTCCAGAGCCCCCGAGGGAATCCTCACTGTGAGCCAGCGTAGATACTTCCTATTCCCTTTGTTCAGCACATAAGCGCTCGGCATTTTCAATGGAAAGAGATCGATATGCTTACGTACGGTAGCCACATCGCTATAGACCCCAATTATCGGCATACGAGTGTAGCTACTCATCATTATCTCTTTGCCCACTACCCCATCACTCCACTGCATTGCCTCGCTTAGCTTCTTGGCTGCAGACTCACTTAGGTAAAGTTGATAAGTTTCATTGAGCAGTTTGGCTGAATCTATCGACTCAATAAGGGGTATCTGTAGTGTATGGAAATATGCCGTATCGATATCGAAGAAGTCGCAGAGGTTGAATAGCTCCTTTTTCGAAACCGGATCGCTTAGGTTGTCGCCACTCTGTGATTCGAAAGGCAGCATCGAAGAGAGCGTAGCTCCATCCTGCCAAGGCTTACGACGAATCTCTGCCACTAGGCTTTGCAGTCTGTCTGCGTCTTCGTTCGAAATATTTATGGCATACAGCTCTTCATGCTTATAGCCCTGATCGGTAAGCATCATACCCCTATATTGTAAGATAACGACCAAGAGCAGAGCCGTTAGGAAAGCCGCAAAGGCAATCTCCAAGCCCACGAAGGCCCTTCGCCAAATGCTTTTCGATGCCCTTCCCCCACTAATAGCTGCACGCAATGGCAAGCGCAGTATGGCCTGAATGGGCAAGTAAGCCAGTGCTGCCAAGAGTACAATGAGTGCAAGCAAGGCATATGTTACTATCGTAGGACTCAGCATATCAGCTACATTGCTTTCGATGTAGTAGGCTATCTGCTTGTGTAGAGCAAAGAGCAGTGCCGTAGCCAACAGCAAAGCGATAAGCACTAAGAGCAGAGTCTCTGCAAATTCGCCCATCCACAAATTCTTGCGAGCTGCCCCCAAGGAGCGTTCTAGTAGGAATTGTTTTTGTCTTGAGAGTATATTCGACAGGCGCAGCAGCAGGTAGTTGACGAGCGTTGTCAGCAGCAGGCAGCAAGCCACTATCGTCAGGATGCTTATCAGTCGTTTCTGTACGGGATTCTCTTGAATGTACGAGTCCAATCGCTTAAGCTTAAATTCCAATTCGGCACCAGCTGCTTTTAGCTCGCTCATATCTACATTGCGCTCCAGCAAATCGGCCGTTGCTTTCTCCACCTGGCTTGGGTTGGCACCTTTACGTAGGAGTATATAGCCTTTGTAGCGGTCGTTGCCCAGCCAGTTGTCGTAGCTGTTTTTATCGAAGGAGCTCATCGACACATAGACATCGTTACTAAAGGACGAATTGGCAGGGAAAGACTTATAGACCCCAGCTACTTGTAGCTTCACGCCGGGCATCTGCTCTACCTCCAGCACCTTTCCCATAGCATCATCACCCATCTTTTTCACAAGCTGATCGGGTATCATACAGTGGTAGGGTTCGCCCAATGCTTTCTTGGGGTCGCCCAGCAGTATCTCTTGCTGCAGCACATCGAAGAAGCGAGCGTCTGCCAGACTAAGGCTTAGCTCATATCTATTCTTCAGCGAGTCGCTCAGGGTAGCTTTGTCTGCCAAACCAGTGATGCGCGTACCTGCTTCCACATCGGCTATCGATTCGTCCATAGCTCGTGCAATGGCACCTGGCACTTGTCCGAAAGACCTTGCCTCTTCATTGCCCTGCTTGTAGTGCGTCTCGAGCAGATAGATACGCTCGGAGTCTTTGAAGCTCCTATTGAACGAGTTTTCGTGATATGCTTTCAGGAAGAGCAGCAATGCCATTCCCAAGCCCACAGAGAGGGCAACGAGGCTAATGACTTGCGATTCCTTCATCTGGCGAATCCGTCGCCAAGCTCTAATTGTCGATTTCATTATATACAGAATTAGTATGGTCTATTCCGATTTGAGGTACTTCACGGGGTTGTCCTTTGCCATGCGCAGGGTGAGTACCGACACGAAGAATAATGCCAAGGCAGCAACGAGTAGCGACACAAGCAGATAGAGCCACCAAGGCTGTGCTATATGTAGCGGATATTGTAGCAGCCAACGCTGGCTTATGAAGAAGGCAACGAGAGTGGCAAGTACAGAGGCTATCGCTAAGGGCCAGCGAGTACCTTTGGCCACTATCAGTAGCACGTCGATCAGCTTGGCTCCCGATACCCGACGCAGTGCCACCTCGCGCTGTCGCTGCTCCATGAGGTAAACACTCATGGCAAAGACTCCCATGGTAGCAATGAGCAGGCTTAGGATGGCAAATACCGAGATGAGCCGCGCTAGCTGCATGAAAGGGCGGTAGTTTTCACGAATAATCTCGTCGGAGACCTGAAGGTCGATGAGCGGATTCTCCCACTGCCTACGGAGTACCTCTTCGATGGCATCTCTATTCTCATACAAATCGGCACCAGGCTTGAGCGAAATAGTCAGATAGGAGGGGGTCCAATCTCCAAGGTCATAGAAGTAGAGATTGGGTTGCTCTTCGGTAAGCGGTCTAATCCTAAGGTTGGGGAAGCTACCTTGGTAACGGTAGCGATATCCAGCCTCTTTTTGCCATTCGTAGAGCTCAAACTCTCCCGTTTTGGGGTCTGGCTCGAGTATCTTCAGCGTATTTTGATCGAGCCATAGCGGATAATCATCTATCTTGACTGGCGTTCCCGTACGAGGCTTTCTATTCTCGCCCGAGGCGTCTGTGATAGGAATCTGATAGAGCCGTACAAAAGCTGTATCTATACCGATTTCGTTGAGCGAGATAGAGACTCCGTTGCGCACGCCACTCTGGTTGTTTGATGAGCCAAATGGCGACCCACGGCTGTAGCTAAAGTCCTCGACATAGGGATTCTGGCGTAGGTACTCAGTGGTTTGAGCTCGCATCGTACTATCGGCATTGACCTTTACCACCAATAGCGAGTCGGAGCGGAATCCAAGCGGGGCATTGATCAAGAAGCGGGTCTGTAGGATAACGATTCCCGAGCCAATGAGCAGGGCTATAGCAATGGTATATTGCAGGCCCATCAGGATGGACGAGTAGCGTGCCTTGATGCGACGACGGAAGCTGCCACGCACCACTTCGATAGAGGAGACACGGCTCGTGATGAGCGCTGGCACTATACCAGCCAATAGGGAAAGGAGTATCACAAAGCCGAAAGTAAGGAGCAAGACAGCTGGTTGAGCAAAGGCTTTTGCCAATTCTAGCTCCACCCCCAGCGAGTTGACAAAGAACTTCTCTGCCATAAAAGCCAAGCCTACACCAAGTGCAGCCGCCATAAACGTCATGATGAAACTCTCGCTCAGGTACTGCCAGATAATAGCGATACGCGACGAGCCGAGCAATTTCTTGAGTGCCACCTCGCGCGAGCGGGGTCCAGCCTGCGCAGCACTCATACCAATGTAATTGACACTGGCCATAAGAAGAACTAAGAGCCCAATAGCGAGCAGCAAATTGATGCGAGAGCGATCGCCTCGGTTGGGGTTAAAGTTGCCAGAGGAAGAGTTGGGCGAGAAGTATAGGTCTTGTAGCTTGATGAAGCTATGACTGGTACGAAAACCCATCTGGTAGGGAAAGAAAGTCTCGTTGAGCTTATCGAAGAGCAGATCCTCTTTGGCATGAATATCTGCACCCTCTCGCACTAGGTAGTAGGCACCATAGTTGCACGAGCCGATATTGTTGTACGTCTGTTCGCCCCATCGATCTATCACAATCGTTCTAAAGGGTGCGATGGCATCGTAGTGCCCAAACTGCGTATTGTAAGGCAGGTCTGCCATAATGCCCGAGAGCGTGTATGAGGTGAGACCAAGCACGATCTCTTGCCCTAGCTGATACCCCTCTGGCAGCAGCTTGCGAGCCATCGATTGGCTCAGCACAATGCTTTGTGGCGACTCTAAGACGCCCTTTGCCGTGCCCTCGATAAGTGGAAAGCTAAACATCGTGAAGAAGCTCGAGTCTGCCCCCAAGACCTTGGCAGAGATAGGCATTTCGCTGCCCCCTTTTTTCATAGACACATCCACCTCTGCAATTCGACAGTAGGCCTCGATTTCGGGCAGGAAGTCTTGAATTTGCTGGGGGATAGGAGCGGAAACAATGCCAACCGTACCATCATCGCCACCGCAGAGCATGAAGATGCGCTCTTTATTGGCATGAAAGGAATCCACACTATTCTCGCGCTCTACATAGCGAAAGAGTATGGTGATGAACATCAGCGCTACGGCGAGGCCTATCAGGCTCACTGCTGTATAGAGCTTATTGCGCGAGAGATACTTGATATAGGGTTTGAAGTGATTCATTGCTTTGTATAGGGAGTTGATCGTGGATGATTATATGATCGTTAGAAGACGCTTCGAACGGCCTTATTTCAGTTTGATTTCCTTGGCATCGCCAAAGCGTTCGTAGCTACTCGTTATTACTTTCTCGCCAGGCTGCAAGCCTTCTACCACTTCGTAGAAACGTGGATTTTGGCGAGCTATCTTGATGGGACGTCTGCTGGCACGACTGCCGTCTTTGCTCAGCACATAGACGTACTGTCCGCCCGAGTTTTGGAAGAAAGAGCCACGAGGCAAGAGTAGTGCCTCTTCGGCATCGCCCATCTGTAGGCTTAGCTGGTAGCTCTGACCGGTGCGTATTTGCTCGGGACGAGCTCCCACGAATTGGAAGTCGGCTCTAAACTGTTTGTCTCTCACCTCGGGATATACCTTGCTTAGCAGCAGTTCATAGACCTCTCCATGGCGTTCGAGGCGAGCTTTGAGCCCCTTGTGAATGCGATCGATGTAGTGCTCGTCTATCTGCGCTTCGACCTTGAAGTCGCTCAGCACATTGACCTGCCCTACTCGGGTGCCAGCAGCTATTGCCTGCCCTAGCTCGAGTGTGAGTTGGCCCAGTTCGCCATCGATAGGCGCACGGAGAGCTAAGTTGGCTGCACGCGAGCGCACCATCTCGAGGTTGAGGCGCATGCTGTGTAGGCTCTCTTCCATTTGCCTTACTTGGATACTGCGGTAGAGGCTATCTTGGCGCTGGCGCTCCATGACAAGGGCTTGCGAACGCTTGGCGAGGCTATAAGCCTCTTGGGCTTCGAGGTATTCGTCTTCCGACACCAGTTTCTCTGCCCTTAGACGTTGCATCTGACGGGCTCGGCGGCTCTTCTGCACCATTTCGTTCTCGAGGCCTAGGCGCTCCCTTGCCAGATTGAGGCGTTCCTGCTCCATCGACACTTGTGTATTGCGTAGGAAGTTTGACTTCTCGGCAAGCTGTGCTTCGCTATCGAGTATATTGAGGGCTAGCATGGGGTTGTCGAGCAGAGCTATCACATCGCCCTCCCTTACATCGCTACCCTCTTCGATGAGGATTGCCTTCACAGTCCCCCCCTCGGCAGCACTCAGCTGAATACTACTGATAGGTGCCACTCCGCCCTGAATACGTATATAATCGTCGAACTGCGCTCGCTCTACCGTGGCAATACTTAATTGTTTGGTTTCGACCGTCATGAGTGGATTGAAAAGTGACTTGCCTACCAGAAATAGGAGTACGAGCACGAGTAGTGAAATAAGAACTATAAGGGCTATGCGCACGTTGTTTTTGCTAGCGCCTTCTTTCAAGCCCATTAGCTTGAGCAGTCGTTCTACTAGAGCGATTCGCTCGATTGGCTTCTTTTGTTCTATTGGTCTGTCCATTTCCTTATTGTGTGTTTATTGTTATCGATGATTAGTGGCCCCCTTGCATGTAGTAATACTCCAGCTTGCTAAGGTTGAGCTCTTGGCTCAAGAGGCTTCTCAGCTTGGCAGTATGGGCTTCGTATTTTCTATTTTGCAATTGTGTTAGCTCTAGCAGGCTTATCAGCCCCTCTTCGTAGCGGCGCTCGGCTGCTTTGTATGCAAGCTCGGCTGCTTCTAAGCGCTTGAGCACTTGCCTATGGCGTGCTGGGGCTACTTTTAGCTCCGCTTCTATTTTGCGCTGCTCTACATGTAGCATTTGGATGCTCTCTTCGAACTCTATACGAGCGCGGTAGGCTTGGGCCTTTGCTTCAGCTCGCTGGCTGGAGGCTCTAAAGCCTGTAAAGACGGGGATCGACAGATTGAGGCCAATATAGCTACCACGACGGTGTTTGAGCTGATCGGCGAAGTTTTCGTAGGCCGATCCGTCGATAAAGCGACTAAAGCCTGTAGAGTAGCCAGCGATGAGTGTAAGCGTGGGCATAAAGGCTCCCCAGCTCGACTGGGCTTTGAGCTTTGCAGCACGGGCACGCTCTTCGGCAAATAAGACTTTGGGATGCTGGCTGTTGAATTCCTGCTCGGCAACTTTCGCTGCATCTGGCTCTTGAAACATCAGCTCCTGCTCGTCGAGCAAGCGCACCTGTAGCGGCTCATCGATAGGCCAGTTCATCGCCTTTCCTAGGTTGAGTAGTGCCAGTTCGTAGGCGTTGGCTGCGGCTAGGGCACGCTCTTCCTCTTCGTAATAGAGAGCTTCCGATTCGTAGAGCTCGGGCAGCGACTTCATGCCCAAGGCTTCCATCTTGCGTATCCTTTCCATCAGTTCTTTGCTTTCGCTCGCTTTTTCCTTGGCAAGCTCTTGCTGGTAGTAGGCATAGTGCAGATCGTAGTATGCCTCGAGGCAGCCTAGCATGGCTTCACTCTCGGCATCGCGTTGGCCAAGCTTGGCTGCCTTACGCTCTGCACTAGCAGCATTCAAATCGCGCCATTGGCTGAGGCCATCGAAGAGAGTCCAGTTGAGATTGGCATTGTAGTTGTTTCTAAAGCTATTTACGTCTGTATAGGTATTGGTAGCAGCATCCAAGCCCCTACCGAAGTTGTAGTAGGCATCTGTAGAGATAGAGAGAGAGGGCAGTAAGCGTCCGATAGCCCTTCGGTAGCGTGCTTGCGATGCTTGCAGATCTGCTTTAGATCGGTGTATTTGGCTGCTATGCGCTTTGGCATAGGCTAGGCAACTGGGCAGGTCTTTGGCCGTGGAGCTGAGCCTCCAGCCATGCTGGCTAGGCATGAAGATACTATCGACTATCGTATTGCTAGTAGCTATAAGGTCTCTGGCATAGGCTTGTCCTTGGGCAGATGCTAGGCTAGCTAGTCCTAGTAGCATGCTTGCCGATAGTGTAGCCAGTCTGTAATGGCTGGCTTTCTTTGTGGCTGTATCTATAGTAAGTTGCTTCATCATATGGTTTCTTGCTTTTAGTTTCTATAGATATTATTGCAAAGGCCGTGCCAAAGCATCTACAAAGCTGTAATACAAACACTTAGCAAATTCACAATTTTCTACTACTGTCCAATTATTGGACAGCAGTGTCCAATTATTGGACACATAGCTATGCTAAAAGGGGAAGAGACAAATACTATAGATGCTAAAAGAGCTTTTCTACTAGCAAGCACCCATTTCCTCTTGTAGCTATTAGACTAATGATGAAGCGCTCTCGCATTTATGAGGCATTCGATGTGTTATGAATTCATAGTGAATCTAACTTGCAGATATAGAGTGAACAGCTCGAAGATAATGAAGGTAGTTCTGTTATTTTGAAGTGCAATCTTGATAAGGTTCTCTATACAAAGAATCTATCTAGCACACACAGCAACTTGAGTGAAAAATAAAGTAGCACAAATTTCAAGAAAAACGTTGGGGACATCTCTGCAATAGACAGAGAGCCCCCAACATAAAAATCAATAGAGATCTTTTGATAAAGACCCCTTTAACACTGACTAATAAACATAACCTAAGTAGCGGAAGTTTTTAATTACTTCGCCAAACTCGAGAGCGAAGATGCCGTCATTTTTTCCTAACTTAAACCACTGCGTTTTACCAAAGTGAAAAACATAATCACTCTTCGATAAAACCCCAGCACCTGATGGTTCACCAGCTCCGTGAGGATTGCGAATAATCAAGTAGTAATTGCCACTATGATAAGTGTATCCAAGCACAGTATAGGCGTGTGGGTAGGCAATACCTGGTCGGTGTGCTGGGTGTGCAGAGAGTGTCATCGGATAGGCTGCTTTCCAACCTGAGCAATGAGATAATATGAAGTCTCTGAATGTATTGTAGTTTGTAAGCATATTGTAACTTCCACCAGGATTTCTCAACCAATACCGAGTCGAATAGAACCAAGTGTTACCAGTAAGTTCCTGTGCAGCTCTTTCAGCCCATCCACCAGCGGTGTACAAAATCGCATCGTAGAGGTTCATATTCGGGTTCTTTGAATTTGCGTATGCATTTTCGAACAAAGCTGGCCAGTACTCTCCATTATACCAATATCTGCTACGAGCAAATACGGGAGTTTTGTAGTATCCGTATTGATAAATCTCATTGGTGGATTTACCATAGGTGCTGTTAACGGGGCTTCCATCGGCGTTTACAGTTATTAACGGCTTGTACAAAGTCCATTCATCATTACTGTCATAAAAATCCACATCCATATTTAGGAGACCTGGATGTACCCAACTTAGGGCACAAAGACCTGCAATCAAGTAGCAGTTACCTACACCACCTTGAATAATATTGTCAAAGTTATTGTGGCTACCATTTGCTTGAAAACCAATCTCTCTCAATGACACATTGCTAGGAGCGTTGCGAGTTGATATTGGTAAAATAATTTTAGCCAAAGTAGAGCTTAGTTTAGAATTGCTGTAGATGGCGTCTTTGCGCTCCTTAACTTTAAAAAGATTGCCAAGGTCTTCTGACTTTATAGTCTTCATTCTATCACTGCTCCTCTTTGGATCTAATGGTCTGTCGAGGTCGTTCATAGACATCCGATAGGCTTCGAAAGGGTCTGTAGCGCTGCCCTTGTTCGTAGTAGTTTCCACTTCCTCCACCCTCATTTTAGGATCGCGACCTGTTAGAAGCAGTGAATCTTCACTGCTAATTAGCTGCTCATAACTCGAACCCAAGACTTCTTCAAGAATATCCATCGAACGAGGGTCTTCCCAATTCATTTGTGTTTCGAGAATGGTTTCTGTAAGTGCAAATGGATTGATTAGACCATCACTAATACCTGCATTATCGGGAAGGATTCCAGTGCAAGAATCCACCCCAATTTCCTTCAAACGTTGCCCTTCGAGTTCAACCTTTCTGGCTCGCGCTTCTTCTTGATCTGGTCTTAGCTTGTAAGCATCCATTTTCGCAGCCATACGATCTTCAAACTCATTCTTACTTGAATCTTTCGTTTTCATAACTAAAAAATATTAAATGATTAGAAATATGTGCATGTAGATTACCAATAGGCTGAATTCTCATTGATAAGAGAATCTGATTTTGAATCAAGGAGTGGGAACTAAACACCTCAATTGAAGGAAAATCTGAACTAAACAGCGCAAGGGAACTACACCTCACTATACAAAGATAGAATAATATTTTTGAATTCAGGGTTTCTCTTCTGTATTCTTAAAGAAGATACTTTCATAATTTCGACACGTTTCAGCCATCATTTTTGAATACCACAGATATTATGCTTGTTACGACCTCCAATTTGAATATATATTTGACGCAAGCAATAGGTATGAGCGATCGTTCCCCCTACACGTCCACTCTTGTTCGAACGATAGATCCTTAATGTTGGATATAAGATTGGAAATGTAAACCCAATAATGGACAGAAGTAGTGGAAGAGCGGAGCACTCTGTTAAGAGGCGGGATTGCAAATCCCTACAACATCAATGGCTAGAATTTGCAATTCCCAGCCAAAATACACAGGACTCTTTAGTACAGAATCGTACCAAGAAAACACTTGAGAGGCAAAAAACAAGGCGAAAACTGCCCGCTCCTTGCGTTATTTGCGCACGAAGTAATAATTGACACAAAATAACGGATTTACACAATCGGCTGACTGTGAGGATTTTGAGAAAATCAACGAAAAAACACTCCAGAAAAACATGCCTCAAGTTGAGTTCAAACATAAGGTGTTTTTTTTAAAACACCTTATGTTCAGAAAAAATCACC
>CAZHWP010000069.1:0-10038 GCA_964535945.1 uncultured Porphyromonas sp.
ACTCCAGCCCCAGGATGGGA
Organism: uncultured Porphyromonas sp.; assembly: GCA_964535945.1. Classification (GTDB taxonomy): domain Bacteria; phylum Bacteroidota; class Bacteroidia; order Bacteroidales; family Porphyromonadaceae; genus Porphyromonas. Next base: position 21 of record CAZHWP010000069.1, read on the forward strand.
AGGCCTTATGGCCTGAGCTTCCTGGGGAAAAGGATGGCATACCCACCCAACGAAATCCTTGCCCCTCGATGGGGTAAGGATTTCGGGCTTCCGGGCTGGCATCCGTACCCCACGAAGGCGGGAGAACATTTGATGGGCCGCCCACGTAGGGGCGCCCCTACAGCAGCGAACGTTTCCGCAATGAATAGGGCGGGATTGCAAATCCCGAATACTAGCATTGCTGGGATTGCAAATCCCAGCGACACAAGCTACACCTACACCTACACAAACAGAATGCCATCCGCCACGTAGGGGCGCCCCTCAAGTGGGCGGCCCATCAATATAATATTCCGAACAGGTCGAATCCCTGCAGGGGATTCCCTGGGTAATGGGGCGAAGACGCAAAAGAGGGTGTACCCAAAGGCACACCCTCTTCTTTTCATATAGATCGATTACGTGAAGTAATCGTCCTGCGATTATTACCAGTTACGGATCAAATCTTTGTTTACCTGACGGTCACGTACTGGGAATTCCCATGTGAAAGCGTAGAATCCTGCAGGGATTGTGCTTCCATCACCAGCTTTAAGCACCTTTGGAAGAGCATAGCCTTCGAGTGCTGGCTGGATTGGAGATACTACTAGAGGTAGATTCCAACGGATCATATCGTTGAGGCGTGAACCTTCACCGATCATCTCACGTGTACGTTCGTTTTGAAGAGCTGTCATAGCATCTGTTTCAGTGAGTTCTACACCACGAGAGCTAGAAAGAGTCTTCAAGAGATTCATTGCAGTAGCTTCGTCGCCAAGCTTGATCTTACACTCAGCAAGGATCAAATAAGCTTCTGGCAAAGTGAAGAAACGAGAAGCAACCTTCAAGTTTGGACGGTCAGCAGCTTCACGAAGTGCTGGGTCACCCAAGAACTTGTTAACCAAGTAACCTTTCTTCTTGTCGGCTTCCTTAGCAATGTAAACTTCTTTACGGAAGTCATCAGCATTGTATAAGTCAACGATCCACTGCAATGGAACCTGATTTGGTGAGTAGTTAACCTTCTTACCAGTTACAGAAGCACCATTGAGAAGTGTTTCAGTTACAGAACCAGTGTTGATAGAAGCTTCAGCACGGAAGATCAGCTCAGGGTTGTTAGCCTGTGAACGGTAGATCTCTTCGAACTTTTCTGTATCAACAGCATCGATCAATTTATACTTTGTATAGAAAGCTTCCACATCGTTGGCAGCAGCTTGGTAGTTACCCATGTTTAGGTAAACACGTGCACGTAAACCAAGAGCGAAGTCCTTACCTAGGTAAACGTTAGAAGCAGGCTTTTCCAAAAGGTGTGGCAAAGCTTCTTCGATACGGCTAAGGATATAGTCATAAGTTTCGATCTGAGTATTACGAGGACCCATAAACATAGGATCGTATTTCTTTACCAAGATCATACCTAAGCTCTTAGGTGCTTGTGTTTCGGCAGCGTCATACTTGTAAGCAAAGCGCTCCATCAAGCGTGAGTATGCCAAAGCCTGCAATACCTGAACCTCAGCGATGTACTGATTCATCAGCTTTACTTCTGCTTCTAGTTTGATCACACCCTTTTCGAGTGCAATTTTACCTTCGTCTACGAAGTAATTGGCAGACTGTACAAGTTTGTTGTAACGGAAATAGTAGTTTGCTGTCTCGTCACCAGACTCGATTGCTGGAAGGTCCCAGCTTAGATATCTAGACGATGTATTACCATCAATTGAGGTAATTGAGTAGATGTCCGATTGGATTTCTTGCCAAACGAAACGAGTTGGGTTTTCAGCTTCTCTGGCAACTGAATAGATACCATCGAGCTTTTGCTTTGCATCTTGTACAGAAACAATGGGGCCTACAAAGTCATTATCCTGAGGTTCTCTCGAGATGTCACAAGAAGAGAAACCCACAGCTAATGAGAGCACCGCTACAGCTATTGAAATTATTTTTTTCATATCTTAATATTCTTTTTTCGGGTTATACTTGTTTCTTAGAATGATACTTGCACACCCGCCATATACTGTCTAGTATTTGGGAACTGGTTTAGTGCTACGTTGCCACCAGCCTCAGGGTCGAAGCCTTTATACTTAGTAACAGTAAAGAGGTTACGAGCCATCACATAGAGACGTACACCTGTAAATACATTCTGTCCTTCGAAGATGCTTGATGGAAGGTCGTAACCCAACTTCAAGTTCTTAAGACGTAGGAATGAAGCATTTTCGAGCAAGTGAGTATCGAATTGTGGAGCCTGACCGAGCTTAGGTACATCTGTATTTGTATTTTCTGGAGTCCAAGCGTCGAAAAGGATCTTAGACTTGTTTGTACCCATAGCAGCAGTATTACCATTTTCTGTAAAGTAGCGGTCGTTGTTGATCATCCACTTACCAATGATGTAAGCAAAGTCAGCTTCGAGAGAAACGCCCTTCCAGTTTCCACCGAATGAGAAACCACCAGTGATAGGAGGAGTTACGTTCTTATCGATTGCATGCTCTAGCTTGTCGCTATAGTTCTTAGTAGTCTTTCTGCTACCATCATCGTTGAATTCACCTGGTACGTACCACATCTGCATACCGTCTTCCTTGTCTATACCAGCATATTCTGCCATGTAGAATGCGTTAGCCTTACCAACCTGCCAGATAGTACCTGTATTTGGAAGTACATACTCGTCGAGGCCGTAGAATAGCTTCGTAATAGTCTGAACGTTGTAGTTGAAGTTTGTAGAAGCCCAGATGTGTAGATCTTTAGTCTTGTAGATATCACCCTTCAGGTTGATGTCGAAACCAACGTTGCGGAGAGCACCCACGTTTTGTAGCTGTGAAGTGAAACCACTTGAGTATGGTAGAGGTACATCGAGGAGCATATCATCTGTCGTACGAACGTAGAAGTCAACTTCGGCGTTCAAACGGCTATTGAACATAGCACCGCTAAGACCGAGATTGAGCTGTGACTGCTGTTCCCAAGAGAGGTCTGGGTTACCTGCAGAAGCTACAGAAAGACCCATTGCTTGGTCTGAGTATGGGTTGTTGCCCAAGAGTGCATAGTGAGCGTAGTTGTTACCAATTTCTGAGTTACCAGTAGTACCATAGCTAGCCTTGAAGCGGAGGTCATTCAACCAAGAGCTTTCTTTGATGAACTTGCTATAGATATCGATCATTGTACCTACAGAGAAGAAGGTAGCGCTCTGCTTGTTTTTACCAAAGCGTGAAGACTTATCATTACGTAGTGATAGATCCAAGAATGCCCAGTTGTCAAGTGCATAGCTTAGACGACCAAAGAATGATAGGTAAGCATACTCCTGTACTACTTGTTCGGGAAGTGTTAGATACTTATCTGCCTTACCGTGGCTCAAGAGCAATAGTTTTGAGCTTTCGAGACCCTTTGCAAGAGCACCAAACCAATCATGGTCGTAATCTACAAATTCATGACCTGCAAGTAGCGTAAAGTCATGCATATCGTCCATATTCCACTTGTACTCTGCAGTATTTGTGAAAGTCTTTAGCGTGGTGTGGTACGAACGTTCGCGACGTTGACCTTCTGCACCTGGACGCAATGGGTTGTTTGGCAAAGACATAGACTCTGTACGCACATCAGTATAGTCAGTACCAGCCTGAGCCTTAAGGGTTAGACCCTTGATAGGATTGAGCTGAATATAACCACCCACGTTGGCCTGAGCTACACGCTCTTCGTATGGATACCATTTAGCTTGGCGCTCGGGGCTCTGGAATGGGTTTGTAGAACCAAAAATAAAGTAAGCTTCAGCTATACCACCATTGCTTGTAAATGGGTTGAAGAACTTAGGCATAGAGTATGCACCAAACGTACCTGTATTGTAGTAGTTTGAACCAGCAAATGTAGAAGCCTCTCTGTTAGCAAATGCACCAGATAGGTTGATACCAATCTTCAACCAGTCGTTAACGCGGCTATCGAGGTTTACACGACCGCTGTAGCGTTTGAAGAGTGAAGGCTCACGAGAGATACCTTCTTGGTTGAAGTAGCTTATAGAAGCAAAGTAGCTAGTACCCTGCGAACCACCCTGGAAGTTCAAGTCACCCTGAGTTGTAGGAGCAGTAGGACGGATGAAGTACTCGAGCCAGTCTGCATCTTTCGAGAAGTCAACAGGCTTGAGTGTACCGTCTGCAAGACCAGCAGCGAGCAATGGATACTCTTTCCATAGGTCTTCGGCAGTCTTCTGTACCTTATCCATAGCGTCTTGGATAGTGAATGATTCAGATGGGGTACCGTAGTGCTTATTATCGTACTGATACTTAAAGTGCTCTGCACCAGTCATCATATCCTTCATAGGTCTTTTGTTGATGATGGTAGATACACCATACATTGCATTGAATGAAACGCGACCGCGTTCGCCCATCTTACCTCTCTTAGTAGTGATGATGATCACACCGTTGGCAGCACGAGCACCATAGATAGAGGTTGAAGAAGCGTCCTTCAATACGGTCATGCTTTCGAAGTCATTGGGGTTCATTGTAGCCACAACACTTAGGTCGGTCTGCATACCGTCTACGATATACAAAGGAGCCGAGCTAGCTGTAAGCGAACCATGACCGTGAATTGCAACAGAAGCAACTTTCGTAGGGTCACCAGAAGTGGTCATAACCTGCATACCAGCTACCTGTCCTTGGAGTGCGTCCATCACGTTCGAAACAGGCTTTTCGGCCAATTTCTCACTAGATACACGAGCTACCGAACCCGATACTGTGCTAAGTTTTTGTCCTGTACCATAACCCAATACAACTACTGTTTCGAGCTCAGCAGCGTCTGGATCTAATACTACATTCATCACATTGCTGATGCTCACTACCTTAGGTGTCATACCTGTGTAAGTAAATCTCAGCTGTTTTGCATCGGCAGGCACGTTTGGGATAGTAAAGTTACCATCCAAGTCGGTTTGTGCACCGATAGTGGTATGACCTACTACAACAACATTTGCGCCGATGATGGGTTCGTTATCCTCCGATGAGGTAACCGTTCCCTTCACGATTCTATTCTGGGCTGCGGCCCACCCAATGCTCGTAATCAAGCATAGGAAGAATAGGGTCAATCTTTTCATAGACTTTTCTTTTGTGTTTAATTGAAATTATTACTGTGTTCTCTCTCTTTTTCTCTCTTTTTTAACCTACCCAAGCAGCCAATATCGACTGATTCTTAGAGTCAAAACCTAAGCAAATCATCATAACTCTGGCTGATACAAAGCATGGGCAGTACGGCAAATCTATAAAAAAAATCACGATGACAATGCATAATTGTAGAAAAACCGTGAAATTTAGATGAAAAATAGGCCATTTTGCCATGAACAAATGACGAATTCACTATAAAAGCGCATCATTTGACAGCAACAAAGCCTAGCAAAATCACGATTTTGCACTTCTACCTGCTTCATTAAGCACTGCAACAGGATCTGTTATTATACGACTGCACAGCACAAAGATAATAAAAGATACGATTTTAAGGGAATGGACGATAAAGAGAGCCCCGCCACCCGATTTTGCCCCATGCCTGAGGCAGGGTGTAAAATCGGGTGGCGGGGTAGGTATCAACGAGTATCCGTAAGTGCTAAGGGCGCTTGCTAAAGTTCGAGCTTTTACTTACCGAGAGGGCTCCTATTGTAGGATTGCCGTAGCAGATAAAGTCTGATGACCCCGAAAGTGTAAGGTCTAAATGCTTGACAACAGTCATCGAGCCCGAGGCCGAGCCCGACATGCGCACCGTTGCCGTCTGTGCACGGAGCGATCGGCCATCGAGGTCGCCACTACCTGCAGACGAGAAGGCGATCGAGCGGGCCGAACCTTTCAGCTCCACGTCGCCACTACCATTGGAGCTGATAGTCGCTGTCTGTACATTGTTTAAATTCACATCCACATCGCCACTGCCATTGATTTGTACAGTTAGCTTACCACCCTGCACAGTTCCTTCTATATCGCCACTGCCATTGATTTGTAGCGTCAAATCCTCGATCTGCGAATTGCCCAGATCGACGTCGCCACTGCCATTGATTTGCACCTTGAGCGATTTGCTGCGCAGCGAGTAGAGATCGACATCGCCACTACCTCTTACCTCGATATACTTCATATCGGGCACCGTTACAATCACCTTCAGCCCCTTACGAGTAGAGATATTGCTGTTCGATTTCATCTTCACCTGCAGTGTCGATCCACTAACATCGGTAATCAGATAGGGGAGAATATTCTCCTCGCCTTTCACTTCGAGCTTTAGTTTTCCTTGGCGCACTTCTACATCGGCACTACCCAAAATAGCCACCTTGTCGAACTTAGCCGTCGAGCGCTGCTCCGTTTTTACCCTTCCATTTCCCACTATGCGCTGCTGCGAAGCATTGGCATATGCACAACTCGATAATACAATTACTGTGGCAAGAAGTGTTGCCACGCCTACGATGATTCTTTTTGAATGGTTCATAATTTTATGTTGTTTTTTTGATTCTTGTTCTTTACTGCTCGATTTACGAATCGGCTTTGAGCAGATTGGGTTCCCGTATTGGCGACCCTCTACAGCTACGACGTAGAGTAGGTAGATTTGTTACAAGCAAAAGAAAATAAAACGGCAAAAATTCACGTTTTTCTTCTAAAAAAACTACCTTTACGAACGAAAACACAATGTGGCAACAGCTTATCGCTGCCACAACACACACTAATAGAACACATTACTTATTCATTATGAAAGTAGCCTTATTTATCCCTTGCTACGTCAATGCCATATACCCTCATGTAGGCATAGCAAGTTACAAACTCCTCAAAAGCTTGGGAGTGGATATCGACTATCCTACCGATCAGACCTGCTGTGGACAGCCAATGGCAAACGCTGGATTTCAGCAAAAAGCCGAGAAGCTAGCCTTAAGATTCGAAGACCTATTTGCTCCTTACGACTTGGTAGTGGGGCCATCGGCAAGTTGCGTAGCCTTCGTCAAAGAGTTTCACACAGGCATACTCAAAGCCAGCGGTCACGAGTGCCATACGGCCAAGAAAGTACGGGACATCTGCGAGTTTCTGCACGACGACCTCCAGATCCGTTCGCTCCCCTCTAGCTTTGCACACAAAGTAAGCATACACAATAGCTGCCATGGTGTACGTGAGCTACACTTATCCTCGCCTAGCGAAATGCATATACCCTATTATAATAAGGTACGCGCGTTATTGCAGTTGGTACAAGGCATCGAAGTAGTAGAGCCCGAGCGTAGCGACGAGTGCTGTGGCTTTGGTGGTATGTATGCCATCGAAGAGCCTGAAGTCTCGGCCTGCATGGGAGAAGACAAAGTGAAACGCCACATGGCTACCGGTGCCACATACATCACCGGTGCCGACAGTTCCTGTCTGATGCATATGCAAGGTGTCATCGACCGCCAGAAGCTTCCTATCCAAACCATTCACGCAGTAGAAATATTAGCCGCAAACTTATGAGTACGAAACACAGCAAAGCAGCTGCAAAGTTCCTAGCCAACAAAGAAGAAGCCAGCTGGCACGACCAAACCCTGTGGATGGTACGTGTAAAACGAGATACGCAGCGAGACAGCATACCCGAATGGGAAGAGTTACGTAATCTTGCTCACGAGATAAAAACTTACACCCTAAGCCGCCTACCCGAGCTACTCGAAGAGTTTGAAGCCAAAGCTACTAGCCATGGCGTACAGGTGCATTGGGCCAAAGATGCCAAGGAGCACAACGAGATCGTAGAGGAGCTACTCAAAAAACATCAGGTAAAGAAGCTGGTGAAGAGCAAATCGATGCTTAGCGAAGAGTGCCACCTCAACGAACACCTCATCAAAGAAGGCTTTGAAGTGATAGAGACCGACCTCGGCGAGCGTATACTACAGCTCATGGATACCCCACCCAGCCATATCGTAATGCCTGCCATCCACCTCAAGCGTGAGGCCGTGGGAGAGCTCTTTCACGAAAAGCTAGGTACCGAAGCTGGCAATTCAGACCCAACCTACCTGACCCGTGCTGCCCGTAAAAGCCTAAGACAAGACTTCATCAATGCCGATGCCGCCATGACTGGAGGCAACTTTGCCGTTGCTTCGACTGGCGAAGTGGTAGTATGTACCAACGAGGGCAATGCCGACATGGGTATGGCATGTCAAAAGCTCAATATCTGCAGCTTCGGGCTCGAAAAGATCGTGCCCGACCTCGATGCCGTAAGTGTATTCACACGCCTATTGGCCCGATCGGCCACTGGGCAACCCTCTACAAGCTATACAGCCCACTACCGCAAGCCCCATAGCGAAGGTGGCGAGCTTCACTTCATCATCGTCGACAACGGACGCAGCGAAATATTAGGAAACTCGGAGCATATCAATACGCTGAAGTGCATACGCTGCGGTGCCTGTATGAATACTTGCCCCGTCTATCGCCGTAGCGGTGGCTACTCCTATACCTATTTCATTCCTGGCCCCATCGGCATCAACCTCGGTATGCTAAAAGCACCAGGTGAGTATGCCGACAATGTTTCGGCCTGCTCGCTCTGCCTCTCCTGCTCGAACGTTTGCCCCGTGAAGATCGATCTGGGCGAACAGATCTACCGCTGGAGGCAAAAGCTCGATTCGTACGGCCGCGCCAGCAAAGAGAAGAAGCTAATCTCTAATGCGCTCAAACTAGTGATGGATAGTCCTACGCTATTCAATACTGCACTCAAGATGGCTCCGATTGCCAACGTGCTGCCACGATTTGCCTTGTACAATAGCCTAAATGCTTGGGGCAAAGAGCGCGAACTACCCCAGTTTGCCAAAGAATCTTTCAATAGCTGGTGGAAGAAAAACATGAAATAAGGACCTATCAAGCAAGATGAAATTATGAATAGCAAAGAGATCATATTCAATAAACTACGCCAGCATAGCGGCGAGCCTCTACCGAAACCAAGCCGCCAGTTTGAAGCGATTAGCTACCCCAATAAAGTAGAACGATTCAAAGAGGTACTTAGCGCCGTAGGCGGAGCAGCCATCGAGCTAAGCGAGGGGGCAGACCTAGGCGAGCTGATTCGTAGCCTCTACCCCGAAGCCAAACGCATTGGCACCGCACTCACCCATTTAGGCTTAGAGAGCTATCACCCCGACGAGCTGAAGAATCCGAGCGAACTAAACGGTACCGACCTAGGGATCATAGAAGGCAAGCTCGGCGTTTGCGAAAACGGCTGTGTATGGGTCGATCAAGAAATTCGCCAGCGCGCACTCTTCTTTATCTCGGAGAGCATCGTGATCATACTCGACAAGTCGAAGCTGGTGCAAAACATGCACGAAGCATACCGCTTGGTGGCAGAGATCGACAGCCAATCGCCCTACTCCTGCTTCATCAGTGGCCCATCGAAGACTGCCGACATCGAACAAGCATTGGTGATTGGTGCCCACGGCCCTAAGGGTGCTACGGTAATATTGGTATAAGCAATCGAATGGCGCTGTGCCAAAAATTGCAAATTGCTGCGTTATGTTCGGGAATTGGGCTCAGTCATTTAAAGCAGTAAATTCCTATCACCCTCAACGCCTTACAAGTTGCTAATTCTTACACCATTTAAAGGGGCTGTGCCAAAAATTGCATTTTTGACACAGCCCCTTTCAGGTATAAGCTTTTCCCGGAAGGCATTGGACATGATACCATCCCCCAGAGCGGAAGGGGAGAGCTGACATCCATGCCCTCTCGGGCAAGGATGTCAGGATTAGGAGCTTGCATTCTTTACCCCACTAAGGCGGTCTTTACACCGCCTTCGTGGGGTCTTGATTGGACAAAATCCCCTACGGGGAACCCCTTAGCGCTTCGAACCTCATTCATTATACAAGTACTATCGTTTGAGACTTTTCATAGCTTATAGATCGAATCCCTGCTGGAGATACCCTATGTATAACCCAGGGCATTCCAATACAGTGATGTGATGACGGGCATCGGAAGCCAAACTACAGAAGCGACCCTCTTAACAGGGTGTAAGCAATAAATCCCCAACGGGGATGCTTTCCGTTTATAGCCCCAGGATGGGTGCTTGCGAAGCAGCACCTTCCTGGGGTCAACGAAGACGA
>CAZHWP010000070.1:0-6010 GCA_964535945.1 uncultured Porphyromonas sp.
TGCAATTATTCAGGCACATACAAATTTCAAGGGTGATGCGTGTCGAAGTCAGGAGAAAGGGATAAGAGAAGCTTGTTGTAGCCAATACGTGTGAGACCTCTAGAAAGAGTCTTTTTTTATCCTTGATTTCTCCGATCGAGAAGGCCCCTCCTTTTGGTTAGTACTGGTATAATCTACCAATGTACTATCTGGCAATAGATAGATCGATACCAGGGCATACGGAAGCTCGGTCCCATCGTGTTCTACCACTTGGCCATGAATTCTCGTTTGGGCATGTAGCAAAACAGAAGAAATAGCCCCAATAGCTACGAACATCAACAGCTTTCTGTAACGTAGTTGGAGACCACAGGATTCAAATTTGTGGTACACAATATTCTAGCTTATCCAGTGGATTAGAGATAATAATAATGATGTTAAGGGATTTCGCTTCACACAGAATTGAAGCTTGATAACAACGAAGTGTTTTACTCGTTAATTCTTGCCATAATACTGACGAAAGAGTCTATCTAACTTACCTTGCTCTCGAAACTCTGCAAACCATAGGTCTAGGCTGTCAGCCAATTGGGGTGAAGACTTCCTTACAAGCCAAGCATAGGTAGTCGTGAATGAAATTGGTGTACGACAATCGAGAGCAGGCAACAGTTCCTCCAAACGATTAGCTTCAGCTTGCTTACATACCGTGTAATCAATATCGCCCGAAGCCACCATCATAGCCAGTTGTTCTCCCGAGTAGGTATCGTCTACAGCAATATGTATCGATTCGCCAATTTCTTCCGATAGATGTCTTAGAAACAGGTTCGCTGGCGATGCCTTAGGAACCGTGAGCGTTATGCCCCCCATATCAACCTGCTGGCGAATGATGGAAGAGTCTTTGCGTTGTACTAGGTACAAACGTCCTTCGCTATAGGTATCGACAAAGCGAAACTGGGTAGTATCTGTTTCTGATGTTTTGGGGATAGTCTGTGCAATCACGTCTGCCGAGCCTGCAGCTAGCGAGTCTAAGCTACTTTGCCAATTACTTTGTAGCACAATCTCTATTGCAATACCACTTCTCTCTGTAAGCAATTTACACAGATCATAAATATAGCCCGACGTACTCTCGGCCTCCACGATATAGTCAAAATTATTGTATTGGGCGATGACTCGTATTACCCGAGACTTTTTCATCTCGGGATAGTCACGAGACAAGCCCAAGTTTTGACGAGATGTATCGGGCGAATTCTTCATCAACAGGCGCAGTCCCAGCATGGTAAATATGACTAAGGCCAATAGAAAGAGATAGACCTTGAAGCGTGTTTTCATCTGCATTATTTATTGAAGTCAACACCAATCCCCATACGCAACACCATCGGGTTGTAGGGATAATGAGCCAACGAAAAACGTTTCGAATCCATAAAGCTTTCAGCAATATTATACATTTCTATGAAGAAACGAGAACGTTTCAAATGAATATTGGCGAAAGCATTGATCAGCGGATAAGAGCCTCCGATCTTCGCGTTTTCCTGATTTACAAACTGCATCAAAGCCGGCTCATAATAGGGAGCACGATATGAACTATGCATACGAGCATCAAGCCCAAGCTGTACACGCATCACCTTATTCTTCTTAGGTAGCCTAAAATCAAGGTACAAAGCTGCAAATCCAGCTAGCTTAGGCAATGGCAAGGCAGTGGCATTAGTACTCGTTTGGTAGGCCAGCTCGGCCTGCCATCCCAATATCCCCAATGCATACTGATGCTTAGCCCTCAGCTCCATCACCTGAATTGGATCAGAAGCTTGTACTGGCTTCGCATCGGCACCCAAGTAAAAGAAGTTATTCAGCGTAGCAGTCTGAGCCCTCAACTCTGTACCAAAGACAGGAAGCGCAAGACTAGCACCCAACCTAAGTTGCTGCATAAACTTCAAATTCTCATCCCACCAATGGAAGCTGCCATGGTGATGTCTCATAAAGTAAGATGGCCTCTTATTGCTCAACTGCCCCCAAGCTTCCAGACGACTTTTCTGACGCCAAATTGTAAAGCTCCCTACTGCTCTTCCATTTATGTCGAAAGCACCAGCATCTGCCCCTAAAACAGCGAGCTCCCCTTCTGCCAAAAAGTTAAACAAACGACCTTGCGATCTACTTAGTGTAGCACCTATATAAGTAGTATTCTCCCGATCGGTTGGCGAAACTCCCGCCACAGAGTCTTGTTGTGTATAAAAGACATTCTCTAGGCGCACAAAGGCAGCAAGGCCAAACTTAGCCCACTTGTGAAAACCCTCACGCAACGACAACGAGAGCGTGTTACTAATCACCTGCATACGAGTAGTATCGTTTGGAATAGTTATCAGCGAATCCCCATCGGGGATGAAGATATAATGCTCGGGATATTCATTGGCAATAGATTTACTCTTCCCAATGAAGCGACGTCTATTCTTAGTAAAGCTCAGCATGTGGGTAACACTGCTTACAGGCACAAAGACAGTGGTATCTCTTGGCTCTCCACCTTCTACTTCAGCGGGTACCGAACGATTTTGGTAAAAACCCAAATTGTATCTGTGAGTCAGATCTGCATGCCCAGAACGAATTGTATTAAAGAGGTTCGCACCTGGAAATCGAACTGGGATATCCTTCGAAACGATCTTCTTCCCTGCAGCATGATTTTGAGGGTGGGTGATATAGGTATCATCCTTAATCCCTCCATTCTCCATCAGTCGATGATAGTTATTGGCAATGCTAGCATAGGCTTCGTAGCGATCTGTTCTGTAATAGCCATAGAGGCGATAGTTAACCACCTTGGTTGAGTTCGACATATAAAAACCTTTCGCATACGCATAGTCGACATCTCCACCCAGCCCTATTTGTTTTCCTAGGTTCAAGCCCAGACTGCCTTTTATCTGCTCTTCTCGGTTGTCTATATCGCCAAAACGCTGGTAGAAGACCTGTGTCATCGGCGTCTTCGTATCGTAATATAAAGCCGTTTGGGGATCGTAGCCTAAGCCCTGCATCGCGTAGGCATAAAAGAACTTAGGCAAGTAAACTGGTCGATCAAAAAATAGCTTACTTTCCCACGGCGAATGCAAATTGCCCAAGTATCCCAAAGCAAGCACTCGACCCTCGGCTTTCACTCTACTATAGAAGCCTAGCATGGCCGAGTCGACAGGAGCCCTCAATAGGTCTCCTGTATTGGGTTTAATGGTATAAGCCTTTAGCGATTCGCCCCTAGCAATCAATTCCTCCTCGGTCGGAGACTTTACTTCATTGTCGGTAAAATTGTCGTAATAATCTACTTGTGCATGTAGCTTTGTACCGAGCATTAAGCCCAGCAGCATGCATAATACAAAGTACTTGATCTTTGTTTGATTCATCATTCTTTTTTACAAGCTACCAGATACAGCGTCACCAGCCTCCTGAGGCGCCGCCACCACCAAAACCTCCGCCACCGAAGCCACCTCCGCCAAAGCCACCTCCGCCAAAGCCACCACCTCTACTTCCGAGCATAGAGCCTAATACTGCACCAAAGAGAGCCGAGTCATCTTCACTATCATCCCTACGATGATCGGTATAGTCTTTGCCACAATTGAGGCAGTGCCAGTCGAGGCGCAACATCCTTCTTCCTTTCATTAGCACTCGTTTCTTTCCGAGGTATTGCAAGGTTTTGGCCTTACAGTTTGGGCAGGTTTTATAGGCCGATTGTGGATTGTCGATAGCGATCGACTCTCTGTTTTCACAATTGGAGCATTGGTAAAGCCTATACGTCCTACTATTTAGACGCTCTTCGAGCTGTTGATGGGATTCGAGTAGTGCCAAGCGTTCGCCCAGATGATCTACACCATGCATCTGGTGGCTATGACAGACGGGACAAAGCTCGGAGTTTTTCTTTAAGACCTTCTCCCTCCGATTGGCCCAAAAATAGGTAAAAACAAAACCTGGCAGAAAGAGAAAAAACAAGAGTGCAAGCACCCCCTTTAGGCGATGCCTAAACTGCTCATACTCAGCAACGGCTGTTATATGGCTTTGATTCTTCCGGATGCTACTAAGCTGATAGACAAGCCAAGTATTGAGCAGCAACATAAACAGCAAGTAAATAGCAATGATGGTAGACCATGAGATTTCATCACCTCTACTCGTTGTCACTGTATCGGGTGCTACATAGCTGCCATCCAAAACAGCAGATACTGCTGCTACCCCATTGAATAAACCTTGCGAGAAGTCTCCTTTCCGATACTCGGGGATAATCTCGTTTCGAATGATCTGAGCTAGCTTAGCATCTGTCAGGTCACCTTCTAGCCCGTAGCCAGTCTCGAAGCGCACCCTTCGCTGGTCCATCACCATCAGGAGCAAGAGGCCATTATTGGCTTCCTTCAAGCCCAACCCCCAATGCCTAGCCAATTGTAAGCCAAAATCTTCGAGTACTTCATTTCCAATAGAAGGTAATACGACCACTGCAAACTCTACACGATGTTTCTGCCTGATAGATAAGAGCAGACTATTCATAGCCGCCTCTTGAGCTTGACTCAGAATCCCCGCCTCGTCACTTACAAAGCGCGTACTATCGGCAAGCTGCACATTGGGCACAGTCTCTGGGGTATAAACCTTCTGAGCGTTCAGGATCGAAGCGGAATGCAAAAGCAGAGCGAGCAGGGCAAGTGCTATCACACCAGCCCTACTCTGCAATGGAATACGATCGAAGCGAACAATACGCAGCATAGCCTTCATTTGGAATAATAGGTCCCAGTACTAAAACTCCACCTTAGGAGCTGTAGCAGCACCTTCATCGGCTTTGAAGTAGGGTCTCTGGGCAAAGCCAAGCATCCCAGCAATGAGATTCTTTGGAAACTTACGCACTTCTACGTTATAGCCTTTGGCAATATTATTAAAGTCCATACGTGCCGTTGCAATTCTATTTTCTGTTCCTTCGAGTTGCGACTGCAAGTCCTTGAAGTTTTCGTTGGCCTTCAGGTCGGGATAGCGTTCCACCACCACCATCAAACGCGACAGAGCGCTCGATAGTTGGTCTTGGCTTTGCTGGAAGCTTGCCATTGCCTCTTCTGTCATATTGTTAGCATCCACCTTAGTAGAGGTAGCTTTGCTACGAGCTTCGATTACCCCTTCAAGGGTTTCACGTTCGTGAGCAGCATATCCCTTTACCGTTTCCACCAAATTTGGAATCAGGTCTGCGCGTCTTTGATATTGATTTTCTACTTGGCTCCAAGCTGTATTGACAGATTCTTGCTTATGAACCAAACCATTGTAAGTTCCTACACCCCATACCAGAGCTATTACAACTAGGGCAACTATCACTAAGATAGCTTTCATACTTCCTTTCATATCACTATTAATTTGTTGTTTTCTATATTCCTATTACTACTTAGGTCTCTTTTTTGCGGGCTTACCTTTCTTTACAGACCAGCCAAAGTAACCTATAAACTCACCTAAGGCAAAGTATTCGCCATGTGAGTAGGCCAAGAGCTCGGCTCGCTCCATATCGAAAGCTCCCGTTTTGGGATTGATGTATTGCTCGTCGGCACGCACGTTTAGCACCTCTGCAATAAACATATCGTGGCTGCCGAGCGCTTTGATTTCAAGCACACGTCACTCTATACTAATGGGCGACTCGGCAATAAGTGCTGCCTGGATGCATTTTGCCTTCTCGGGTGTAAATCCACACTCTTTAAACTTATCATATTTCGATCCGCTCACCACACCGCACCAATCGGTCTCTCTAGCCATAGCACGATTTGTAAGATTTAGAGCGAAGTCCATATTCTTCTTAATGATGGCATGCGAATGCCTTTCTGGACGGATACTCACATAGCAAAGAGGCGGGTTACTACAGATAGTACCCGTCCAGCTTGCAGTAAAGATATTGTACCCGTCATCTTCATTCCCCGAGCTAACCAGTAGAGCTGGTAGTGGGTAAATCAGCGTGCCAGGTTTCCAGTCTTGCCTCATCTATCAATAATCAATTCGGGTCAGATTAGTTCAATTTGCTCGTTCATTACTTTCCTTTCGCAATAGCAGCAACGAA
>CAZHWP010000070.1:6020-9036 GCA_964535945.1 uncultured Porphyromonas sp.
TACCAATTTAAAGCGAGTCTTCATGGGTTCATTGTTGCTAATACACTTCGGATTGGGGCATCGCACCAATCCGAGCACCTGCTCGGGCGGATTCACTTGGCTCTTTTCTACCACTTCATAGTCGCGAATGATATTTAACCTCACGTGTGGAGCTAGCAAAGCGATACGGCTCAGCTCCTCCTGATCGAAAAACTTATCTTCAATTTTTATCACACCCTTGCTACCATACGTATTGCTTAGTAGGTTATTGCCTATAGTGATGCGCGTCTCTATCATATCGAGGCGCAGCATAGCAGCCACCTTAAACAACTTTCGGGGTGGGATATGATCTATCACCGTACCATTCTTGATGGCAGCTACCATCATCTCTTCTTTGCTCATAATATCCGACTATCTATACTTCGTGTATTGCTTCTATTAGTTTATCAATCCTTATACTATTCTCAGCCTCTACTTTACTTCGAGCCCCAAGACTTCACAGATAATAGACTGTCGCGTATAGAGGCCATTCTTGGCTTGCTGAATGAAGTAAGCTTTCGGATTGTCGTCTACATCGGTTGCTATCTCACCCACTCGAGGTAGTGGGTGCAGCACGCGAAGGTTGGGTCTGCTATTCTTGAGCATTTCGTTATCGAGGACATAGACATTCTTCACTCGCTCGTACTCTTCCATATCGGTAAAACGCTCACGTTGCACACGCGTCATGTAGAGTATATCGCAGTGATCGATAACCTCCGAGTCGAAGTCATGTGTTTCTACAAAAGGCAAGTTGTTCTCCTTACAGTACTGCCTGTATTCGTCGGGGAGAGCTAGCTCCTCGGGCGATACGAAGATAAAGCGTGGCCTAAAGTGCGACATTCCCTCTATCAGCGAATGAATTGTACGTCCATACTTGAGGTCGCCCACCATGGCAATGGTTTTATCGAATAAGGTTCCTTGAGTTTTGCGTATCGAATAGAGATCGAGCAGGGTCTGCGATGGATGCTGATTGGCTCCATCGCCAGCATTGACAATAGGCACAGGACTTACTTCCGAAGCATAGCGAGCAGCACCTTCGAGGTAGTGGCGCATGATGATCAGGTCGGCATAGTTACCCACCATCGATATGGTATCTTTTAGCGACTCGCCCTTTGCCGAGCTCGAAGTCTTAGCATCCGAAAAACCTACCACACGTCCTCTCAATCGATTTACAGCCGTCTCGAAACTGAGGCGAGTACGGGTCGATGGCTCAAAGAAGAGAGTAGCCACTACCTTTCCGTCTAATAAAGGTCTGTTGGGATTTTGCTCAAACAGTTCGGCTCTATCGAGGATTCGCAAGATATCCGCTGCACTACATTGCTCGATTGTAACTAAGTGATCCATCAGCATTTTTCTATTTATAGATTCTAAATCCGAACTGGACGAACAAAAAACGACTCGACCACGACGGATTCTCTAAGCACAAAGGTAAGAAAAAGCAATTACAGACCCCTGAAAACTGAATCTATTTCTTATCGCCATAGAATATGGGATAGGCAAAGTATCGCTCTTCCCACCTTCGGGTCCAGATATTATATTCGCGCTCCATACCTACCCCTACACCAAAGCGGTCACTGACGCGTAATTCCAAGGCTCCGCCGTAATTTGCCAAAGGGGGCATCATAGGATTAAAGATCGGCTGCTTATTGTATACAGAATAGCCACCGAAGCCTCGCAATGTCAGATTGTCAATGAGCTCGAATCTGACATCCGAATTGAACCTTAGTGCCTGACCAAACTGCCCACCTATGGCAGAATTGTAATAACTCAAGCCTGTATTGACCTGCAAATTATCTAGGGGCTTGTAGTGCATCGTAGCAGCAAGCCTTGCCGTAGGGGCAATGCCAAAGACCCTCGACCAATCGGCCTCGGCAGAGACACCTAGCTTGGGGTTTAGTCGAGCCTGCATACCTCCAGCAAATCCATAGTCTTTACGCACGCCAAGCAAAAGATCCTGCCCAAGAGCCATACGAGCATCTCCCCAAAAGGATAGACTTGGGCTAGCCTGCCAAAGTAACCTAGCTGCAGCTGCATCGACCTGCATACCTGGCTGGCTATAGTGCTTGGACTGCATATCCAAACGTAAGTTTTTGGAGTAGACAAAGCTTTTACTCCGCCGAGCATCAAACGGGTTGTCGATGCGTAGCGTACTAGCCAATCGATCCATCTCGGGCAAGGCGAAGTCCTGCAGGTTTCTCGGTAGTTCAAGCTCGAGCTTTGCTTTCTCTACCTGCATCAACGATGCTTTGGGCAGCTCAATACTTGGCAGCCTCACCCCGATCGTATCTACTAGCTCTTGAGCCTTTAGCGATGGGGCAAACAAAATGAATGAAAGCAAAAAAAGTGCCCTTGCAATAGTATTCATAGATCAACAAACGTTATAAAAAAATGGACATACTAGTCACAAAAATAGCACAAAGACTAGAATACTACTGTCTAGCTAGCTTATAGGATGCAGATTCCACCCTTTAGTGTATCGATCTTTACAAAATCAATGAGGGAATCAAAAAAGTCACCCTCATTGGTTTTAAGAACATTGGTATAGTTACGTACCAAATCGCTCTACTTCAAAAGAGAGGGCTATTTCGGAACTAGGAGCAAAGGATTCCATCCTTTTGTGCTTCATTTGAATGCAAAAGCACTTTTCCCCAAAATCATAAGGTCTTTTTTTCAAAACACCTTATGTTTTGAAAAAATCATCCCATGTTTTTTACAAAACACAAGGTGTTTTAGGTCGAGTTTAGCCATGTTTTTCTCGTCAATATTTTGCAATTTTTCGCATCTGTTTGATTGTCAAATGATTGTGAGAGCCAGTTATTTTGGCTCAACTGCCCCTTTGCACGCAAATAACGCAAGGAAATCGCCTTTTTGGCGGTTTTTTGGCTTGTGAGTTGCTCCAAATAGTACGTTCCTGTACCAGTTCTAACCATGTCTATGGCGCACTTTTTCGTTGCCTGCGTGATTCGCTTTAGGTCACAGACAAGAGTCTGCTCCCGGC
>CAZHWP010000071.1:0-3229 GCA_964535945.1 uncultured Porphyromonas sp.
CCCCTGCCTCTTCTGCACCCTTTTCGCTGCCGTGCCGTCGGTACGGCAGCGAAAAGGGTGCAGAAGAGGCAGGGGCTTTGGGTTCGTATCTTCCCCCCCCAGGATGTGGCAGCTAAGCTATTGCTACAGACTCGCAGCGGTAAGTCTAAGGTGGTGAAGCTCTTGGCACAGAATGCTACTTCGGTAGAGCTGACCGAGGCTGCTCAGACTTTGACGGTTTATCCAAGCATCACCGTTGATAAGCTGCATGTATCTGCCAGCTACCTCGAGTATCTGATCTTTAACAATAGTGGACAGCTACAGCAAAAGGGTAAGTATGCCGAAACGATCGACGTGAGCCGCCTACCTGCCGGCAACTACTTCATACAGTTGCTCGTGTCTGAAACTGAGGTGCAGACCCGTCGCTTTATTCGTAAATAGAGTCCTTTGAAATAAGGCTCGAATAAGCTTTGTCTTCTTGAGGGGGCTGTGGCTATGGAATTTCCTAGCACAGTCCCCTCAATCAATTTCGCAGAATTGGGTGACGCATTGTCGAAGTCAGCAAAAAAGCCTTACGATGGCATTTTCGTAGAGCAGACACCTCTTCAACGATGTGACTAGTAGAAGAATACCTGGTCTGAACGGCTTTTTTATTACCTTTGTAGGCGTAGAGCTTTGTCTTTGGCAGACGAGTGCCTACTTCGTTTCCTTATGAAAATAGATATACAAGCTATAAAACAGCGCTTCGGAATCATAGGCAATAGCCCATTGATGGAACGTGCTATCATGATTGCTGCTCAGGTGGCTACTACCGATATGTCGGTGTTGGTAACGGGCGAGAGTGGTGTGGGAAAAGAGTTTTTTCCGCAGATCATACACCAGTTTAGTCCGCGCAAGCATCGTAGTTATATCTCGGTAAACTGTGGTGCTATACCCGAAGGGACCGTCGATTCGGAGCTTTTTGGTCACCGCAAAGGCTCCTTTACTGGAGCTTTGGCCGATCGCAAAGGTTACTTCGAGGAAGCTAATGGAGGTACGATCTTTTTAGATGAGATCGGTGAGCTGCCTCTTCCCACCCAAGCACGCCTCTTGAGAGTGCTGGAGACGGGGGAGTTTATCCCTGTGGGGGCGAGTCAAGCGCAGCGTACAGATGTGCGCATAGTGGCTGCTACCAATGTGAACCTTCGTGAGGCAGTACGCAAGGGGCAGTTTAGAGAAGATCTGCTCTTTCGACTCGATACGGTGCCAATCGAGGTGCCAGCCCTGAGGCAAAGACCGGAGGATGTGCCCTTGCTCTTTCGCCGTTTTGCTGCCGACAATGCCGAGCGCTACCTGATGCCAGCTCTGAGGCTCGACGAGGAGGCTCGACTCTTGCTGATGAAATACCGCTGGCCAGGCAACGTGCGTGAGCTACGCAATATTACCGACCGAATGAGTATACTCGAAGAGGAGCGTATGCTATCTGCAGCAGCATTGCGAAAATACCTGCACGAAGATGGCTTTAGAGACTATCTGCCTGCTGTAATGGAGCAGCCATCTGATGGCGATACTGCACCAAAGCAGGGCTACGAGAGGGAGTTTATCTATCAGGTCTTGTATGAGATGCGCAGCGAAATGGCTGAGCTCAAGAAACTCATCGGTAAGCAGATGGCTTACCAGCCTCAAGAGAATATCCATTGGCCTGTAGAAGACCTCAGCGACCGTGAATCGATCGCTCATAGTTGGGTAGATAACAGCAACTACGACGAAGAGCTAGAGAAGCAGAAGCGCCCCTTGCTGGTACATGCCGATGTAGATGAACAGCACGAAACGCTCTCGCGCCGCGAGGCCGAAGAATTACTGATACGTCGTGCTCTGGAACGGCACGATGGCAAACGTAAGCCCGCTGCCGAAGAATTGGAAATCTCGGAAAGAACCCTATACCGCAAAATAAAAGAGTATGGCATCTAAAGGCGCTATTCTATCTCGTGGAATCGGAGCGCTACTATTGCTGCTCTTGCTATCGGCCTGCACGGTCTCGTATGGATTTACTGGCGGCGCACTCGACTATTCGAAGGTGCGTACGGCATACCTGGCCGATGTGGTTAATATGGCGTCGAGGGTCTATCCGCCGCTAGCACCCAACTTTACGGAAGCGATGCGCGAGTACTTGAGCAATCGCACACGCTTGGAACTGGTGGCTGACAATGATGCCGATCTAATACTCGAAATCACCATCACGAGCTACGACTTGATGGCAATGGCTGTGCAAGAATCCTCGCTTGCCGAACAGACCAAGGTAACACTGACGATGCAGGTGCATTACGAGAATAAGGCATTTCCCGATCAGAGCTTCGATAGAAGCTTTACGGCATTTACAGACTTCCCCAGCTCGGAGCAGTTTATGAATGTGCAGGATGGGCTGCTGAAAGTGCTGACCGAAGACTTGGTGAAGCAAATCGCTAATGCGACGGTAGAGAATTGGTAATGCAAAGAGGAAGGATCTAAAAGAAGCTCTTGAACGTAGGAGCTCTAAAAGCGAAAAATAGATGACACGAAGCGAATTATATGCCTATATGGAACAGCCCTCGAGGCTCACTGCCGATACCTTGGCCGAGATGAAGCAGCTCTACGAGGCGTATCCCTATTGCCATACATTCGTATTTCTGTATCTCTACAATCTCTATCTGGTAAATGACCTGCGCTATCCTTCGGAGCTCAAACGTCTGGCTCCTTACCTAGCCGACAGGCGGAAGCTGTTTCTATTGGTAGAAGAGCAAAATCATCCCGAGCAACTCCAGCCTACGAAGAGCTTGGATGCCTCCGACCCCTTCACGCTTATCGAAAGCTTCCTGAGTGAAATGGAGAGTGCTGGTGCCGATCTGCCACAGGATATTGCTGGCAATATTGAGCTCTCGGGTATGCAGGAGGCTTACTTTGGCGATTCGCAACTTGCCGAAGGAAATCCTGTGTCTGCGAGCTCGCTCTTCGAGCCTTTGGCTCAAGCCGTAGAACCTGTGCCTGAGCGGGAAGAGTCTAAGCCGTGGCCAACGAGCAAAAAGAATGATCCGACAGAGATGGGCGAAGAGTTGGAGGAGTCGCTCTTTACAGAAACGCTGGCGAAAATTTATATACAGCAAGGACATTTTGATAAGGCGCTGCGAATTATTCGCTCAATTAGTTTGAATTATCCAGAAAAAAGCCGTTACTTTGCAGACCAATTGCGGTTTCTTCGCAAATTTTTCACGCAAGAAAGTTTCCGCTATCTTCA
>CAZHWP010000071.1:3239-8631 GCA_964535945.1 uncultured Porphyromonas sp.
AAAAGCCGTTACTTTGCAGACCAAATACGTTTCTTAGAGAAACTTATTCGAATCGAACAGAAACACAAACAGTAATAAAAAGATGTATATTTTACTCACAATCCTTATGCTTTTGGTAGCAATCTTTCTTGTATTGGTGGTAGTAATCCAAAACTCTAAGGGTGGTGGATTGGCTGCTGGATTTGCATCGAGCAACCAGATTATGGGCGTTCGCAAGACAACAGACTTCCTCGAGAAAGCTACTTGGTGGTCGGCATCGATCATTGCTATTTTGGCTATTGTATCGACTCACTACCTACACGATGGCTCGGCGAAGCCTGGTAGTGTATTGCAAAATGTACCCGTAGAGCAGAAAGCTCCTGCCGCTCCAGCATTCCCTGGTGCAGCCGAGGCAGCTCCCGAAGCTTTGCCCTCTGAGACAGCACCTGCCGATGCAGCACAAACTGCAGAGCCTGCAGCTGCTAACGAAGCTGAAGCACAGTAAGAAGATTTTTTGCTGAGATAGCTCTCAGAAATTCAAAAAAAGCTACAAGGGCTGCCCCAATGGTTGTGATCAATGACATGACTATGTGGAGGCAGCCTTTTGCCATTGTACCTAGTTTAAGGAATGAGGCCTTGCTGGATCATTTGTTGTTTTTGGCAATCAGCAAAGGTCTCGAAACTCAATAATAAGTGCCGTATGATTGAATACGCCAATAAGGATAAGAGCGTAGGCTATAGCCTGCCTGCCGAATGGGAGGAGCAAGATGCCGTACAGCTCACTTGGCCTCATGCCGAGAGTGACTGGGCTTACATGCTCGACGAGGTGGAAGCCTGCTTTGTGCAGATAGCAACGGAGATATTGATGCGTCAGAACTTGCTTGTGATATGTCCAAGCGAGCCAGAGCTACGCAAGTTGCTCCCCAGCGAGTATGCAGAGAGACTGCACTGTGTAGAGCTACCCTCCAATGATACTTGGGCAAGAGACCATGCAGGCCTGGCTTTGCTCGATAAACGGAATGGAGGTAAAGCCCTAGCCGACTTCTGCTTCAATGGTTGGGGGATGAAATTTGCGGCCAACTACGACAATCTCCTCACCGAGTCGCTCTACCGTTCGGGTGTTTTTGCAGATGATGTAAAGCTACTTAACCTCAGGCAGTTTGTGCTGGAGGGTGGGGCGGTAGAGAGTGATGGACAGGGTACTGTATTGAGTACAGCGTCCTGTCTGTTTGAGCCCAATCGTAATGCTGGGATACCCGACGAGCGACTGCCTTATCTGGCGCAAGCGCTCGGAGCCAGTCGAATATTGATACTGGAGCATGGTGCATTGATGGGCGATGATACTGATGGGCATATCGATACGTTGGCACGATTCTGCTCGGCAGATACCATTGCTTATGTTCGTTGCACAGATTCCTGCGATGTCCATTACTATTCGCTGCTAGCTATGGAGAAGGAGTTGCAAGAGCTTCGTCAAGCCAATGGAGAGCCCTATAAGCTGCTGCCTTTACCGATGGCTCCAGAAGTGTACGAAGAGGGAGAGCGACTGCCTGCTACCTATGCCAACTTCTTGATTGTCAATGGTGCTGTGCTCATGCCTAGCTACCAGGCTCCAACTGATGCCCTAGCTGCCGAGCAGCTGGCTAAGGCATTCCCCGATCGGGAGATCTGCCAAATAGACTGCTTGCCACTTATCAAGCAGCATGGTAGCCTACACTGCGTTACGATGCAGTATCCCAAAGGTTTTTTGAAACCGTTTTAATTGCTGAAGAGAAGGGGGAGTCCTCGCTGATGACCCTATACGAAGCTTATTTAATGTAAAATAGTGTATGAAGATTGCGTTGATACAACAGGCCAATACGGCCGATATAGAAGCTAATAAATCGAAGCTTGCCCTTCGAATTGCAGAGGCTGCATTGGCAGGTGCCGAGCTGGTAGTGCTGCAGGAACTGCACAATGGATTGTATTTTTGTCAGACGGAAGATGTGCTTGTTTTCGATCAGGCCGAGCCCATACCTGGACCCAGTACCGAGTTTTTTGCTTCTCTGGCTCGTGAGCACGAGTTGCTAATCGTCTTGTCGCTTTTCGAACGTCGTGCAGCAGGCCTTTATCACAATACTTCTGTGGTGATAGAAAAAGATGGAAGTATAGCTGGTAAGTATCGCAAGATGCACATCCCCGATGATCCAGCCTATTACGAGAAGTTTTATTTCACTCCTGGTGATCTCGGCTTTAAACCGATCGAGTGCTCCTTGGGTAAGCTAGGCATTTTGGTGTGCTGGGATCAGTGGTATCCCGAGGCTGCTCGATTGATGGCAATGGCTGGTGCCGAGATCTTGATTTATCCTACGGCTATCGGTACGGAAAGCACAGACAGTCCCGAGGAGCAGGAACGGCAGCGCCAGGCTTGGCAGCTGGTGCAGCGTGGACATGCTGTAGCTAATGGCCTGCCTGTGGTGGCTGTGAATAGAGTGGGGCACGAGATAGATCCCTCGGGGCAGACTGCAGGAATATCGTTTTGGGGCTCCAGCTTCGTGGCTGGTCCGCAGGGTGAAATGCTTGCCGAGCTTGGTCGCGAGGAGGAGTTGCGCCTGATAGATGTCGATCTGCAGCGTAGCGAGCAAGTGCGCCGTTGGTGGCCTTTCTTTCGCGATCGCCGTATCGATGCCTTCGACGAGCTAAGCAAGCGCTATATCGATCCAGCCTAAGCTTTCGCTGATGGCGCAGCGTGAAGGATCGCAAGAAGTCTAAGTGCGTAGCAATGAGGCTTCTGGTTTTATTCGCGGCATTGCAGACCTCATGCACTTGGGGGTAAAAATTGCTTCATTGATGAAATGGATTAGGGAGCTTAGCGGCTGTTTTGGTATGTATTTGTACCAATGCCAAGGGTGCGAGGGGTGAAAAATCACTTCAAAGTGCCATTTCCTTGCGTTATTTGCGTGCTAAGGAGTAGTTGGATCAAAATAATGGATTCTTGTAAGCTCCTAATAATCAGTTGGATGTAGAAATGCCAGACAAAATTGCCGAGAAAACATGGCTAAATTCGACTGAAAACACAAGGCCTTTTTTTCAAAACACAAGGAGTTTTTTTTTTAACATAAGGTGTTTTGAACAAAAGACCTTATGTAATCGGGTAAAGCTCAAAAAGCAACAAATAGCTTGCTCCTAGTTCAAAAATTGTGAGCGCTTTTGAAGCGGAGCGATATGGTACGTAATTGTATCAAGTTGGAGCCTGCTGACCCTGTTGAAAGAGCGGGGATGAGCTTCTGCTTTTTTTACGTCTTTGTATCTATTGCTTGAAAGTGTATGCAGAAGACGGCTCAAAGCCGAAAAAGGAAAGTGCGAAGCCATGTTTTGCTATTCAATATTTTCTTTCTACCTTTGCAGTCCGTATAGACTAGCGAGGGCACTTTGCTTAAGGGCTCGAAAAGCCTAGTTTGCGTGATCTTTGTACTGTGGTTGGGGTTCAATGTGTTGGATTCAAGTCTCTTAGGAGAGTTTGCTCTCCAAGCTGTCCAGAATGGAATTTGGAGCTGTTTGAGGGATTTGCCTGCGTACAAAGCATATTATCGTGTAAGAATAAGAAACATAAAATAATTATCAAAGAGAAGAATTATGATCATAGTTCCAGTGAAAGAGGGCGAAAACATCGAAAGGGCTCTGAAGAGATTTAAGAGAAAGTTTGATCGCACAGGTGCTGTTCGTCGCCTCAGGGCTAATCAAGCCTTTCAGAAGCCATCTGCCGTAAAGCGCAGAAAGATGCAAAAAGCTGTTTATGTAAAGCAGCTCCAGACAGAAGCTGAACAGTAGTATTATTGTTTCGCCATCTCTCTGCTGGCGTCGAGAGGTAGTGTTCCTTGCGGCTCAAGCTCATTCGTGTGGGTTTCGTGCTGTCTAGAGCTGTCGTTGCTCTTCTGTTCATTTGCCCACTGAGTTTTTTTGGGGATTGCTCATATGGATTCTTGTTGATTACTTATCGTTTAGATCCTTATGAAAGAAGAATTGCCCGAATCTATAGCTCAATTTTTGTATTACCTTCGCTATGAAGCTCGTACGTCTGAGCATACGCTGGAGGGCTACCGTATAGATTTAAGCCGGTATGCTGCTTTTTATAGTCAGCATACCGGCTTAGCTTTTGAGCCCAGTGTGGGCGATAAGGATATTGCTCGTGCATGGATGGCTTCGCTGGCCGATGTTGGTTTGAAGCCAGCCAGTATTCGCAGGCGGCTAAGTGCTCTCAAGAGTTTCTATACGTATATGCTTAAATTGGGGCGTATCGATACGAATCCACTTAGGCTCTTGCGTGGGCCGAGGCAGGAGCGTCCTTTGCCAAGTTTTGTTCCTGCCGATGAGATGGACCGTCTGCTCAATGTTCCTTTGGATGATCCGACCGATTATATCGCCGTTCGTGATCGGACGATCATGGAAGTGCTTTATCAGACGGGCTTGCGTCGCTCCGAGCTTTGTGCTCTGCAGCTTGCCGATGTGGATATGGGTTTGTGTCAGGTCCATGTGCTTGGAAAGGGTGATAAAAGGCGTATTGTTCCCTTCGGCGAATCGTTGAAGAGAGTCTTGGAGTCATATTTGCAAATCCGCTCCCAAAAAGCTGGCAAATCTCAATCTTTTTTCGTTACTTTGGAGTGTAAGCCAATTCAAGTCGAAGAGGTTTACAAAATAGTTCGTAGGGAGCTTGCATCTGTGCCTCATCTTAGCAAACGGAGTCCGCATGTATTGCGTCATAGTTTTGCTACAGCACTACTCAATGAGGGTGCTGACTTGGTAGCAGTAAAAGAGCTGTTGGGGCATAGCAATCTTGCGACTACTGTAAGGTATACGCATAGCTCTTTCGAACAGCTAAAACAAATGTATAACGCTCATCCAAGAGCAAAAAGAGAACGAAGTAATATGGATGTAAGAATTCAAGCCCTAAATTTCGACGCTACCGAACAATTGCATGCTTTCGTAACTAAAAAGGTAGAACGTCTGAGTCGGATCAGTGATGACCTAATAAAAGCAGAGGTGTTGATGAAGGTGATAAAGCCCGATACAGCTCTTAATAAAGATACATCTATTAAGCTTACTGTGCGCGGTGAGGATCTGTTTGCCCAGAAGGTGGCAAATACATTCGAAGAGGCTGTCGATCTTTCGATAGACGCCCTGAAGAAACAACTTGAAAAGTATAAAGAAGGGCGCAAATAATCAGTTTGCGCGAAAAAAGACTCCGATAATTTTGCAGAATCGGAATTTGTAGCTAAATTTGCAGCCGATTACCCTCTTAACTCAGGTGGGCTTTCGGCTGCAAATCATCTCTGAAGCAGCCTTAGAAGCCGTCCGACAGTGGTTGGGATGAAGGTATTGGGGCAGTTACCAGAGTGGCCAAATGGGGTTGACTGTAACTCAACTGGCGTAAGCC
>CAZHWP010000072.1:0-7667 GCA_964535945.1 uncultured Porphyromonas sp.
TCTATTAACACGATTCTGAA
Organism: uncultured Porphyromonas sp.; assembly: GCA_964535945.1. Taxonomy (GTDB): domain Bacteria; phylum Bacteroidota; class Bacteroidia; order Bacteroidales; family Porphyromonadaceae; genus Porphyromonas. The sequence goes on from CAZHWP010000072.1 coordinate 21, forward strand.
TCGAATCAAATGGGTGACGCATTGTCGAAGTCAAGCTAGGCGCTGTGCTCCTAATTTTATACGTAAATTTGCAGCATGCACAGCAGTTACAAGCTATATATCGAAGCGACAGCGTCTATTCAATCAAGCATCGCACTGAGCGAGGGCATCATACGCACTCTTGGGATCGAGCAAGTAGAGCAGAGGCATGACGAACGTGCTCCGTTTTTGCGCTTTTCATGCCCCAGTGAGCTGCGCGAAACGATCTTGCGCAAGCTACTACCTTCCTGCCGGCAGGAGGGGGTTAGCTATGTGCTGTGCCAAGAGAAGAACCCCCTCGATCCTAAGCTGATCGCCTTCGACATGGATTTGACGCTCGTGCAGATAGAGATCATCGAAGAACTTGCAAAAGGGCATGAACAGGAAGCGAAGATCGGCCAACTGACCCGAGAGGCGATGGATGGTCTGATAGATTTCGAACTGAGTTTCAGTACCCGACTAAAACTGCTAGCCGGCTTATCGCATAGTCGCATCGCTGCCCTCAGCAGCGCTCTCCCCACCGTGCCTGGCCTCGAACAACTCATACATAGCGCCCGAGAAAAGGGGATCTGCTGTGGGATCATCACCGGAGGATTAGAAAGCTTTGCACTGGCTTTACGCCGAGAGTTCGAGCTCGACTTTGCCTTTAGTTCCAAAGCCGAATTGTGTGAAGGGCAATTGACTGGTCGACTACTCAAACCGATCTTAAACCCAAGAGCCAAGGCCGAAAAGCTACAGCAATTGGCACTCGAAAAAGGGATCGACCGCGAGCAGACAATGGCTGTGGGCGATGGTGCCAACGACCTTCCCATGCTGGCAGCAGCAGGGGTTAGTGTCTTGTTTTGCGCACGCCCCGAACAGAATCCAATCCCCTCCCCCCCACTGAGCTTCCTCCTACGCTACATCTAAGTGTAAAGCTTCTTTTTTTTGAGCGTTTCGCTCAAGGGTCATCCAATTATTCTTATCTTAGCAGGGCTATTTGCGCTAGCATCCCAAGGGCCGAAGCAAAGGGCTTGGGGCATCATTCACTCTAGATCGTTTATTCTACATATGTCAAATGCCATCTCAATTCGTACGGAGAGCCTCCCTTTCCTAAGCCTCCCACTCTACCTCAACAACATGCTCCCTATAAAGAGCATCCAGCTAGTAAACGACAGCGATAGTGCAAGAGCCGACTTGGAGCTACGCATCTGTGCAGACCTACCCTGCTTCGAAGCATTTAAGCTAAGCCTCGCCGAGATCCCTGCACAAACGAGTGTAAAGGCAGAGCTCGACACTCTGAAGATAAATCGCAGCTACCTCTCGGCACTTAGCGAGAGCGAGAAAGCACAAGTAAAGATCGAACTATGGCAGGGCGAAGAGCAATTAGCCATCGACAGTTTTGAGCTAAGGATACTACCGCTAGAGCATTTTGGAGGCTTCAATCACTATCCCGAGCTGATAGCCAGTTACGTCACGCCCAATCACCCCTACATCTACTCACTGAAACGCAAAGCGGCAAAGCTACTAGAAGATCAAGGGCTAAAGGCTCAGTTTGAAGGCTACCAAGCCGACGAGCCCGAGCGAGTACTGCAGATCATGTCGGCACTCTACAGTGCTATCAAGAGCGAAGAGCTTATATATAGTTCATTAGCCCCCGGATACGAAGAGGCAGGCCAGCGGCTACGACTAGTGCCTACCATCCTACACGAGCGCTTTGCCAACTGCATAGACCTCAGTTTGCTCTATGCTGCATGCCTCGAGGCTGCCGACCTCCACCCCATCATCCTCATTGTGCCTGGGCACGCCTTCGTAGGGTGCTGGCTATGCGATAGTAAGTTTGCCGAGATCATCAACGACGACAAAAGCGCCATCAGCAAACGGCTGGCCAAGGGCATTAGCGAAATAGCCCTTGTAGAAGCTACTACCATGAGCAAGGCTTCGCTAAGCAACTTTAGCGAGGCGGCGCACTTGGCAGAGATACAGCTCACAGAGCGCGACGAATTCCTACTATCTGTAGATATAAAGCGTGCACGCCTAGCAGGCATCCGCCCCCTACCCCTACTTATAGAGGCTGAGCAGAGCCGCATAGACGAGCAGCAACTCGAAGAACAAGTAGCGATGGTAAAAGAGTTTGACCTAGGAACCATCTACCACGAAGGAGATCTACTGAGCCGGGAGAGCCTAAGCAAACAAGAGCTATGGGAGCGAAAACTGCTAGACCTTTCGCTGCGCAACAACCTGCTCAATCTACGCTTCAGTAGAGGCATGCTACAGCTTGTCAACATGGATATCTGCCAACTCGAAGACCTGCTCTACGATGGCGACAACTTTAGCATAGAAGCCGACCCACAGGCCGAGCAGCTTCGCAAGTACAATCTCTTTATGCAAGCCCTACACCCCAGTTCGGAACGGTACATAGCTGCCAATGAGGACTTAAAGGACAAAAGACTCTCGAGCTATTACCATCGGGCCGACCTAGACAGCATCCTACAGTACATACACAAGAATGCCAAAGTCTCGATCGAAGAAAACGGCTCTAGTACACTCTACCTAGCCATGGGTCTGCTGAAGTGGTACGATCGGAAGACCCCCCATCAAGTCCGATACGCCCCCATACTGCTACTACCCGTAGAGCTGAGCAGACGCTCGTCGCTTAGCAAGTTCCAACTGAAAGGGCGCGAAGAGGAATCGATGATCAACATCACGCTGCTCGAGTACCTCCGTCAAGAGTATCAGATCAACATCGCTGGGCTCGACCCTTTGCCAAGCGACGAGCACGGAGTAGATGTAGCTAAGGTGATGGCTCTGCTACGAAGAGCCGTCATGCAGCTCAAAGGCTGGGATGTAGAAGAGCAGCTCGTACTTGGCAACTTCTCGTTCAATAAGCTATTGCTCTGGAACGACTTGGTACTAAGCAAAGAGAAGCTACTCGATAGCGAGATAGTCCGCAGCCTAAGCGAGGGCAAGCTCTGCCTTTCGCCCGAGCAATACCAATACCAAGCGCCAGACTACGAAGCGCTATCCCCCTCGCAGCTGGCTCTGCCCATTGCTACAGACTGCTCGCAACTCAGTGCCGTCTATGCCGCTCAACAGGGGCTCAGCTTTGTGCTGCATGGGCCTCCCGGCACAGGCAAGTCGCAGACCATTACCAATATCATTGCCGATGCGCTCTATCAAGGCAAGCGTGTACTCTTCGTGGCAGCCAAAAAGGTCGCCCTCGATGTGGTGTATAAGCGCTTAGAAAAGATTGGACTAGCCAACTTCTCGCTCGAATTGCACTCCAACAAATCGAAAAAGTCGGACGTCCTAGCCCAATTGGCACGATCACTCGAAAGGCTGGAACGCAACGACACAGTCAACTACGAGGGCGAAGCGCAACGACTGCAAGAGGCAAAACAAGCCATCAGCAGCTATGTCGACGAGCTACACCGCAAGCAGAGCAATGGCTGGAGCCTCTACGAACATGTAGTTCATATCGAAGAGCATAAATCTCGGCAGCTACACGAAGAGCTAGTACCCGACGATGTACTACATGCGATCGAGCCCAGCTTGTGGCAGCAGTGGCAGGACTGGCTACCCCAGTATATGACTATCTTGGGCGAGATAAGCCACCCTGCAGAGCATCCGTTTGCTCGGTTTAGTACCAGCGACTTCTCTCCCCAGCAAAGCGAGCAATTGCGGCAACTTACAGTCCTGCTCGAACCCACCTTCCACACTTTGAGGATGATCTCCAACGATATGGCCAGCAAGCTTGAACTGCCCTTCGAAATCGAAAACGCAACCCAGCTACAAGCTCTATATCGCTCACTGACACTGCTGCAGAAGCTACCCAATACACCGCTGAGCCTCTGCCTCTATGCGGCCAAGTCTGAGCATCGTAGCAACTTGGCCGAGTGGCTAGCACTCTACGACGAGTACCAGCAGAAACTGCAACTCTATCAAAGTGAGTACAGAGGCATACCAGCAGAGACAGACCTATCGTCGTGGAGGCAAAAATGGGAAGAGGCGAAGCAAAGCTGGTTCTTAGTAAGGTATTTTAAACAGAACTCGTTTAGGAAAACCTTCAAGACGGCCTCGGGCAGACAAAAGCCCTTTGCAAATACCCAAGAGCTTGATCAATTCTTTGAAGAATACGATGCCTACCAAAAGCAAAAGAAGCAAGTGCTGGAAGAGCGCTATGCTGCCCTACCAGCAACGCTCCAATCCTTGTACAAACCCGGACATACAGATCGAGCAGCCATCGAGCAGCGCCTCAATCAACTAGAGGAGATCGTCCAGCATTTTTCCCACTGGGAACCTGGCAGCTTCGGGCGTTGGATACAGAGCTTCATCGATCGAGGACTATCTGAGAGCGATGAGCTGATCCACTCCATACATGCAGGCACGCACCAATATCAAACAGATCTGGAGAGCTCGTATAGGGATCTCGAAGAGTATCAAGCTCTGACGGGAATCCGATTCGAAAAGTCGAGAGGGCTAAGCCTAAGCCTAGCCGAAGCTGAGCAGTTTGCCAAGCAGCTCAGCATACACTTGCCTCAACTCAACGCCTGGGCCAACTACAAACAGATAGAGCGCAATGGCAGAGCACTCCAGCTGGCTTGGCTCATCGACGCCTACAATAGCGGCAAGATGCAGAGGCAGCAGATCAAAGACTACTGCAGCTACAACCTGCACCGCTCGCTAGCAATGCAAGTGCTAGCCGCCAATGCCGATCTCCATCACTTCAATGTAGCCATCTTTGAAAGCAAAATAGAGCATTACAAAGAGCTGGCAGCACAATTCAAAGAGATCACCCAGCGTCAGCTCCTACTGAAACTATCTGCTCAGGTGCCCGAAGAATCGCAGCTGGCACTGCGCACTTCCGAGATTGCCATCCTGCGCCGAGCCATCAGCAATAGAGCCCGAGGCTTGAGCATCCGCAAGCTGTTTGACCAAATTCCAACCCTCTTGCCCCGTTTAGCCCCCTGCATGCTCATGAGCCCACTTTCGTCGGCTCAGTACTTCGATGCCAATAAGGAGCATTTCGACCTGCTGATCTTCGACGAAGCTTCGCAGCTACCAACTAGCGAAGCCATAAGCGCCCTTGCACGAGCCAAGCAAGCGATCATCGTGGGCGACCCCAAACAGATGCCACCGAGCACCTTCTTTAGTAGCAATCGAATAGACGAAGACAATATCGACATCGAAGATCTAGAAAGCATCTTGGACGACTGCTTGGCTCTCTCGCTTCCCTCGCTCTACCTGCTTAGGCACTACCGTAGTAGGCATGAGAGCCTGATAGCCTTTAGCAATTCAAACTTCTACGAAAATAAGCTTCTCACCTTCCCCTCGGCCGATGATATGGATCGTAAGCTGCAGTACCATCATGTGCCAGGCTACTACGATATGGGCAAGACTCGGAAAAACAAATTCGAAGCTGAAGCCATCGTCAAGTACATCCGCGAGCACTATGCCGACCCCGATCGGAGACAAAAGAGCATCGGTGTGGTAACCTTTAGCCAGGTGCAGCAAACGCTCGTAGAAGACCTCTTGCAAGAGGCCTATATGCAAGATGCCGAATTTGAACAGCAGGCCAATGAAGCTGCCGAACCACTCTTTGTAAAAAACCTCGAGAATGTGCAGGGCGATGAGCGTGATATCATCCTCTTTTCGATCTGCTATGCTCCCGACGAGCAGGGCAAAATGATCATGAACTTTGGCCCCCTAAACCGAGATGGTGGCTGGCGCAGACTAAACGTAGCGATTACACGTGCGCGCTACGAGATGCACGTCTTCGCTACCTTACGCTCCGACGAGATCGACCTCAATCGCACTTCTGCCGAAGGAGTAAGCGCTCTGAAAGGCTTCCTCAAATATGCCGAGTCTGGACAGCTTGCAAAGAATGTAAGCAGCAAAGAGCAAGCCCAGAAAGGACAGAAAAGTCTTGCCGAACCGATCTGCCAACGACTGCTGGAGCGTGGGCTAAAAGTGAGAGCCAATGTGGGTACATCGGACTTTAAAGTCGATATAGCCATCCAGCACCCCGATCGCCCCGAGCTCTATCTACTAGGCATACTCATCGATGGCAAAAACTACCACGAAGCGATGACAAGCAACGACCGCGAAACAGTGATGCCACCCGTACTCAAAGGCTTGGGCTGGAACCTATTCCGCATCTGGACCCTCGATTGGATGCACAATGCCGATGCCATCGTAGAGCGAATACTCACTCGTGTAGAGGAGCTACGCCATCGGGCTGTAGATAGCCAAGCGAAGGAGCAGCCTGTAAAGCCCCAAAGCAGCGAACCCAAGCGCGAGGGGCAGCCCCTCGGCAAGCAAGAGGAGCCAATCCGATCGGCTAAACTTCCGATAGATGAAGTTGCTAGCCCAGCAAAGAATAGGACTGATCTCAAGAAGGCATCGACGAGCAAGGAAAAGCCATACCAAGTTACTGCCTTAAGAACGGCCGCTAGTCGCAATCCGAATAGTTTCTTCGATGAAAACTCCGTATCGACCATCGCTAGGCAGCTCATAGAGATAGCCGAAACCGAAGCACCTATAAGCCAAAACTGGCTCTTCAAACGACTGCTTTCGGCTTGGGGAATCTCCCGCCTAGGACCTCGCAATCAGGCTCAACTACTTCGCATCGCCCAAGGCTTGCACTTGCCCTATACAGAGCATCAGCAACGCTTCTACTGGAAGCCAAGCAACGCAAGTATTGCACTCGAGCACTACCGCTCAAATGCAGAGGAGAAACGCCCCATCGAAGAGATTGCACCCGAAGAACTATCGGTGGCAATCGAAGAGACCGTGCAGCAAGCGCTAAGCATCAGCGAAGAGGAACTGCTACGCTATGTGGCCAAGCTCTTTGGCTTTGCCCGTATGGGTAGCAACATCGATACGGCCATACGCTACGCAATCGATCTTTGCTTAGGCGCTGGCACAATCCGTCGCGAAGCCGATCGAATCTGCATCGTATAGCGAATGCCCTTCGCCAGCTTCAACGATTTTCCATCTGTCCAAAAGCGACAATTTAGTACAGGGCTGTACCATCTGAGGCAAATGGAAGGCAAAAAATCGCTCAAAAACGACCTCTCCTTGCGTTATTTGCGTGCGAGGGAGCAGTTGGGCCAAAATAATGGATTCATACAATTGCCTGACTGTCAAGTGGATATAAAAATCTACTTCTCAATGAGCCGACAAAAAGTAGCCTAAATTCGGCTAAAAACTACGGAGAATTTTCTAAAAACTACGGAGAACTTTTTTGAATTGTCGGACAATTCAAAAAAGTTCTCCGACAATTTCAGATCTGGATCAAAAGCAAAGAATCCTTTGCTCCTAGTTTCCAAAAAGCGGTCTCTTTTGATGCGTAACGATTTGGTACGTAAACATACTATAGCGCTTGTTTGATGGCGCAATATTTGATAGCATTGTCTGATGGCGCATATCTTTGTTGCCTGCGTGATTCGTGCTCAGTCATTTACAGCAGTAAATTCCTGTCGCCCTCACACTTGGCGCCGCGATCTGCATCCATCATACAAGTGCTATCAGGCGTGGGGGGAAGGATCGGTTGGTCGCTGGGATTTGCAATCCCAGCCTATTCGTTGCGGAATCATCGTCTGCTAGGAATCCCTGTAGGGGATGATTTTTGTTTCTAGCCCCACGATG
>CAZHWP010000073.1:0-7455 GCA_964535945.1 uncultured Porphyromonas sp.
GCCCTTCAGACAAGAGCGAACAGGTAGGAAGAACGATCGATCACACCTAATGCTTACGTCACCCATATAATAATATTGCAGATCGTAATATGCACAACATCAACGATATTAAAAAACGAGAACTAAAACCTGTCGAAGTCAGGTTCGAATAAGATTCTTACTGCATCGTAAGCATCTTTTGAAAAAAGGGGCTGTGTCTAAAAAAAACATGACACAGCCCCTTTCCAATATCACCCATTATAGCCCTTGAGCTAGGGGGTCTCTTTGCAAAAAACGAGAACGTATTACTACTCCCTCGAGCTCAGCTGCTCCAAAGCTTTGTCGGTAGCCATCAATGTGGGTTCGATACTAATCTTTGAACCCACAGCTTTTTGCATCCACAATTGTGGCACGATGCGACCAACAGTAAACATCCTATCCATTTCCGAAGCGAGGTTCTTTCCTTGCACCTGCTGCTCGATTTGGAAATTGATAAGGTGTCCTATAGGATAGTTGGGCAGATAGAGCGGATAGTCTATCATATGCGAGTAGATAGCCAATAGGGTTTCATCTTTTCCTCCGAGCACATCGGCGTAGTATGTATTCCAGATCTCTTTTGCTTTGCCTATTACCGCTTCCTTCAATTCTTCAGCAGTTGCTTTAGGATTGGCATACATCCATTCCCACACAGCCATATCTAGCAGAGAAACGCCCATTATCTCGTAGCAAGACCAGAAATTGTCGAGTGCTAAATAGAGCTCATCGTCGGGGTTTGCTTGCTTAAGACCTAGTAGCTCGAGATCTTTCTTTTGGAACAAAAAAGCAACCGCTTCGGTAAAGGCTGTATTGGGCACACCTGTAAGGCTATAAAAGTCGACATCATTCATTGTGATGGTTTGCTCCACGTTGTGCCCAAACTCGTGAACGGCAATATTATAACCCTTGTAGTCCATACCCTTTGCACCGATGCGTGTACGCAGTCTTGCTTGGTCGTTGCGCATAGTAGCTCCCCAGGCATGGCCTGCACCACGCGATGGATCTACACTGATTAGTTTTGTAATCTCAGCAGCTTTGTCTCTATTCCATCCAAGCTTTACGAGAATATTCGTCAGATCGTCTTTGAGTGCTTGAGGTGTAGGATACTTCTTGGAAGTAATAGCTGTAAGTTCATCTTCGGCGATGTTTGAGCGACCACGGAAGCCATTATACCATATATCGAATGGCTCGAGCTTACGACCCAGTTTGCTCTCAATAAAAGCAGCCACCTGCTTCACTTGCTTTGACGAGAGTAAGTCTTTGAATAGTTTTTCAACATCCTTTTGAGGTATCTCCATATTTACTTCAAAGGAGCGTGCCATCTGGGTTGGGAAATGCTCATCGTATGCATCGAGCTGACGCATAGCGTGATAGTTGCCAAGGAATACTTCATAGCGTGTATTGGGCTCAGATGCAAATTCGATCTCTTTGCCATCGTTGTATAGCTTGTTTTCAATCGGATTCCAATCATAATCACCTTTGTTGACTGCGTCTGCAGGAATGCTTTGGTCTATAATGCGTTTCATAACAGCATATACCATGCGTTGTTTTTCGAGCCCACGCTCAGCATCGGCATAATTCGATTTGAGTTCATCCCTAAGCCCCCAGTGGGTGATCAGCTTCATATCGTCAGGGAATAGTTTTTCTCCTTTTTCGTTTAGTAGCCTACCCATATATATATTGTAGTCGGAGATATAAGCATCTGCTTCGGTAAGGGTTTTTGCCACATCTTGCTGGATGGAGGCTGGCACACGGCTACCAAAACGGTCTCCCATTCGTGCATAAGCCCATTGTTTGCGAGTCCAATCATTGCCCAACGTGCTCTTTTCTTCGAGTGAATAGAAAGGAAAATTGAGGGCTGTTATGAAGGCAATCTTATTGGCGTACAAGTCATCGCCAAGATGAGCAGTCACATCATAGCTACCAAATATCATATCTACATCGTTAATGGCTGGCCCTTCGAGCTGGAGGGGCTCTTTGAGAGCAACATCAATTTTGTGGAAATATCCATTAAGCAACTCGAAGTTTCGCTCTAGGGTGTTAAAAAGCCTATCAAGCTCTACCGAATCTGTCCTGAACTGGCTTTTACAGAAGGCGGTAAAGGCATCTTTGTCGCCATCAGATTCTTGCCAAAGAGTAGCTACTTGCTTTACTCCTCTTTCGATACGAAAGCTATGTTCTTGACCAATACTATCGATCATAGACTTGACGGTACTTTCTAGGTGAGCCTGAGAAATCACTACAGACTTACTTTCGGCAGATGACTGCTTGGCTTGCTTTTGACAGGCCTGAAATGCAATAGCAAAAATAGCTGCAGCAGCAGTAATAATTAGTTTCTTCATTTGTACTTTTAGTTGATAATTGCGATTCGAAAGATCATTCTTGCACAAAGATAAGAAATATGATAGAGCTTGGCTACTGACCTAATTAAACTATTGCCTATATTTGACATCGAAGTGATATAGAATCAACAAAAAAATATAAGCGATGAGTTCTTATCAAAATATGTCTAAGCATAGACTAAAACAATTGATGAGCTCTACCCTAAGGGTACTAGCTGCATTTATTTTGATGAGTGTAGGTTCGCTGGCTTGTTCTAAACGGATTAAGCCACAGCCAAACAAAGAGAAAATACCAGACACCAACATTGACAATAAGGATCGGGAAAACATTCCTGCATTAATGTATGGGGTCCCCTACTCCGTTTTTTCGGAGAAAGACTCCGTGCGAGTATCGAAATAATAGATAGACCAACGAATACTTGAGCAATAATATCTGATGAAATAATAAAAGTGCATTCCATTTGGAAGACTTCTAATCACCTTTAATACAATTTGTTATGAAAAAATTTTCTCGCAGTGTATCCTCGATTCTTGCACTCGGTGCAGCAGCACTTTTATCTCTATTAGGACAGAGTTGTAGCAACGTTACTCCAGCTGAATATGGCACTCCACATGCCGACTTCGAAGTAAAAAGTAAAGTAACTAACAATGCCGAACAAGCGGTCGAAGGGATAGAGGTAACCGTGCAAAAAGGTGCTATAGTAAAAAGCGCCAAAACCGATGCCAATGGCAAGGTAGATCTCATAATCAGAGACATACCCGACAATCAGCCTGTGACTATTGTTGCAAAAGATGTTGATGGCCCTGCCAATGGTGAATACGAAACCAACGAGCAAACCATCGGTACAGAAGGCGCACAGTTTGAAGGAGGAAACGGTTGGTATGAGGGTAAAACTACTATTAATGCAGATGTAGTACTCAAAGAAAAAACGAAGTAATGAGTAGCGAGCTAAAGCTTGGACTGCGTCGTCGCATTGCACTTGAGGCCTTTAGGTATGTTCACAAAGACAAAGTAGCTAAGCACCAATTGAGAACCCTATTCTGGGAATGCACCCTGCGCTGTAACCTAAGCTGTAAGCACTGCGGTAGCGACTGCAAGACGAGCTCGGGTGTCGACGAGCTTTCTGTAGCAGACTTCATCGGGGTAATCGACCAAATTACCCCAGAAGTAGATCCATCTAAACTTCTCGTCATATTCACTGGTGGTGAAGCATTGGTGCGAAGAGACATCGAAGAGTGTGGCCTCGAACTTTATAAAAGAGGCTTCCCCTGGGGGATCGTTACCAATGGAATGCTACTAGACGCAGCAAGACTCAATAGCCTACAGCGTGCAGGCTTGCACAGCCTAACGATTAGCCTAGACGGCTTCGAAGAGGCACACAACTACCTCCGTGGCAACCCAAAGAGTTACCAGAGGGCGATAGAAGCTATCAAACTGATGTGCCAAACGAAGGAACTGAATTGGGATGTGGTAACCTGTGTAAACCCTATGAACCTTGGCTATCTAGCAGAGCTTCGTGATTTCCTAGCCAATATGGGACTAAAGAAATGGCGCTTGTTTACGATATTCCCTGTCGGAAGGGCTGCGTCTGACCCCAATTTGCAGCTCAGTGACAAAGAGTTCGTAAGCCTGATGGAGTTCATTGCCCACTCGAACCAAGAAGAGAATATACATATAGACTATGGCTGCGAAGGATTTCTAGGCCCCTATGAAGGAATAGCGAGAAAAAGCTACTTTCATTGTAATGCAGGTGTATCTACCGCGTCAATTCTATGTGATGGTACCATTAGCGCATGTCCAAGCATTCGGAGCAATTACTACCAAGGCAATATCAAAGAAGATAGGCTGATGGATGTATGGAACAATCGCTACCAACAGTATCGCAATAAAGAATGGGCAAAAACAGGCATTTGTAGCAATTGTAAAATGTGGCGTTTTTGCCAAGGCAATGGCATGCATTTAAGAGATGATGATGGGAAGCTACTCGTATGCCATTATCAACGGATCAAGAACGGCCTAAAAGCGAGCCAAAGCAAGGCTTAAGAAAAGAAAGAAAGATTGTATGCAATACACATACTCCTACCAAACTGCGATTGGACGCTTGCACTTTATTTCAGACCAATCTCATATACTTCGCATCGACTCGAGAGCCCCTCAAGGTGAATACCAAGTAATGGAGACTATTTTGATAAAGAGTGCAGCCCAACAAGTGCTAGAGTACTTGGCAGGAGAGAGAAAGGAGTTTACCTTTCCTTTCAAGACGACTGGAACCCCATTTCAGGAAAAAGTATGGGCTGCTCTTAGAGCGATTCCATATGGAGAGACTCGATCATATTCGCAGTTAGCTCGCGAAATAGGGCACCCCAAGGCAGCAAGAGCAGTTGGTATGGCAAACAATCGTAATCCTCTACTTCTGCTATGCCCTTGCCATAGAGTGATCGCCGCCGATGGCTCTTTGGGGGGCTTTGCGGTAGGCGTGGACATGAAGCAATACTTGCTAGACTTAGAAAGTAAGCAGTACTAAGACTACTCATTTTTTATTATTCGAATTCAACGAACTGAAACTAGCCCTTTAGACACGTCAATTCGAAATACTAGTAAGGACTTTTAACTCCTACTTTGAAACCATGTTCGTAGGTTTCAATGTAGGAGTTTTCTTATACCCATGTTGCACTTTTACATCTGCTGCCTATCAATGGCAACTTATTGCCTTCTATGTATTACTTTTGCATTCTGAGACTCAGTGAGTAAAAGTCTAGCACATTCACTCAAAGGTCGATACATAGGATGTTTTCAATAGTTATCAATTGCAAAAGAAACAAATGATGCAGCATATTATGGGAAAAAGATTTAGTTTACTCATCCTTTTAGTAGGATTGTATTTATCTTGGGCTCAGTCAGCTCAAGCTCAATGGGAAGAAGCCGCAAAAATCAACCTATCTTCGGAAGCAGAACTAAGCATCCTAACGGCTACGGGCATACCCATGGAGGTATATACTCGCTTTGGACACGCAGGTATACGAATAGTTGACTCCAAGCAAGATATAGACCTTTGCTTCGACTATGGCATATTCAGCTTCGAAGAGCCAAACTTTTTGTGGCGCTTTGTAAAGGGTGAAACTGATTTTTGGGTCGAGGGGCAACACACAACCTCTTTTATGCACACTTGGCTGGGTAGAGGGAGCCGAATTACCGAATTGGTAGTAAATCTCGATAGCTTGGAAATAAACAGAGCTTGGAAGGCGCTTTGCATCAATATGCTACCAGAAAATAGGCTCTACAGATACAATTACCTCTACGACAACTGCGCAACTCGAACGATAAAAATCCTAGACATTGCAACAGAAGGACGCATCATCTACCCCCAATTAGAACCCCCTGTTCGATGGCGACAGCTTTTAGACGAGTGTTGTGCTGGCTCTACTTGGCTCAAGTTTGGGCTTGACCTCGCCTTGGGAGCTAAAACAGACAAAGTGGCCAGTGCCGAAGAACAAACTTTCCTTCCTGTCCGACTCAACGACATCCTTCCTCACAGCAAAATCAAGACAGCGGATGGCAGGAGCAAAGAGATGCTCAAGGAGCAAAGGTTGCTTCGTGAAGCGACCATACACCTTACAGACAAAAAAGAAAATCTACCAAGCCCCCTACTCACATTCACCGTCGTTATGCTACTTGTACTGATCGTTACGGCCAACGATTTGAAAAAAAACAAAACGAGTAGGTACCTCGATCTAATTGTATACTCGCTAGCTGGCTTAGGTGGCATATTGATCTTCTTCCTGATGGTGGTATCGGAGCACCCCCAAACTACCCCAAACTATATCATCGCCATGCTGCACCCTTTGCACTTATTCGTCGCAGTTCCACTTATGCTAGTTCCAAAGTGGAAGAAGGGACTCTATTACTATCATTTTATTAACTTTGCGGTACTTTTGATTTTAGCCCTTGTTGTGTGGTTCCTTCCTCAACAACAAGTGCCTGCATTGTGGCCCATTGGTATAGCACTTGCTGCTATATCTTTGCGCACTGTACTATTAGATAGATGGAAAAAGAACGTTCGATGAAGCGACTGATTACTTCACTGCTGGCAGCAATTGCCATCGGTGCTACGCCATCGCACGCATTGGCAAACGACGCCAAACTACTAGTGCTGATACATATTGATCAGCTAAGGGCAGATCTACTCTCGTACTGCGCACAGGATTTTGGACCAGGTGGCTTCAAACGCTTTATGAACGAAGCTTTGACCTACCAAAATGTAGATTTCGGTTTTGATAATCCCAACCAAGCATCGGCTATAGCCACTCTGATGACTGGTGCCTACCCTTCCGACCATGGCATCTCGGGCGAATTTCGTTTCGACAGAGATAAGAAGGCTCTCCTACCCACCTTTTTAGACAAAGACTTTTTAGGCAATTACACACACGACCGATTATCTCCCCGGCAAATACAGGTAAACACGCTGGCCGATGAGCTTAAAATAGCTACGGATGGTGGTAGTAAGGTCTATGCAGTAGCTGTCGATGCCGAGCTTGCCCTTCTCATGACTGGCAAGCTGGGCGATGCTGCATTCTGGATCGAAGATAACAAAGGGAAGTGGGCCAGCAGCACATACTACAAAGAGTATCCTTGGTGGGTTGAGAAATACAACAGCTCAAACGAATCGATAAGCCAACAGATAAGTTCTATCCAGTGGAAACCTAAAGGAATACCAAGAGCACTTCCAGCAGGAGGTACTGCCGAGAGCTTTTCGCACCAATTTGCAGGAGCCTCTGCCATCAAAAGATTCAAACAAACAGCTTTAGTCAATGAGGAAGTAAATAGGATGGCATTGCGTTTGGTCGAATATGCGGGTATAGAGCTCGGCAAGCAACCAAACATGATGGCCGTAGGCTATTACGCAGGTAGATACAAAAACAAAAATAGAAGCGAATACTTGGCCGAGATGGTGGATGTATACCGCCGTTTGGATACCGAGATAGCAAAACTACTGGAAGCTCTCGACAAGAAAGTGGGACTGTCAAATTGTATCATTGCGATGACTGGCTCAGGCTATTTCGACTACAGCTCTCCATCCGAAAAAGTACTCCCAAGAAG
>CAZHWP010000074.1:0-6641 GCA_964535945.1 uncultured Porphyromonas sp.
GGTTGATACGTGTAAGCAGAGCCGCCGCCGATAGGTCTAGCAGTATGGAAGCATCTTTGTGCAGCTGCAAATAAGAGGCGGGCGAAGACTCGCCAATATCACCTTCAATTGCTTGAGAAATAACTGGCGCCTTACTCTCACCCCAAGCTAATAGAGTAACTTTCTTGGCTTTTTGAATGGTAGCAATCCCCATACTGATGGCACTCGGCGGCACCGTTTCGTGCTTGCTAAAGATATTGAGCGCATCGTTGTGCTCGGTATGGTCCAATATAACCAATCGAGTGTAGGTATTGGGGTGAGTTCCAGGGCTATTAAAGCCTATACTACCAGCCATTCCTATGCCAAGCAAGATCCTATCTACACCACCCAGAGCATCTATTCGGTCTTCGTAATCGCGACAGACCAATAAGAGATCTTCTTGGGGAGCAAAAACATCGGGAGCCAATATGTTCTCGGCTTTTATATCTACATGATCTAAGAAGTCGGCTTTCAACTTTGCCACACAGCCCAGACTAATATTATTGAGTGGATAATACTCAAATACAGTGAGTGCTACCACATTGGCAAAGCTTAGTCCTTCATCGCGATGCATGGCTATAAGCTTTTCGTAAACAATAATAGGCGAATTGCCACCCGATAAGGCAAGCACATATTGCTTTCCCTCTGCTTGAGCTGCTTTTATCTCGGCAGCAATGTCTTTGGCAAGCTTTGTGGCTGCAGCTTCGGCACTACTATATATAAACGTAGGGATATTCTCGAATCGCCTCAAAAGAATCTCATCGTAGGTGCTTTGTGGTTTGTAGTAGCGCTCTGGTATTTCGCTCAGGGTGATCTGGGAACTAAGGTTAAGTCTCATGGCAATCTCTTATGTGTATGGTATATACAAAACCGTCTCTCGACAGGTTTTGTGCATGTCGGTGATACAAATCAACCCCATACGATTCCCCGAGATCGATTCGGGGAAAGGTATGGGGCTAAAGCTTTTCATACGAATATCACGGTGTGATTTCTTTGCTTGTCATGCTCTTAATATTCGGCATGAAACAATTCCAATCGCTGCTTGAGGTCTGGGAATTGCTCTTCGGGAACCAACGAAACGCAAATGCGTAGTCCCTCGTTACGCTTACTACCTGTAGTTTTTAGCGTAATTGCAATGAGTCCGTAGCGCATCATCTTTTCGAGCAGTTCGCTACTATCTAGATCCTTATATGCGATGGTAAAGTAAAATCCGTCGGCAATTGCATCATCGCCATCCTTGTCGTAGACGATATGGAAGCCATTGTCGAGGAACATCTTCTTGATTGCTGCAGCTTTGCGACCATACACCATCACCTCTTCGCGGAAGTTGTATTCACCATCGTTGCTTGCCTTCAACAGCGCCCACAAGCCCCACTGAGCCGAGTGCGTTACCCCAGCCGATAGAGCATACAAGGCCGAAGAGATCATAGCATCGCCAAATCGTAGGCGACCAAATGTTTCTTGCAAGTTGGGATATTCGCGCGCAAAAAGCTTGTCGGACATGATCATCATGCCCACACGCTGACCGGCATAGCTAAACACTTTCGAGCTAGCTAGCGTAATGATATAATGATCGGTGTAATGAGCTACTGTGGGTTGGTAGGGAGCTTCGCCAGGCTTCGAATAGTCTTGACGGAAGTCCATACCGAAGTATGCCATATCCTCTATCACAATGATGTCGTACTTGTTTGCCATCTCGCCAATTGCCTTCAGTTCCTCCTCAGTTAGGCACTGCCAAGTAGGGTTATTGGGATTGGAGTAGAGGATCGTTTGGAACTTACCCGTCGAGAGCATTTCGTCGAGTTTGGGGCGCAACTTCTCTCCACGGTATTCGTAGAGGTCGATACTCTCGAAAGGTTTTTCGAGGATACGATTCTGCAGCTTGTGCAGGTTGAAGCCTGGGTCGATGAATAGCGTGCCATGGCTGCGCTCCTTATGCGTACGATTGGCTACTAGGAATGAAGCAAAGCCTCCCATCATAGAACCAACGGTAGGCACACAAGACTGAGGCTTGACATCTACATTGAGGAAAAGCTTGGCAAAGCGAGCAGTCTCGGCCTTCAATTCGGGTAGTCCATCGAGATTGGGATAGACAGCCGACACCCCTTCGCGGAGCTTAGCGATCTCGGTTTCGACACCTATCTGGGGCGAAGGCAAGCCTGGCACCCCCATCTCCATACGAACAAACTTCGTACCGATTTCCTTTTCGAGCGCATTGGCCATCGCCACCAAGTCTCGGATCGATGCTGCACCTAAGTTTTGTATTCGTAGTTCTTCTTGCTTACGACGAATGATCTCGTCTGAAATGGGAAAACTCATTGTATCTTGATTTTATTGATTGTACTACCTATAATTGTTATTAACATCTTGCTAAAGGATCTACAAAGATCTACTAATCCGGCATCTTCACCACCATGTCTACTGCCGAGAGACGATCGCCCCTACCCATCAGTGGATTGATGTCTATCTCTTCGATCTCGGGTGCTACAGCGAGCAAGTCTGAAATCTTACAAAGCGTCTTAGCGATCAGATTTTCGTCGACTCCCTGCTTGCCACGGATGCCTCTGATAATGGGATATGACTTGAGCGAACGTACCATGCCTAGCGCTTCGTCTATCGATAGCGGAGCCAGCTCCATGCTGAGATCTTTCATCACCTCTACAAAGATTCCACCCAGACCGCAAGTTATGATATGCCCAAACTCGCCTTCTTTTTTCACACCGATAAAGACCTCCACGCCCGATTCCATCTGCGATATCTGTACACCAGTAGCTCCTGGTATCGTCATCAGCTTGTCGAAGCTACTGCGGGCACCTTCTAGCGAGTCTACATTTAGTATCACACCACCTGCATCCGACTTATGCGCTAGCCCCATCACCTTCATTGCTACGGGGAAGCCTATCTCTTTGACGGCATGCTCGGCCTCGGCAAGCTCTTGTACCAATCGTTCTTCGGGGCGAGTAATGCCAACGAGATCGAGCAGCGAAAGCATGTCTGCCGTCTCTAGCAAGCCCTTCTTGCCCGCCAATAGCTGGCGTATCTCGGCACTTGTATCCAAGTTCTGAGCGTTGGCCATCTGCGCCTTCGGAGCGTGAAATACCTTTGCCAAGGCACGTGCCAAAGCGACCTCGTCATCAAAGAAGATACCGCCTTCGGCTACGAACTCTTGCATCTCTTGGTATGAATTGATCACCGATGGCATCACGGCATAGATAGGCTTCTTGCAGCGCTGCTGCCTATCTCGAATGACTTGATAAGCTTCTCTCACAGAGAAGAGACCAGGGCTACCAAATACAATCACCATGCCATCGACCATATCCAGATCATTTTCGCAGGTGTCGATGCACTTGGCCAATTGCTCTGCTGTGCCAGTTGCTAAGATATCTATCGGATTGGCAACAGACGAGCCATCGAAAAGCTCTTCGAGCAAAGCTGCCGTTTTATCTTTGGGCAGGGCTGGCACCTTGAGGCCGCCCGTCGACAAGGCATCGGTAAGCATTACTGCTGGACCACCGGCATGGGTAATGATGGCAATATTGGGACCTTCGAGTTTGGGGTGTTGCAATACGCTAGCCACTTTGCTCAGTTCTTCGCGACTATAGCAACGGATCACACCTGCCTTGCGCAGTAGTGCAGCCACGGCAGTATCGCTATTGAGCATAGCCCCAGTATGCGAAGCGGCAGCACGGCTTCCTTCGTCGGAGCTACCACTCTTTACAGCCACCAGCCTGCAGCCTTTTTTATTGAGCGAGCTTGCATGCTGCAGGAAGAGCTGAGGCTTGTCTATACTTTCCATATAGAGCATCAGCGTGCTGGGCGATTTGCCTGAGATATAGCTTTCGTCGAGATAAGCCAGCAGCTCCTCCACACCTGTCTGCGCGGCATTGCCCACAGAGAAGACAGACGAGAAGCTAAGTCCCGCACTGAGCGCAGACTCCATAATGAATACTGCCGTAGCACCCGACCCTGAGACAAAGTCGCAACCCTGTGACCTAAGCTCTGGCACTGGCGTTGTAAATACCGATTGATGAAGTGTATTCATCACACCGATGCAGTTGGGGCCTATAAGAGTTGCACCTGCTTCACTGGCCACACGTGCCATATTCCTCTCAAGAGCTTTACCCTCTTCGCCCATTTCTGAGAAGCCTGCAGAAAGTACTATGATAGCTTTGCATTGCTTCTCACTTACAAGCACTTTGGTGGCATCTAAACAGAAGCGAGCTGGGATGGCTAATATAGCCAGATCTACAGCTGGCAACGCTTCTACACTGGGCAGAGATTCGATACCCTGCACGTTATTAGCTTTGGGATTGACGGCATAAAGTTTGCCCGCGAAGCTACCAGCAAGTATATTTGAGAGCACCTTGCCGCCTGGCTTGCTGCAGTCTGCAGACGCTCCTACTACGGCAATGCTTTTAGGATTGATTAGTTCGTTTGTAATCATTAGAATTTGATTTGTAAGAAAAAAAACTGTATTACATCTGCATTGCATACGAAAGCCCTCAACACATATCGAGGGCAATTCCTCAGGAGAGACCCGAGAGCAAACAAATTTGACAATACAATAATAGCCGTTTTTTTCGAGATAGCAAGACTATTTGTTAAAGACCTTACGAAAGCTCCGCACGATGAGATCTAGCCTTTGGGTAAGGAAGCCCTACAATTGGGAGGTTAGAACCTTTCTTTCTATCTTTGCAATTGGTAGTAAAATAGGGGTAAAGAGAGCCCCCCTTTTCTACTCAAACATCGAAGAGAATCAAAAATTATCACATAAACATTGACGACCAAAAATGAAAAAACTATTCCTTCCCTTGCTCCTACTGTGGGCAACAATAGGACCAGCTCGTGCCGATGAAGGCATGTGGCTGATGCAACAATTGGCCAGCAAATATGCCGAGATGAAAGCCCGTGGGCTGAAGTTAAGCGAATACGATCTGTACAACCCCAATGGTGCTTCGCTAAAAGATGCCGTAGTACTATTTGGTGGTGGCTGCACCGGTGAGTTGGTCTCGCCCAATGGCTTGCTACTGACCAATCACCACTGTGGTTATGGACAGATACAAGCACATAGCAGTATCGTAAACAACTACCTCGAAGATGGTTTCTGGGCACGCAATCTCAACGAAGAGCTACCCAATGAAGATTTGAGCGTGGTATTTATCGACCGCATAGACGATGTTACAGACTACGTAAAGAAAGAGCTGAGCAAAATAACCGATCCGAACAGCATGGATTACCTTTCGCCACGATACCTAAGCGGCCTAGCAGCCAAAAAGGTGGGAAAGGACTTTGAAAAGAAAAATCCAGGACTATCGGTAGAGATAAAGGCTTTCTATGGAGGAAACATGTACCTCATGTTTACCAAGAAGACCTATACAGACGTACGTTTGGTAGCTGCACCTCCTAGCTCTATAGGTAAGTTTGGTGCCGATACAGACAACTGGATGTGGCCACGCCATACAGGCGACTTCTCGGTATTCCGCATTTATGCCGATAAAAATGGCAACCCAGCACCCTACTCGACAAGCAATGTCCCCTTCAAACCCAAACGTTACTTCAACATCTCTCTAGCAGGTGTTAAAGAGAACGACTTTGCTATGATTATGGGCTTCCCAGGCACCACACACCGCTACTTTACCCCCACACAGGTAGATGAGTGGAAGAGCATAGACAATGACATACGCATACGTATGCGTGAGATAAGACAAGACGTAATGCTGGGCGAGATGCTAGCCGATCCTAAGATCAAGATCATGTACTCGGCCAAGTATGCAGGCTCGCAAAACGGATACAAACGTGCTATCGGGGCCAACTGGGCTATAAACACCAAGGGCTTGCGCGAGAAAAAAGAACTGATGCAAAACAACCTGCTTAGCTGGGCAGTTGGCAAGGGCGATGCACAGTACCAAAATGCCATCAACACGATAGACCAAACGGTAGCTGCACGTGCCGATCTGCGCAAACGCATGATCTTGATAGAGGAAGCATTGCTAAGAGGCATCGAATTTAGCTTGGCACCCATTCCTCCAAAATCGATAACGGATGCCATCGCTAGCAACAACGCACAAGCAAAGGCTTTAGCTATCGATACACTGAGGATAGCCTACCAGAACTTTGCCAACAAAGACTATTCGCCAGAAGTGGATAAGAAGGTTGCAGTAGCTCTTCTGAAAGAATACTTGGCAGAAATGAAGGCAGAGCATCTTCCTGCAGAGATTAAGAATGCCGTACAACGCTTTGGCAAAGATAAGATGCAAGACTATGTAGAGTACATTTTCAAAAACAGCATCTACCGCTCGCCAGAAGCCTTCGAAGCTTGGGCTAAAGCTCCTACAGTGGATGCAATAAACAAAGATCCAATGATTGCATTTGCCTCTGGCGTCATCCAAGAGTACCACAAGCTAAGACGAGAGCTACTACCCTACGATGCTCCTATTCAAAGAGCTCATCGCACCTATATTGCAGGCCTTCTCGACAAGGACGGACAGCAAAACCAATTCCCCGATGCCAATCTTACCTTGCGTTTTACATACGGTGCAGTGAAAGGATACACACCACGCGATGGTGTTTACTACACGCATCAGACAGTTCTCGGAGGTGTGATGGAAAAGGAAGACCCAGAC
>CAZHWP010000074.1:6651-6984 GCA_964535945.1 uncultured Porphyromonas sp.
GATTACAGTCGCTATGCGATGCCAAATGGTCAGATGCCAGTATGCTTCTGTGCCACTACCCACACTACGGGTGGCAACTCGGGTAGCCCTGTGATCAATGCCAATGGAGAGCTGATAGGTCTCAACTTCGACCGCAACTGGGAAGGCGTAGGAGGAGATATCCAATACCTACCCGACTATCAGCGTAGCATCATTGTTGACATTCGTTACGTACTGATGGTAATCGATAAGGTGGGCAATTGCCAGCGACTCATCGATGAAATGACCATCAAAGAGTAAGTAAGACCGATTTGGAGCCTTGAGGCTGCCAACATAAGGCCTCCAAAGCTAAAG
>CAZHWP010000075.1:0-6710 GCA_964535945.1 uncultured Porphyromonas sp.
CGTCCCACCCCAATCAGAGCATATACCATAATAATAGGGCGTAAGCAATAAATCCCCTCTGGGGATTCCCTGGCGGACGATGGGACGCCCACGTAGGGGCGCCCCTACACCAGCGGATGATTCGGCAACGAAAAGGGCGGGATTGCAAATCCCAGCGACCAACCGATCCCCATTCCCCCGATAGCGCCCCTCCAACACAAACACAATGCCATCACAGCGTAGGGGCGCTCCTACGTGTGCGCCCCCACCCCAATCAGATCATATACCATAATAGTAGGGCGTAAGCAATAAATCCCCTCTGGGGATTCCCTGGCGGACGATGGGACGCCCACGCAGGGGCGCCCCTACACCAGCCGACGACATATTATAACGAAATACCATACGATTACGCAAATCCCAGCTACCAACCGATCCCAGCTACCAACCAATCCCAGCGACCAGTTACATTTTTTTCGATCCCCAATCCCCCGATAGCGCCCCTCCAACACAAACACAATGCCATCACACAGTAGGGGCGCTCCTACGTGAGCGTCCCACCCCAATCAGAGCATATACCATAATAATAGGGCGTAAGCAATAAATCCACAGAGGGGATTCCCTGGCGGCCGTAGGGACGCCCACGCAGGGGCGCCCCTACGGCGGACGACATATTATAACGAAATACCATACGATTCCGCAAATATCAGATCAACCGATCATTCCCCCCGCAAGATTGCACCTGTATTATGTGAGATTATCGGAGAAAATAGGAAGAAAAAGCTTTTTTCGACTCTTTTCGTTGCCGTTCAATACCGTTCAATACCGTTCGTTGCCGAAGCGTCAAACAGCGGATCTACCTTTGCATTGTCATCGGGGGAGAAAAGATCCTGTGACCCGAAGAGCTCTTATTGCTCGGGGGCAGGCTGAAACGC
Source organism: uncultured Porphyromonas sp. (assembly GCA_964535945.1). Lineage (GTDB taxonomy): Bacteria > Bacteroidota > Bacteroidia > Bacteroidales > Porphyromonadaceae > Porphyromonas. The sequence continues at coordinate 912 of CAZHWP010000075.1, forward strand.
ATACCATTATTATATATAGGCGCCAGTATGCGTGAAGCCGATGGAGGAGAAATTTTCGACGATGACGGATTATAAACTTTTAAATACATTTTATTACAATGGCAGTTAAATTCAGAGTAAGAAACAGAGAGATTCACGTAGGTAAGGAGGTTCAGAACATTAAGTTTGCGCAGATCATGCCTGGACAGCGAGTAAGCTTGGAGGAGCTATCGCACTTCATAGGCCGTATATCGGCGATGAGCTCGGGTGACGTGATGTCGGTGCTACACACTACGGCCGACCTGGTGGCGATGAACCTATCGAATGGCCGTCCCGTGTCGCTGGGAGACCTGGGCTCGCTAAGACTGAGCTTGAAATCGAACGCGGTAGCGGTAGGTGAGAAGTTTGACGCAAGCAATATCGAGCGTGGCCGCATACTCTTTGTGCCCGGTCGTGCATTGCGTAAGGCGTTGAAAGATTTGCGCTACCAGATGGATAAGAAAGAGGAAGAGCAGGAAGCTGAGACGCCGACACCTACGCCAGATCCAACACCTACGCCGGATCCTGATCCGACACCAGATCCAGATCCAACGCCCGATCCAGATCCAACACCGGATCCTGATGGTGGTGGGGGTGAAGGTGGTGGGGGGCTATAGTTAGCATTGTCTAATGATAGCATTGTCTAATGGCGATCTTCGTCGTTGCTGGAACGTCTCTGCCTAGGTCACAGACTAGAGTCTGCTCCCGTCGGCATCGCAACCCAGCGCCTCAAAGCTCATCCATCATACAACGCTATCGGCGTGAAGGGAATGGTCGCTGGGATTTGCAATCCCAGCGATCTTCGTTTTGGGGATTTGCAATCCCCACCAGTATGTCGTCCGCTGCTGTAGGGGCACCCCTGCGTGGGCGGCCCAATCACAATAACCAATACCATTGATTGTAACATGCCTTTCAGGCATTGAAATTACACCGCCACGCAAGCCTTTCAGGCTAGCGTGGCGGTTTCTTTTGGCAACCCCGCACCCAGGGAACATGCCGTAAACGGCATTTTATCCCTGGGCTATATCCAGGGCATCCCCTTCAGGGATGGAACGGCGGACGATGGGACGCCCCTACAGCGGCCGATGATTCCGCAACGAATAGGACGGGATTGCAAATCCCGAAAACGAACATTGCTGGGATTGCAAATCCCAGCGACCAACCGCCACCACCTACAAATGACGTCATGCATTTGATGGGACGCCCACGCAGGGGCGCCCCTACGATCCGCAAATCCCAGCGACCAACCGATCCCTCCCCCACGCCTGATAGCACTTGTATAATGGATGAAAAATGAGGCGTCAAGTGTGAGCTTGAAGGGAGCAGACTCGAGTCTGTGACCTAAAGCGAATCACGAAGACAACAAAATTTTTCGCCATTAGACAATGCTATAATTAGACAATGCTAGCAAAGGATTGTGAATAAGATGTGGAAAAGTGAGCACCCTAAGAAGCAGCTTTTACTTTGATTCGACTACTTTAATCTGTAATTTTGCTAGCTAAGCCTTTCACAGAAATCTCACAAAAAAACATCTGACAAAAGAGAATGACCCCTTTCGTGCACTTACACGTCCACTCGTACTATTCGCTACTCGATGGCCAGGCTTCGATAAGCAGCTTGGTAGATAAAGCCATTGCAGACGGTATGCGAGGGATAGCCCTTACCGACCATGGTGCCATGTATGGCATCAAGGAATTTTACAATTATGTAAAGAAGAAAAACGCTTCGATAAACGGCACCATACGCGACTGTCGCCGTGAGCTCGAAGAGATAGACCACAACAAAAGCCAAGAGCAACTAAGCGATGAAGACCGGGAGCGTATAGCCAAACTAAATGCTAAGCTCGCCGAGAGCAAAGAGAAACTATTCAAACCCATACTGGGCTGCGAGGCATACTGCGCTAAGCGTAGCAGACACGACAAAGACTCGTCGGCTATAGACCCTCGCAACCACAGACGCTCGATAGATGCCAGCGGATGGCACCTGATACTACTGGCAAAAAACCAGCAGGGATACCAAAACCTGATCAAGATGGTGAGCTACGCCTGGACAGAAGGGCAGTACTACAGACCACGTATCGACAAGGAGCTGCTCGAAAAATACCACGAGGGCATCATCGTTTGCTCGGCCTGCCTCGGTGGAGAGATACCCCAGCATATATTGGCGGGAGAGATCGATAGGGCGAAAGAAAGCATCGAATGGTTTAAAAAGATCTTTGGCGAAGACTACTATCTGGAGGTGCAAAGGCACCAAACAAGTAATCCGCTAGGCAACCAAGAGACCTTCCTAGAGCAAAAGCGCGTAGAGCGTGTCATCTTGGAGCTGGGCAAGGAGCTGGGAGTAAAAGTGCTGGCTACCAACGATGTGCACTTCTGCAACGAAGAAGATGCCGAGGCGCACGACCGACTGATATGCCTGAGCACAGGCAAAGACCTAGACGACCCCAATAGGATGCGCTACACCAAGGAAGAGTGGCTGAAGACTCAGGCCGAGATGGAGGCGATCTACGAGGATGCGCCCGAGCTACTCGACAATACCATAGATGTACTCGACAAAATAGAATTTTTCGATATCGACCATGAGGCGCTGATGCCCGACTTTGAGATACCCGAAGAGTTTGCCGATGCCGATGAGTACCTGCGCCACCTCTGTTATAAGGGTGGGGAGAAACGCTATGCCGAAAACTTCACGCAGGAGGTGAAAGAGCGGATCGACTACGAGCTGGGGGTGATAGCAGGCATGGGTTATCCGGGCTACTTCCTGATAGTGCAAGACTTCATTGCCGCAGCCAAGAAGATGGGGGTATTTGTGGGTCCAGGGCGCGGATCGGCAGCAGGATCGGCCGTGGCTTACTGCCTAGGCATTACAGATACAGACCCGATCCATTATGGCTTGCTATTCGAACGCTTCTTAAACCCCGACCGTACCTCGCTGCCCGATATCGATGTGGACTTCGACGACGACGGGCGCGAAGAGATACTGCGCTGGGTAACCGAGAAGTATGGCAAGGAGCGTGTGGCTCATATCATCACCTTCGGTACGATGGCTGCCAAGAACTCGATCAAAGACGTGGCCCGCGTGCACCGACTACCGCTGAGCGAGAGCAATCGTATCACGAAGTTGATACCCGATCGCATACCCAACGTAAAGAAGGTTACACTCGCTACAGCCATTGAGCATGTGCAAGAGCTGAAGCTATGCAAGCTGAGTAGCAACCAAAACCTGGCCGACACCATCAAGTATGCACAAATGCTGGAGGGAACGGTGCGCAACTCGGGCGTGCACCCTTGCGGCATCATTATCTGCAAGAAAGACATTAGCGATGTGGTGCCCGTGAGCACGGCCAATGTGAGCGGTGCAAAGGAAGATCTGCTAGTGACCCAATACGAAGGATCGCTGATCGAAGAGACGGGACTCATAAAGATGGACTTCCTGGGGCTGAAAACCCTATCGGTGATCAAGGAGGCACTTCTAAACATCAAGCTTAGGCACGGCACGGAGCTGGATATCAATGCCATTTCGCTGAACGACGAAAAGACGCTTGCACTCTATAGTGAAGGAAAAACGATCGGTACGTTTCAATTCGAATCGGCAGGGATGCAAAAGTACCTGCGCGAGTTGAAGCCAAGCTCCTTCGACGACCTGATCGCTATGAACGCCCTCTACCGACCCGGTCCTATGGATTACATCCCCTCGTTTATCGCTCGTAAGCACGGCGAGGAGCCTATCAGCTACGACCTTCCGGTGATGGAAAAGTACCTGAAAGAGACCTACGGAATCACCGTATATCAAGAACAGGTCATGCTCTTGAGCCGCGAGCTGGCTGACTTTACACGTGGCGAGAGTGATGAGCTGCGAAGTGCTATGGGAAAGAAGCGCATCGAGAAGATGGCCGTGCTGAAAGAGAAGTACCTCAAGGGGGGTGCTGCCAACGGCTACGAGAAGAAGATGCTGGAGAAGATATGGGCAGACTGGGAGAAGTTTGCCAGCTACGCGTTTAATAAGAGCCATGCTACCTGCTATAGCCAGCTAGCCTTCCAGACCGCCTACCTAAAAGCACACTACCCAGCCGAATACATGGCGGGGGCGCTGAGCCGAAACCTCAATAACATCAAAGAGATAACGAAGTTGATGGACGAATGCCGCTCGATGGGCATCTCGGTATTGGTGCCCGACGTGAATGAGTCGCATCAGAAGTTTTCGGTGAATGCAAGTGGCGACATCCGCTTCGGGCTGAGTGCCATCAAAGGCGTGGGCTCGTCGGCTGTCGATCAGATCATCAGCGAACGGGAGAAGCATGGCCCCTACGAAGATATCTACGACTTTATGAGTCGGGTGGACCTCTCGGCCTGCAATAGGAAGACCCTGGAGAGCCTTGTGCTTTCGGGTGCATTCGATAGCTTCGGCTTCGAACGCGAAAGCTTCTTTGCACCCCCCAAAACAGGGCGTGAAGATAGCTTCCTCATTGCGCTGATCAATTATGGTCTGGTGATGCAAGAAGAGAAAAACCAGATCAGCAATTCGCTCTTTGGCGACGAAGAGGAGGCGATGCAGCTGCCTAAGCCCATCCCGAGCGAGGTGGAACGCTGGAGCGACCTCGAGAAGCTCAATAAGGAGCGTAACTTGGTGGGCATCTTCCTGAGTTCGAACCCGATGAGCCAATATTCGGTGATCATGGAGTATTACTGCAACGCTAAGGTGGAGGCCCTAAGCAAGCTGGAAGAGTACGAAGGGCAGACCTTGGTGATGGCCGGCTTGGTAACCGACACCTTCCAGGGGCTAACACGCAAGAACACGCCTTTCTCGCGCATCACCCTCGAAGACCTCTATGGCGTGGGTGAGCTACCGCTCTTTGGCAAAGACCACGTGAACTTTGGCAACTACTGCAAGAAAGACCTCTACCTACTCATAAAAGGCAGTGTGCAAAAAAGAGAATGGGGAGATGGCTTGACATTCCAAATAAAAGATATAGCTTTGTTGCCAGAAGTGGCGGATTCGTTGATCAACGACCTCGCTATCAGGCTCTATATAGACGACATCAATCATGACCTGACGGCGATGCTTAGCGATCACTACACGAACAATCCGGGGAACACCATGTTATCTATATACCTTTCGAATGAGAACGGTCAGATAGGCCTTAACTTGGAGTCGCGCAAGAGGAAAATAATCGTCACTCCCGAGTTGGTACAGCTTCTACTCGAAAAGGAAATCGACTTCACGGTATCGTGAGTAGGACGAGAGCCCGAAAGGGACACAGGAAACAGAATTCATACTAATAAGAACAGAAACATAAAAACACAGAACATTATGGCATTAGAAATCACAGATGCGAGCTTTGAAGGTTTAGTTGTAGAAGGCAAACCTATGGTAGTAGACTTTTGGGCTACTTGGTGCGGACCATGCAGAATGGTAGGTCCAATCATTGACGAACTCGCTACAGAGTACGCAGGTAAGGTAAATATCGGTAAGGTGGACGTAGATGCAAATCAGGATCTGCCTATGCGCTTTGGTGTACGTAATATCCCTACTGTACTTTTCATCAAGAATGGTGAGGTAGTAAACAAAATGGTAGGTGCACAGTCGAAAGAAGCTTTCAAGAAAGAAATCGACGCCATGCTCTAAGCAATTCGCATCCATTATTCTATAAGAATTGGACGAATTAATTTTGTAGTTGGTCGCTGGGATTTGTGATCCCAGCTTAGCGTTGTCTGAAGGCGAATTTTTTTGTTGCCTGCGTGATTCGCTTTAGGTCACAGACTCGAGTCTGCTCCCGTCAAG
>CAZHWP010000076.1:0-6447 GCA_964535945.1 uncultured Porphyromonas sp.
AGCTGAGCACGCAATGGAGCCATACCTGCACCACCACCGATGTAGAGCATCTCGGCATCGGTATCCTGGATGTGGAAGTCGCCATAAGGGCCACTCATCGTTACCTTATCGCCTGGTTTGAGCGAGAAGATATAAGACGAAGAGATACCTGGCATAACGCCAGCCATCCACTTCTTGGTGGCGCGATCCATTGGAGGTGTAGCAATACGCACGTTGAGTGTGATGATATTGCCCTCTGCAGGATAGTTTGCCATAGAGTATGCACGCACGGTTTCTTCTTCGTTTTTGCACTTTAGGCTCCACATATCAAACTTGTCCCAGTCTCCACGGAAGCGGTCTTCTACCTCGAAGTCGCTATACTTAATGTCGTACTTAGGGATGTTGATCTGTGCGTAGCTACCACTCTTGAAGTTCATCGCTTCGCCTTCGGGTAGTCTAACCACAAATTCTTTGATAAAGGTCGATACGTTGCGGTTCGATACCACTTCGCATTCCCATTCTTTCACACCAAACACTTCTTCGGGCACGATGATCTGTAGATCCTCTTTTACCTTTGCTTGGCAAGCGAGGCGCCACTTGTCTTTCTGCTCTTTGCGCGAGAAGAAGCCTGTTTCGGTTTGTAGTATTTCACCACCGCCTTCAACGATGCGACAGCGACACTGGCCGCAGCTACCGCCACCACCGCAAGCCGATGAAAGGAAGATACCTTGGCTCTGTAGGGTGTTGAGTAGGGTCGAACCCATTGGTACGTCGAGCTTACGCTCTTCGTTTACCGTTACTGTTACGTTGCCTGAGGGGATGAGCTTGGCTTTTGCAATCAGAAGTGCAACTACCAATATGAGTGTGAGCACAAGGAATGCTACGACACTTACTATTATTAAATCCATTCTGTTTTGATTCTGTTTTTAGCGATTCGACTTCCAAATTAGATCTTTACACCCGAGAAGCTTAAGAAGGCAATACCCATCAAACCGGTAATGATGAATGAGATGCCCAATCCACGAAGTGGCTTTGGTACATTTGAGTATGCCAGTTTCTCACGGATAGCTGCTAAGCCTACGATGGCAAGCATCCAACCGATGCCTGAGCCGAAGCCGTAGGTGGCTGCCATACCTACATTGACGAATTCGCGCTGCTGCATAAAGAGCGAGCCACCAAGGATGGCGCAGTTTACAGCGATAAGCGGGAGGAATATCCCCAGCGAAGCGTAAAGCGAGGGGCTGAATCGTTCGACAATCATCTCAACGAGCTGCGTAAACGATGCAATAACGGCAATGAAAATAATCAATGAAAGGAAGCTTAGGTCGAGCGACGCATAGCGTTCGCCCAGCCAGCTGAGAGCATTGGGCTTGAAAATGTAGTTTTCGAGCAAATAGTTGATTGGTAGTGTACACACCAAAATGAAGGTAACGGCTACACCCAATCCCAGTGAGGTCTTGACATTCTTAGAGACGGCAAAGTAGGAGCACATCCCCAAGTAGTATGCAAAGACCATATTGTCCACAAATATGGAGCGGAAGAACGTACTTAGATAGTCCATGATTGTTTGTCTTTTATTTGATTAATTGGGTGTTGATTAGTTCTCTTCTTGGAGTTCTTTGTTTCTCGAACGGTGTATCCAGATGATGACCGCGACTGTGATAAGAGCCATCGGAGGCAAGATCATCAAGCCGTTATTGACGTATCCCCAATCGTAAACAAATTGTGGAATAACCGGGAAGCCGAGTAGTGTACCCGAGCCAAGGAGCTCACGAGCAGCACCTATCAGCACGAGCACCAAGCCATAGCCAAGGCCGTTGCCAATACCATCGAGGAATGATGGCCAAGGTCCGTTGCCAAGTGCAAAGGCTTCGAGGCGTCCCATCAAGATACAGTTAGTAATAATCAATCCTACAAAAACGGATAGCTGCTTGTTGACGTCATAAGCAAATGCTTTGAGTACTTGGCTAACTATAGTAACTAGCGCAGCCACTACCACTAGCTGAACGATGATACGAATACGTCCAGGGATGGTTTTGCGAAGAAGTGATATGATAACGTTGGCAAATGAGAGTACCACCACCACAGAGAGTGCCATCACGATGGCAGGCTGCAGCTTGGCTGTTACTGCTAATGCCGAACAAACCCCCAGCATCTGGATGATAACAGGGTTGTTTTTGCTAAGAGGCCCTAAGAGGATCTCTTTGTTCTTTTTATTCCAAAGTGCCATGAGGATCAGTTGTTTTTAGCGTTGTTAATAAGAAATTCTTTGAAGGGAGCCAACGAGCTAATGAGCATGTTGTTTACACCTACGCTAGTAAGTGTGCCTCCAGAGATGCCATCTACGTAGTCTTGGCCTTGAAGTGACTGGCCAGGCTTAACCACAGCCACCGACTTCAGCTCGCTATCGGCAAAGATATGTTTGCCTACAAACTGATCGGAGAAATGCTTGGTGGAAATTTCGGCGCCAAGACCAGGAGTTTCGCTGGCGTGGCTAAAGTCCGAACCAAAGACCGTATTACCATCGCTATCGAGCGATAGGTAGCCCCACAGAGCTCCCCATAGACCTGCTCCATTTAGCGGAATGATATACTTGGTGCTGCCATCTACCTCGGCAACGTATATGGTGAGTGCCTCATCGGCATTCTTTTCGGCTAGTTTGTAAGCGTTGGCAGTATTGAGTCTGAAGGCTTCGTTGTTGATACGATTTGCATCTTCAAAAGCTTTAATCACTTCACCTTTGCTATTTACCAAAAGTTCTTTCTTGATGAGCTCGAGATACTGCTCTTTTACCTGGCCCTTGTCTGAGGCATCTTGGTTGAGCGAACGAAGTATCTGCTGCATCTTATCTACCTGGGCGTTGGTTTCTTGTCGTCCTTTGAGCGATTGAGCTGTAAAGGCCAGTGCCACTGCAACGACAATAACCAAGATCGATGCGTAGATAATTGTATATGTATTACTTTCTCTATTCATAGTTTTGCCTGTTGTTTAGCTGTTAATCGTCTTAGAGGCGCGTTTGTTGCGTCGTTGGATATTGGCTTCTACAACGTAGAAGTCGATTAGTGGAGCAAAGACGTTCATCAGTAGGATGGCGAGCATCATGCCCTCTGGATAACCTGGGTTGAGCACACGGATAAAGACTGCCATCAAACCAACTAAAAAGCCATAAATCCATTTTCCCTTTTCTGTTCTCGAAGAGGTAACGGGGTCTGTAGCCATAAAGACAAGACCGAAAGCAAATCCACCATAAACAATGTGCATGAGAGGAGTTACTTCCATTGCTGCACTTGTACCAATAGCGTTGAATACTAAAGCCATGAATGAGGCTCCGATTACACCCGAGAGCATAATCTTCCAACTAGCGATGCCAGTCCAGATAAGAATAACTGCACCAATCAAGATGGCTAGAGTAGAGGTTTCGCCGATTGATCCTGGGATAAGACCGATGAAGGCATCCCAAAGGCTAATGGCTTGGCCAAGAATATCGTGTACAGGGCCTAGCGTTTCGGCTGTAGCTATCTGTCCGAGAGGAGTAGCTCCTGTAAAACTGTCGAGTAGGGTGCCTCCACCAAGTCCGAATGTCGATTCGGTACGTACAAATACCTTGTCGCCACTCATCGAGGCAGGGTAGGCAAAGAATAGGAAGGCGCGTGTTACTAGCGCTACGTTGAATACGTTATAGCCCGTACCTCCAAATACTTCTTTGGCAAATACTACAGCAAAAGCAGTAGCCAAAGCGATCATCCACAGAGGTGTATCTACGGGTACGATCATAGGTATCAGCATACCCGATACCAAGAACCCTTCTTGTATCTCTTCTTTTTTTACTTGAGCTACGGCAAACTCGATGCCCAAGCCCACGAAATATGAAACGATGATTTTGGGTAGTACAGCGAGTAGTCCATATAGGAAGATGCTCCAGAAGCTTGTAGAAGCTAGTTGGCCCACTGCCATGTAATGTTGGAAACCAACATTGTACATACCGAAGAGCAAGGCTGGCATCAGTGCAATGAGAACCACTGTCATTGTGCGCTTGCTGTCGATTGCATCATGAATGTGCACACCATGTTTCGATGTTGTATTGGGCACGAAAAGGAAAGTTTCGAAGCCCTCGAATACAGAGTGCAGCATCGATAGCTTACCACCTTCTTGGAAGGTAGGCTTAATCTTATTGAGGTAATTCCTTAAAGCTTTCAATGTTGTTTGTATTTAGTGGTTATCAGTTCATTTCTTTGTAAAGTTCGTTGAGCCCTTGACGCACAATGCGTTGTAGCTCAATCTTCGAAGTATCTACAAACTCGCAGAGAGCAAAGTCTTCGGGTGCCACTTCGTAGATTCCAAGATTTTCCATCTTGGTAATGTCGAAAGCGATGATGGCCTTGAGCAAAAACTCGGGATAGATATCCATTGGGAATACACGATGGTATTCGCTGCTCATAATCATAGCTCTCTCTCCACCCTTTACACGAGCGTCAAATTCGTATTCTTTGTTTTTGCCACCTAGCCACGAGAAGTACGAGCGACTAAAGCTGTACTTGCCAAATCCAGGAGTAGCCCATCCAAAGAATTCGTCCACATCGTCACCCTCAGGTATCACTGTGATCTGATCTGTGTCGAGGCTGATGAATGGTGCGTCGGCAGTCATTTTCTTGCCAGTAAGCACATTGCCAGCAATTACACGCTCGTGATCGTTCTTAATGGTCAGTCTACCATCGAGAGCTGAGAAAATATTGCAGCCTGGTACCATATTTATATAGCCATGCTCTTTGGCATCCGATCCGGTAAGAGCAATCTTGCGTGTAAAGTCTGTTTTGCCTGTTTGCAAGAAACGACCGATAACGATTAGGTCTGTCGCTTTGAGAGTCCACACAGTTTCGTTGCGGTTGATAGGAGCCACTTTGTTGATCATCACTCCTACGTTTCCAGCAGGGTGAGGGCCATCCATAGTGATAAGCTCTACGCCTTGGGCATTTACTTTGCTTCCAGGAGCAATGCCTAGGTACACCTTGCCGCTAGTGAGCTTTGCAATGGCTTTCAGTGCCAACTCAAAAGCTGCTTCTTCGCCTTGTAGCAAAAAGTCAAACTTGGGTGCTAGTGGGGCAGTAAAGTTTGCAGTAATGAATATATCGCGGGGTGCCTCATGTGGGTTAGCCACCATGTCGTATGGGCGTTGCTTAATAAAACCCCACATGCCACTTTCGAGCAGCAAGGCTTTAGTAGCTTCGGCATCGAGTGAAGCCGCATTGCTAACGTTGTAAGTTTGATACTCGGTGTTTGCATCGGGACGTACCTCAATGCTTAAAACTTTGCGCTTAGCACCGCGATTAACTCCCACCACTTCACCACTTACTGGCGAGGTAAACTTCATCTCGGGGAAGCTTTTGTGGAACATTAGCGGAGTTCCGGCTAGCACTTTCTCGCCTGGCTTTACCAAGACTTTGGGTATTACACCTTCAAAGTCGTCAGGTACTAAAGCGTAGGTCGAAGATAATCTTGCATTTGCAAGCATTTCTTCGGGGGCTTTGCCCTTGAGGTTGAGTGTGAGGCCTTTCTTGATTTTTATAAGCTTTGCCATGACACGTGTTTAGTAATAGTATGTTGTTTGAATTCTTGCGCAAAATTAGTTCATTTGTGTGAAAGAAACTAACTTCTGGCAGCTAATTGTCGAATTTTCTTGATTAATAGGTGTTTACAGCAATTTTATATCTGATTAACCAAAGCTAAAAGCTCATATTATTGTCTAATTCAAAGGATGATTCTTTGTCTATTCGAGCTCGTAGAGCCTAGTTAATGCGATTGGATGACTATAGTAGAGCTGTTTTTTTGTGATCAGCCTCTAATCACAAAGCTTGCAGATTGTATGTCTGCACCCATCGGTGGGTTTAGCTTGCTGACCTTCACCTCTACCGACATTGCTTGGGGGAAGTCCTGTTTGATGCGTCTGAGTATTCGACCAGCCGCATGTTCGATGAGTTTCGAAGGTGTTTGCATCTCTTCATTTACAGCTTCGTATAGCAAGCCGTAGTGCAGTGTGTGACTTAGCTCGTCCGATTCGCTTGCTTGTTGCAAATCGGCAACTACGTAGAGGCTTACTTCGAAGTGGTTGCCTACCTTGCGTTCTTGTGGCATGACTCCATGGTAGGCGTAGAAGCGCATTTTCTCGAGTTGTATTTCTGTATGCATGATTGTTCGTTTTGAGTTTACTTCAATGGTTCTACGTGAATTACGATATGTGTGCCCCTGCCAAAGGCTTTTCGCAACTTGTGTTCCAGTTCCACCGTTATTTTGTGGCCTTGCTCCACACTGATGCTACCATCAACTAGTATATCTACTTCGATCGCGTAATCGTTTCCGATGCTGCGCGTGCGCATGTGTCCCAGTTGCTTCACCCCAGGATTGCTCTGAATGATGCTTTGAATCTCTTTCTCTATTTCTGGACTGAGTCGTTGCTCCAGAAGGTCGCGGAAG
>CAZHWP010000077.1:0-1600 GCA_964535945.1 uncultured Porphyromonas sp.
GCTCCACAATAGGGATTGCAATTGATTGCACCAACACTTTTGACCTATAGGTCAACATTTACTTAAACTCTCAGGTAATGCCAGCCAACACCGAACTCTTGACGGGTGAAAGGGTTAACTACGTCTTACCTAAGAATAGTGCTGTAGCTCTCATCGACCTAGCTCCAGAATTCAACTGGGGGCACCCATGCAAGCACGTAATATTCGATGCTGAGACTGGCGAACAATACGACAGCTTTGATTCGCAACTCCCCCTAAGCGAATTCTACACCCACACAGCCAATTTTAAAACCATCCAAGAGGAGGTAAAGGTAGCCGACTCTTTCTTAGACATCAAAGTAGAGCAGACGAGAATCAATAGCTTAGACATTGCAATTGAGCCACATATTGGAGACCGTTATGCTTTATTATTTTCAGGTATGTCCAATAATAGACACGTCAATGATCTCGAATTCATGTATCGAGTTCTGACAGATGTATATAAATTTGACCCAGATAAAATAATCGTATTGAATTATAATGGCACTCTTTCTTGCGCAGAAGGACGCCTTGATGGTCCAGCCACTCTGTGGCCAGGAGATAAGACTCCCTATCGTATGCCTGTTGATGGAGCTGGCGACAAGGAAACCCTTATTGAAGCACTGGAATTCATGTCAAATAACTTGAGGGAAAACGACCTTCTTTTCATTCACACAAACAATCATGGAGATAGAAAACAGGGGGTCTCCGACTTATGCTGTTGGCCAGACTGGGACAAATTTGACGCAGAAGAGTTTTCGGAGATATTGAAAACTTACCCAAAATTCAAATCTCTTATTGTAATGATGGAGCAGTGCCACTCTGGTGGATTCATGGATCCAATTATTGCAAGTAGCAAAGCTGAGATAACACATTTTTCTGCAGCTTGTAGAGCCGATCTTTCTTCTTATGGCGGGGATGAATTCGATATTTTTGCCTATTCATGGATTGCAGCAATCAATGGCAAGCAAGCCAGTGGAGAGCCTTTGTATAACATAGCAGACAGCAATTACGACAATAGAGTATCAGTTTCGGAAGCGTTTGAGTATGCAAAGCTTCACAAGGCCAAGAAAGATACTCCCGTTACTAAAAGCAGTCATAGTGGTGCAGGTGATATATTATATTTGGACGATCCAATATTAGTGCTCCGAAGCCGAAACTCCAAGGAGTTTCATAGATTAGGTTGCAGCAGAGGAAAAAAAATCTTAAAAAAGAACAGAATTATATTGGGTTCACCAGAAGAAGCTCTTAGTAAAGGCTTAAATGGCTGTTGGTATTGCTATAGAAAATACGACAAGGGATAATGCTTAGGAGGGTGAAATAGAAACTCTAATAAGGAGAAGAAGGTTTACTGGGAACTCCAAGAGATAGAAAATGCCGAGCCCCACACAATGATATATTGTGTGGGGCTCGACTCATATAGGCTGCTATGTAGCAGCAACATTGTCAAATCTTTACTTGGCGGTATCCATCTCACCGATGAGGGCTGAGATCGATTCCTTGGCATCGCCTAGCTTCATGAAGACACCTTCCGAGCGGCTATAGAGTGGATTGTCCACACCAGCATAGCCTGGCTTGAGGT
>CAZHWP010000077.1:1700-4150 GCA_964535945.1 uncultured Porphyromonas sp.
CCATAGCCTGGCACGATGATTACCTCCTTAGCGGCATTCAGTACCGAGCCAGCAGAGATAGCAGTAGCGGCAGCGGAGCTAGCTACTGGAGCTGCGCCCGACTTGGCGGCATCCATCTCGCCGATGAGGGCTGAGATCGATTCCTTGGCATCGCCTAGCTTCATGAAGACTCCTTCCGAGCGGCTATAGAGTGGATTGTCCACACCAGCATAGCCTGGCTTGAGGTCGAAGTTGCAGATGAAGACATTCTTTGCCTTATCCACGTTCAGCACGGGCATACCATAGATAGGAGTATCTTCGGCTTCACGTGCAGCTGGGTTGATCACGTCATTGGCTCCGATTACGATTACGGCATCGGCCTTGGCGAAATCTTCGTTGATCGCATCCATCTCGAATAGCAGATCGTAAGGCACATCGGCCTCGCTCAGCAAGACGTTCATATGACCTGGCATACGGCCAGCCACGGGGTGAATGGCATAACGCACATTGGCGCCATTGCTAGAGAGCTTCTCGGCAAGCTGACGCACCAAGTGCTGCGCCTGCGCCAAAGCCATACCATAGCCTGGCACGATGATTACCTCCTTAGCGGCATTCAGTACCGAGCCAGCAGTGATCTCTTGCTTGGCAGGAGCGGCAGCTGGAGCATTAGCAGGCGATGCTGACGCTTGCTTGCTTGCAGGTTTAGCCGTTTTTTTTGTACCACCACCCATCAAAATCTTGATGAGCTTGCGGTTCATAGCACGACACATGATCTGCGTTAGCAAAAGTCCGCTTGCACCCACAATACCACCTACCGAAACAAGAAGGATATCACCTACCGCCATACCAGCGATGGCACCTGCTACCCCACTGAGTGAGTTGAGCAGCGAGATGGTAATAGGCATGTCGGCACCTCCCACACGAATGGCAAAGAAATAGCCAAAGAGTGACGAGAAGATAAAACCTCCAGCGATGAGCCAAAACATTTGGTAGCCCGTAGCTTGGTGATTGATCATGGCAAAAACCAAGAAAAACACCGTAACAAAGAGCGAAAGGCCAGTATATAAAGCATGATTGGTATGCACAACGGGCTTTTGAGGCAACACCTTGTGCAACTTTCCAGCAGCGATCAAGCTACCCACCAAAGTGAGCATACCGATAGAGAGGGCTAGCATACCCGTAGCAACTGTAAACATCGGATACTTGGCAAATACGGCTGCATCGGTACCAATCTGCATGAGAGAGAGCATTCCCACCAAAGCCGAAGCAGCACCACCGATACCATTTAGTAAGGCAACCATCTCGGGCATCTCGATCATCTTGACACGACGAGAAAGCACCCAACCGATAACTGCACCTACTCCAATGAGAGGATAGATGGTCCAAGCACCAAGAATTTTATTGTAAACCAGTGTAACAATAATCCCCGCTAAAATAGCAAAGGCACTCAGCGAATTACCCATAACGGCCGTCTTCACACGGCTCATCATAGAGATACCAGCAAGGACTAGCAGCGAAAGTACTGCACAAATAATATAATAGACTAAAGCGCTCATTTCTTAGCTCCTTTCTTTTTGCTAAACATGCGTAGCATGCGGTCAGTAACACCAAAGCCACCTACCACATTGATAGTAGCTAAAATAATGGCTAAGCCACCCAAGGCCTGCCCAATCCAGCGCTGTCCGCCTTCATTGAAGAGCAACGAAAGCCCTACTGCAGCAACAGCACCCAGTACGGTAACGCCCGAGAGCGCATTCATACCAGACATGAGCGGAGTATGCAGCAAGCTGGGCACGTTCTTGATAAGCGAGTAGCCCACTAGAGTGGCAACTAGCAAGATTAATACAAGAATGATTGGATTCATTGTGATTGATTAGTTAGAATTGATTCAACAAAGCCCTTCCATTGCGGGCTTAATGATTAAGAGCCAAGGACTCAAGCCACAATGGGCATCGATCCTTGGCTCCTGTATGAAAGAGTATGTATCGCTAGATGCGATTAGATACCCATTGCTTCACGGGCACCCGTGTGAACGATTTCCCCATCTTTACATACCAAGATGCTGCTGCACACTTGGTCGCTTAGGTCGAGGTTGATCTGGCCATCCTTCACGAGATACTTGATGAGGTTGTACATGTTGTTTGCAAACATCCATGTAGAGCTCTTTGGCAATAGGCCTGGGATGTTCTTGATACCTTGGATCATAACTCCATGCTTCACTTCCTTTGTTCCTGGAGGTGTGATCGCACAGTTACCACCTTGGTCGATAGAGATATCTACGATCACAGATCCACGCTTCATACCCTTTACCATCTCTTCAGTGATGATGATAGGAGCAATCTTGCCTGGTACCAATGCGCTACAGAATACGATATCCATATCTTGGATCGTATCTTTGAGCAATTCGCGTTCTTTGGCAAGCACATCTTCAGAAAGTTCGACTACGAGGCATGGAAGCGGGCGACGGTGCG
>CAZHWP010000077.1:4160-6298 GCA_964535945.1 uncultured Porphyromonas sp.
TGCAAGTTCGGCAGGTACACCCGTATCAACAATCTTGGCACCAAGGCTCGTGGCCTGTTCGGCAGCTGCTGGGCGGATATCGGCAGCATAAGTGATTGCACCAAGACGCTTGGCAGTAGCAAGTGCTTGCAGACCAGCCACACCAACACCGATCACCATCACTTTGGCGGGAGGTATCATACCTACCGCAGTACCCATCATGGGGATGAAGCTTGCAAAGTCATTGGCAGCCATCAGGATACCCTTATAACCAGCGCAAGTACTCATAGAAGTAAGGGCGTCAAGGTTTTGAGCACGTGAGATACGTGGAATTCCGTCGAGTGTAAGGCCGATCACGCCCTTTGCTGCGAGCTTGCGTACCATCTCATGATTGACTGGCGATGCAGGGTGGATGAACGTGATCAGATACTGACCCTTGCGCATAAGATCTACCTCATGAACACCAAGAGCGTCGTTGAATAGGGGCTCTTTCACCTTCAAGATTACATCTGCACCATCATACACAGCCTTTGCGCCATCTACAAGTTTGGCACCAGCAGCTACATACTCCTCATCGTGATACTGAGCACCTTCGCCAGCACCTTTTTCAAAGAGTACAGTAAAACCATCGGCTACAAATTTTGCCACAGTTTCTGGGCTAGCAGCCACACGAGCTTCCCCGTGCATAATTTCTTTGGGAACACCAATAATCATCATCGAATTTGTATTTTAAGTTATTCTGAATGTTTCGAAACGAGCCGAACGAAATAGCAGATTCACACCCGAAGCTCAGCGAAATATGGAAGAGCATAGTTATGAAAAAGCCTTCAACCCTTTGGTGTTGAAATAAGGTTCCACCCCCATTCAGTCTGCACCCATTAATTAAGGTATTCCATCTCTTTTTCGGCTCTGCAAAGGTAAGAAAGAAAACTCAGAATAAGAAGCACCAAGTGTAAGAAAAAATATCCCTCGAAGGTTCGCAAAAACCTTGAGGGATATTTCAATATGAATTGAAGCGAATCTACCGACTATTCTGCCGATTCTGCTTCGGTTTTTTCTGCTACAGGAGCATCTACCTGCTCAGGAGCATCTACTACTGGCTTTGGCTGTTGCTCTGGGGCATCTTCTGGAACTACGGCAAAGGGTAAATCAACGTTTACTTCCTTATGCAAGCGCACGATTGCCACATAGTTACCGATTTCTTTCACTTGCTTAAGCTGGATCTTACGACGATCGATTTCGATGCCTTTAGCTGCAATAGCATCGGCAATCTGAATGTTTGTTACGCTACCATAAATACTACCCGTATTGCTGGCCTTCACTACCACCTTGATGTCGAGACCCTCCAACTTCTTAGCCAACTCCTCAGCTTCGGCCTTGATCTGAGCGAGCTTGTGAGCACGCTGACGCAGTTCTTCGGCAAGCATTTTCTTGGCAGAAACCGATGCGATGACAGCTTTGCCCTGTGGGATTAGGTAATTACGACCATAGCCATCTTTTACGATTACTACATCGTCTTTGTACCCTAAGTTATGTATATCTTCTTTTAGTATTACTTCCATTGTTATCCTCCTCGTTAGATTATTTCATCATGTCTGTTACATAAGGCAGGAGCGCCAAGTGACGCGCACGCTTTACGGCCTGAGCCACACGACGCTGAAACTTGAGCGAAGTACCTGTAATGCGGCGAGGCAAAATCTTGCCCTGCTCATTGAGAAACTTCTTCAAAAACTCAGGATCCTTATAATCAATGTATTTGATGCCACTCTTTTTGAAGCGACAATATTTCTTCTTTTTGCTATCAACAGACAGCGGTGTGAGATAACGAATCTCCGATTGACGTGATTGACGATTTACTGCCATGATTTATGCCTCCTTAACTTCTTCTGGGGTTGCTACTCTCTTGTTCCTTCTCTTGGCCGCATACTCTGCAGCAAATTTTTCTTGCTTAAAGGTCAAGAAACGGATTACGCGCTCGTCGCGACGGAATTGAACTTCCAGCTTTGCGATTAGCTCGGGCTGAGCCTTAAACTCGATGAAGCAGTAAAAGCCTGTAGATTTTTTCTGAATAGGATAGGCAAGCTTACGCAGCCCCCACTTCTCTTCGTTCACGATCTCCGCTCCTTCATTCTTGAGCAGTGTAGTGAACTTTTCGGCCG
>CAZHWP010000078.1:0-6222 GCA_964535945.1 uncultured Porphyromonas sp.
TTGTAATGGAAATAGCCTAAGAGCAGATAAGTGCAAAACGTAGTATGTTTTTGGTGATTTTTTAGAGATTATTCTACTTTTTGAAAAAAAATATTATTGAGATTGATAGCCACTTAAATCGTTCGTTCGATTCCTGGTGGCACCACAAAATTGGAAAACAGAGAGCAAAATAGAGCTCAAATCCAAAAAAAAGATTCTAATCCCTTCAGGTTCAAAGACTTGAGGGGATTTTCCTTTTATAGCCATATCCCCCATCTGAATACAGTCATAGACTGTGTGGAACAAAAAGTGACAAAAGAACGACAGGCTCATTATTCGTTGGATGCCCAAAACAAGCATTGCCAGATTAACATCTCAATTGGGTTACATATCTTCCAACGACAAGCAAAGTGTCTCCACCTGATATTTTGGCAGTAACTTATTCTTAAGAAGCTCTACTTTTGCAGCAAGCAGTTCTGGCTTGAAGTTTTTCTTCTGTCGTTTTACTTCGGCTACTAAGGCTTGGTTTTTCTCCAATTTCAGAGCGACAATATCAACTTCATTCAGATTGCCTTTTGGCTCCCACCAGGAACCAATGGCTCGATATTGGAAACTTTCGGCAAGTTGTTGCTTGAAATACCTTTCCAATACTTTCCCCGAATAGGTGGGATAATCGGATTTGATGATTGCTTGTAAAGCAGTAAAGTTCTTGATCTCTATCAGAGAACGATGGCGGTCGAAGTAGTTGAACCAAAAGCGAATAAAGTTGTCCTGTATTTCATATCGAACAGTTTGACTTCCTTCTTTTGCCAATATAGGGCGTTGGCGGACAATGATATTGTAATCTTCAATAAGCCGTTTGATCTGCCCTCCAATGCTTTTGTCCCCTAATGACGCCTCTATCTCGGGTTGAGTATTGACTCCTCCTGAAATAGCACTTAGTATAGAGAAATAGGTGGCATAGTTCTTTCCAAACTCTTCTATCAGTAGATTTTTTCCCTCATCGGTAAAAGGAGAATTTTCCCGAACCATGAATGAAATCATCCCCTCTATGCTCAATGTGGCATTATCACAAAACAGCTCTACATACTTGGGAACTCCACCCGTAATGGCATAGAGAGCAAGTAAGTCGTCATTGGTATAATCGGGATGGTAATCGCTGATGATTTCTTTGAGTGTACTCAAGTCGAAAGCCGATAGTTTGATGATATTATCTGCTCTGCCAAAGAGAGGTTCTTTCTTGTCCTGGAATATTTTCCGCATCAACGAATAAATAGAGCCAGAAACAATCAGATTCATTTTTGACTTCTTTCGATAAGCGTCCCAGATATTCTGCATGTCGCTATATACCGATTCATTGATGTTGTAGAACTCCTGAAATTCATCTATAACGAGATTGAACGACTTTTGTGAAGCCAGCTCCATCAGATATTGGAATAGTGAGCGAAATGTACGTATCTCGGCTGGAACAAAGGCATCAAGAGATTGAGCAATAATCGGAACAAACTCCGAACAAAGCGTAGCTTCGCTTTTACGACCGACAAACAGATAGACGGTAGGTAATCCCTCGACCGACTTCATGATAAGGCTTGTTTTTCCTATCCTTCGTCTGCCTGTTACCACAGTCAGGCGGGAGTGCTCACTGAACGATAAGTTTTGTATCCGTTTCAGTTCTGCCAATTCGCTTGTTCTGTTGTAAAACTTCATACCAATTGCTTTTGTTAGCTCCGTAACAGTTACGGGCGTTACAAAGATACGCAAAAAAATCAGATATGATAGTCTATCTCTTTTTTCATTGAGGGTGAAGGGGTTTGCTAAGGTGAATATCTGAGTTCGAGTCCCGAAAATTTCGCAGCGATTTGCAATTGTGACGCTTCTTTATGGCTGCGAATTTCTATATTCGTTGCCTAGGGGTTATTTCCACTCGATCACCAAGCGGATCTCCGTGCTCAAGGGTATTGGACTGAGGGGTACACCGAAATTACCGTATTAGATTTAGAGGAGTGATTCGACAAGGTCAACCACGATAAACTGATAAAGTCTCTGTGCAAGAGCATTGAGGACGAGGCCTGGCTAAAATACATCCGCCGTTATTAGCGTACAGGCACTGTGGATCATGGTCTCTTCCAAATACGAGAGGTGTTACAGGGGGTCGAATTATTGATCGAGTTGCTGTTCCGAGAACTGTTCGTTGGGGTGTGTACAATGTTGGGTTCGTGGATGTGATAGCTTGCAGGTTCCGACTAGATAATCTCTCAGCTCTAAACGGTATGTACTCTAGTTTTTCGTAGCTATTCCCTCAATTGCTTGACCTTTACACGCCATTATTGCGCTTCCAAAATGAATCATTATTAGAATGTGCATGCTAGGCTAATCCCATAGGCACCTTCTTGAAAGCTTGGGCCAAAAATAGCTTGAAATGTTTTACGTTCAAATCCCTTCTTGCTAAACAATTTTTGCACCTTTGGGTAGGCCCAATAGACAAACTTTGTGCTCAGAATGCCTATCCCAGCACCAGCCACTACATCGCTAAGCCCATGTCTGTTTCTGAATATTCGTGAGATGCCTACTAAGCTTGCTACGCTGTATCCCGCCACGCTTATCCAGGGCGATTCGTCTATGTATTCTTGATGCAAAAACTCGGCTGCCATAAATGCTGTAGCTGTATGTCCAGAGGGAAAGGAAATTCTGTTTTTGCCGTTTGGACGCTCTCTACCTACCAGTATCTTTGTCCCATATACAGTCCCAAATTCTAGGGCTCCACTCATGGCTCCTAGGATAAGCATTTCGCTGTAATTGTGCTTGCTCTTTAGCCCAGCAAGCTTTAGCCCAAAGGCTGTTGCAATAGGAGCGTATTGTAGATAGTCGTCCCAGCTGTTTTTCCATACCGACTTTGTGTCGATAATCTTTTTGCGGATGCTTCTGTCGAGCTTTCTGAGTGCTTTGCTTTCGATCGAAATAACGCCGTAGCTGACAAAGGCAGCAGGTATTGCCAGCCCAATGATCTCTTTCTTCGAAAGGTAAGTTCTGAGGGTAATCGGCTCGGAGTCTTCTATTATATTAAGGCTGTCACAAACAATTCGGCACGAATCAATCTCTTGTGCGTGCATGCTGCTATTTGTAAGTAGTACAGTGCATACGATTATTGCTATTTGAGCAATTGGGAATAGCTTTCTCATTATTATAATATGTGTTATTCAGAGTCGAACAGCGCTTTAGGTTACAATAAAGGTGGTTGAAGTAAATGCTGTCGACAGCAAATATACAAAAATGGATCTTGCTATTAACTTTAGGCCTTTTCATAATTGCTATACTAGCGTTGTTGCTTGCAATTACCTACAGTGCCCGATTCGCTTTCAATGGGCTTAGTGGTTTGTTTTTTTTGCAGGTGAGTCTTTGATATCTACAACGAAAGTGCACTTTTCAGCTTACTTTTCTAGAAGTAATGCTGCTTGCATTGTCACTCGTTTTCAATTAATTCAATTATCTTAGCATGGCGTAGCTGTCGCTTTGCCAGGAAAAGTGCATAGCTAAACGTGAAAATGAAGTGTCACTTAATTATTTGATCCGACTATGAAAGCAAAGTTCTTACTAATTGGCCTTATAAGCATTCTTCTCTCTGCAATGCTACAATCTTGTGGTACAGTCCCCATTACGGGACGCAATCAGGTATTGCTGGTTTCCGACTCTGAGGTTATCAGTTCTAGCGCTCTTCAGTACAGAGACTTTATTAGCAAGGCCAATCTCACTACCAATACAAAGTCACTCGATCAGGTTACGCGTGTGGGGCGCAATGTGGCTCGTGCCACAGATGCATACCTTAAAGCAAATAATATGGCGAATTTGGCAAGCCAAATGAAATGGGAATTCAACGTGGTGGAAAATCCTGCTATCAATGCGTTCTGTATGCCTGGGGGTAAGATTGTGGTCTATACGGGTTTACTTAAGTTGGTGTCGTCCGATGCCGAGCTTGCAACGGTGGTCAGTCACGAAGTGAGCCATGCCGTGGCCCGTCACTCAAACGAACGCATTAGCCAAGAATACCTACGTCGTCTCGGAGGTAACGTGCTTGGTGTGGCCGTTTCGCAAAAGTCTGCCTTGTTGCAGGCTGTAGTTGGCCAAGCCTATGGTATCGGTTCGCAGGTGCTCGTCACCTTGCCCTACAATCGTACTCAAGAGTACGAGGCCGACAAGCTAGGGCTAACCTTTATGGCAATGGCTGGTTATGATCCCCGTGCGGCAGTTACGTTTTGGCAGAAGATGTCTGCTAAAAGTGGAGCTCCCAAATCGGAATTCTTCAGCACTCACCCAAGTGATGCCAATCGTGTGAAGGCTATTCAGGACTTTATGCCTACAGCTTTGAAGTATTACAAGAAGTAATCTGCCTTACTTGCTCCTGTAGCTTTTGTGTTAGGCTGAGATGATAGTATTTAGGCCGAGCAGGGATTGTTTTTCCCCGCTCGGCCTATTTGTTGCTTTCGTTGAAAGACTCTAAGTTATTGCTGCCAGATGCCCTATTTTTCGGCATCTCACCAGAGCTTTAGTTGATGCGGTAGTAAATTGCAAGCTTGAGTTGTGGCCAAAATTTGGCGATCCGATCTGCAGTTTCTAGCCAATGCTGATCTTTTTCTGGTATGGCATCCATGATTAGATCTAAAGGTTCGCCTGTTGTCATTTGTGGGCTAGTAGCTTTGAGTCCCGAGCCAAAGGCTAGTCCCAGATCGAGCTTCCATCCCACACGACTTTTTGCTACGGCTCTGCCAAGTCCAATGCCTATATAGGGACGTATTAGACTGCTGGTGCGTACCTTCAGGTCGGCACCTCCATCTGGGCGTAACTGAGCAGCATATTGCTTGCCATTTACCTCTATTTCTACCGGGCTTGTTATGAGTGCATGGTCTTCGGCCGAAAGATCTTCGGTGAAAGGCCTTCCTGTATTCGGATTAACCAACATGATATCGAAGTTTGCTGTTGGTGCTCCTATGATCAAGCCTCCAGTAAAGCTTAATAGGTCAAACCCTTCGAATGGGCTGTAGTCTAGCAGTAGATTTCCATTCCAACTCGAGAGTTTTGCTTTCAATTCGGCTCGAGGTTGGTAGCCCAATTCTTCGTAAATCTTATCTACACGTACCTCTTTTGTGAAGTTGTTGCTTAGATATAAACCGCCCACTCCAGCTCTTATTGTGAGTCGCTCATCGAGCTTCGCTGCCAGTTCGATGCTGGGGCTTAGGTTCGTAAATGAAGCGCCGATTCCTGCGGCGAATTGTGTTTGGGCGCTTAGACCTAAGCAGCATGTAATCGCTATACAACTTGAAATGAAAATCTTTTTCATATTGGTTTTTTTCTGTTCTGTAGGGGCTTGTAATTCTTTCCTAGAGCCAACACTAGCTATGAGTCTTATTGCGATTGCCTTTAGGATACTAGTGCTCACGGCTAAAGTACGCTTTTTCTTGCTTTTGTGTAGCAAGTTGTTCTTGTTTTTTTTGGGGGTTGGGTCGTTGTGCTTTATTTTTTTTCTATCCCCTTTGGGCTGCTTGATTGCTTCTCGCTGCTACTACTGAATGTTCTTGTTTGGTGTAGTTACGTACTAATTGCTCTTGCTTCGGAATCTGTTTCTTTTTGAAACTAGGGACTGCGTTTTTCGTCCGATTTGATGTTTGCCTGAAAACATAAGGTGTTTTTCTCAAAACATGGGATGTTTCAAAAAAAACACTTGATGTTTCGAGTCAAAAGACCTGGTGTTTTTAGCTGTTTTTTGTCTTGATTTTTCTCTCTTTTACCCTGTTGTTTTCTAATTGTGTGATTGTCAGTGTGTTGTGAGAATACGTTATTTTGGTGCAAGAGTGCCTTCGCACGTAAATAACGCAAGGAGCGGGCTCTTTTTGCCTGTTTTCTCCCTTCGTTTTGTTTTGTTTAGTACGGCACCGTACTAATGAGGGGCTTGTCTAATGGCTTGAGAACCTTGTCTAACGGCGCAGATCTTCGTTGCCTACGTGATTCGCTTTCGGTCACAGACCTGAGTCTGCTCCCGTGAAGCTCCCACTTGTCGCCTCGATCTGCATCCATTATACAGGGCTCTCAACACGCTGTGCTGGCGCCGATTTCTCCTACATGGGAGGGCGTTGCGTTTTAATTGTCAGCGGGATTTGCAATCCCGCCTTAGTTATTTCCTTCAGCCAAATCCAGATCGTTGGCGTTTGTCTGTGGGATTTGCAATCCCGCCTCGCCAGTTCATTCGCTTTA
>CAZHWP010000079.1:0-6139 GCA_964535945.1 uncultured Porphyromonas sp.
CAAAGAATTCTCCAAAGGTAATAAATATAGTTCAGGAGACCTTATTCGAAGCTGAATTAAGGCACAGGATCATATCCACTTCCACCCCACGGGTTACACCTTAAAATGCGCCAGACAGACAGATACAAGCCTTTGAATGGACCATGCTTTTTTAGCGCCTCTACGGCGTATGTCGAGCAAGAGGGAGTAAAGCGGCAAGAGGGTGGCAATAAAGGAGAAATTGCTTTTTTATAGAAATAGATTGGAGCAAGTAGTATGCTCAACAAAAGTTTTCGAACGAAAAACAATAGCTTTTTCATGATACAAAGCAATTCAAATTCTTGATGAAATCAATTAGATGTCGATGCCATTTCATCTATCTTACGAGCCAGATCGGCAAGAATCCGTGTAAGAGCCTTATTCATACCATGATTGACATCTTCTTGGGTAGGCAAAGTAGAGCCAACCATTACAAAGGCGATCTGCACGGAAAATTTGCGGCTGTGAACATACGTATATAGTTCATTCTTCTTCAGCCTATAAGACTCGCGTATCAGACGCTTCACCCTATTTCTATCGTGAGCCCTTTTGAATCGCCTTTTTGCCACCGATACCAGCATCGCCAATCCCGGACTCTTCTCATTCTCTTCAACTCGATAGATAACCCTCAGCGGATATGCAACAAACGCCTTTCCTTCGGCAAAGAGAGTACTAATCTCATTTCGAAGGTAAAGGCGTTCGTTTTTTTGAAGCCTATGCCTTAGGCAAGGGGTGCTTTGGGTCATTTCTTGCTCATAAAGTTATCTAATGCCATTGCCATAGAAGGAAACTCTTCGCTAGGTGCAGAAATATCCAATCGAAGTCCTGCATTTAGCACAGCCTGTGCCGTAGAGGGTCCAAAGGCAGCAAAGTAATGCTTATCCTGGTCGATATTGGGGAAGTTCTTTAATAGCGAGTTGATACCTGCTGGGCTGAAAAAGATGAGCAAATCATAGTCGAAGGTCTCTTCGGGAGCGAAGTCGTTACTCACCGTGCGATACATGATAGCTCGCTGGAAGTTAATCTTCTTCTGGGTAAGCAATTGTATAAGGTCATCCTTATGCTCTTCGGCGAGTGGCAAGAAGTATATTTCTTTATTGTGCTTGGCAATAATGCGTACCAAATCCTCGAGCGGTCCATTTTCGTTTGGATAGAAAACCTTACGCTTGCGATAAACGATGTACTTCTGCAAGTATACAGCCACCTGCTCGCTCACACAAAAGTACTTCATCGACTCGGGGATGGCTACTCTCAACTCTTCGCATAGTGCAAAGAAGTGATCAATAGCTGTACGAGCTGTAAAAATAATTGCGGTATGTTCTAGGATATTGACTTTTTGATTGCGAAATTCACGAGCTGTAACCGACTCAACTTTAATGAAAGGCCTAAAAACTAGCTCAAAGCCATGTTTGTTTGCTATGTCGTGATAAGGCGACTTGCCAGATATAGGAGCGGGTTGAGAGACTAATACTTTCTTTATTTTAACTGCCATGACATCAATAATTCATTGTTGTTTACACTGTAGACTAACGCTACGAGCAAATAAACGAAAGGGAGAAATTCGTGGCTGCAAAGGTACAACAAAAGCTGCAAATAGCCAATATCTCTCACATTAATATCGACAAAAGTCTTTATTAATAGTACTATTCGCCACAAAATAAAGATGGAAATAAAAAGCCAAAAGGCTATTTCTATTGAGTTAGAACTCATAGCAATAACCGGCACAAGATATAACATTATCCCCCAGATCCACTCCAAAAGGTCGTATCGACGTTGCCATTGCTTGACGTGCTCTCGGTCGAAATAGAGATAACCAAAGAGTGCATAAAACAATCGTCTGACAAGAAAAAACAGCAGTAATATCAGGAAAAGCAAAATCAGAAAGACCACGCTCTGCCCCAAGGCAAAAGAACTTAGAGACACTGTTTCGTCGAAAAACAGATAGAAACTAATGGTCAATAGCATGGCATTTTGCATCCTACCGATAAGGACGAAAAGCCTTGGACGTATATATCGATGTAGAGTAGCGAAAAATACGGACTCTTGAGAGAAGGCAACAGCCTTGAGCAATTCGCGAAAGAATCCTGGCACACGAGCAGACACCAAGCCTAAGACTCCAAACTGCAAGATAAGGAGAGTAAACAATAGGTCGTAAATGGTCTGACCCGTCCAAAAAGGCAATCCATTCATGCAATCACACTCTATTTTATCACATTAGCGACTCTCTTTTTAGCTATGCTTCTAGCAATACAAGGAGCTAAAATTCGCTCGTAAAGTGAAACTTGATCTCGGGAAAGTCTTGCTGTGCCATACTAAGCACATAAGCAGAGTCGGCAAGATAAACGTCTCGTCCAGCAATATCCTTGGCCATGTATTGAGCCTTGCGCAGTTTGAAGTTTCGCAGCGTTTCCTCGCTGTTACACTCGATCCAGCAGGCCTTGTAAAGATGAATAGGCTCCCATCTGCACTGAGCAGCATATTCATGCAAGAGCCTATACTGTATCACCTCGAACTGTAGCTGTCCTACCGTTCCGATTATCTTACGACCATTAAACTGGTTTACGAAGAGCTGTGCAACACCCTCTCCCATCAGCTGTTCGATGCCCTTTTCGAGTTGCTTGGTCTTCATCGGATCAGAGTTTTCGATATACTTAAAGAGTTCTGGCGAGAAGCTTGGCAAGCCCTTGAAGTGCAGGTCCTCACCCGATGTAAGCGTATCGCCAATCTTGAAGTTTCCCGTATCTGGAAGACCGATAATATCGCCAGCAAAGGCCTCATCGACCGTTTCCTTGCGCTGCGCCATAAAGGCTGTTGGGCTACTAAACCTCATCTGCTTACCTAGGCGCATGTGCTTGTAGTTTACATTACGCTCGAAGCGTCCAGAGCAGATTTTTACAAAAGCAATCGAGCTGCGGTGATTGGGGTCCATATTGGCGTGAATCTTAAACACAAAGCCAGTAAAGGCTTCTTCATGAGCATCAACTATTCGCTCTACAGCTTCGATCGGCTTAGGCGATGGAGCTATCTCAACAAAACAATTGAGTAGCTCACGGACTCCAAAGTTATTTAGCGCCGAACCAAAGAAAACAGGTGCTAGATTGCCATCAAGATATGCTTCACGATCGAAGTCGGGATAAACTCCTTCAATCAGATCTAGGTCGGCACGCAAAGTCTCGGCTTGCTTGGCACTGATATGTTTTTCTAACTCTGGCGAATCGAGGCTGTCGATCTCGATCGTTTCGCTCACGTGCTGCTTGTCGGGAGTAAAAAGGTTGAGCCCCTGCTCATAGATATTATACACCCCTTTGAATCGCTGCCCCATATCAATAGGCCACGAGAGTGGTCTCACTTTTATTTGTAGTTCCTGTTCTACCTCGTCGAGCAGATCGAAGGGATCCAAACCTTCACGGTCGAGCTTATTGATAAATACGATTACGGGGGTATTGCGTTGGCGACTAACCTCCATCAGCTTCCGCGTCTGTTGCTCCACCCCTTTGGCGCTATCTATCACAATGATAACGCTATCTACCGCCGTGAGAGTACGATAAGTGTCTTCGGCAAAGTCTTGGTGACCAGGTGTATCGAGAATATTTACCTTGTAGCCTTGATAGTTGAAGCCCATCACCGCCGTTGCCACCGAGATTCCACGCTGGCGCTCAATTTCCATCCAGTCGCTAGTAGCAGTTTTTTTTATCTTATTGCTTTTTACAGCCCCTGCTTCATGTATAGCTCCACCAAATAGGAGCAGTTTCTCGGTAAGTGTTGTTTTACCAGCGTCGGGGTGGCTAATGATAGCAAAGGTGCGTCTCGAATTGATTTCGTCGGAGAATATTCCCATGGGTGGATTTGATTAGGGGGCTCTTCTAGAGCCAGGTGCTAAATCTGTTTGCGTTTGAATTTGGCTGCAAAGTTACGAAAAATCCGCTACTCTCTTGGCTTATAAACAAAAGGCGAACCCCAGAAAAAGATCTGGCTTTAGGTCTATTTGAAACTTGTTATTAGCCAGTTAATTCGTATCTTTATATGTCGAAACTGAGCTACACATTCGTTGCAAGCATCTACATTGCTACAAGCACATTCAGCTTCGCATACATTGTAATATGAAAGATTTCAGGCTTAGATTTTGAAATACTAAGGATCTTATGAACAAGAGCAATAACACCATTGAACTAAATCCCGAAACCGCAGCCAAGCAACAACTCTTCGAGCAATTGAAAGAAGAGTTTTTGGCGGCTTTCTTAAAGCATAGTAAACTACTTACACAAGACAAGGACGAACTCTTTGCTTTGTATCTCGAGTTGATAGGCCGTTCGCAGCACGAACTTTTCGTGATCGAAACCGATATCGCCCTCTACAAAAGGCTCATAGATAAGTGTCAGGCCTACTTCAACAGGGGTGAGATGCCCGATATTGACACCGTAGAGAGTGAAGCGAGGGAGGAGCTCGACGAGTTGTTAAAGAGGATCGAAAAACAGGCAAAACTGATCGATGAGGCTCGTGCATTTCTCAGCTCACCACTTATGTCGGAAGAAGACTCGAAAGAGATGCGCACGATCTATTATGCACTAGCGAAAAGATTGCACCCCGACCTCAACCCCAATCAAAGTGAAGAGGAGTATCTTCTATTCATTCAGACTAAACTTGCATACGAACGCAAAGACCTAGAGCGACTAAAAGACATCATTCTAGCCATAGACAGCAAAAGACCCGATACGCTAACAAAAGACGCCGATAGTATAGAGGAGAAGATAGAGATACTAAAACGAAGAATAGCAGCCTTACTAAAACGCATTGAGGAGATTGAAGCTAGCTTCCCCTTCAATCAAAGAAGCCTACTCTTCGACGAAGTGCAGCTCAATGCCATGCAAGAGATGCTATCGACAGCAATAGAAGAAGCAAAAGTGAAGCTCGAGGAATTAAAAACTAAGTACCAACACATCTTATCATGCATCAAGGAATAATACCTATAAGTCCAGCAATTATAGAGCTGCTAAGCAAACAAGACTTCTCAAAAAGTGGACTCGTGAGCTTTTCGAGGGAAATTTTCCTACTCGATATCGTAGTGGCAGGCACAAGCTACTGCAGTCAAAAAGAAAATCTGCACGAGCTAATCCATGAGGAAGATACTTTGCGCTTGCAACGAGACCCTGCCAACGAACACGATCCCCAAGCCATAGCCTGCTACCTCGATGATCTGCGTATTGGCTGGGTGCCCCGAGAGCTAAACCTCATCATTTCACGACTGATGGATGCTGGCAAAGTCTTCATAGCACGTATCGAATCGCATCGAAAGATCAATGACTGGCCAAAAATAAACTGCAAGATATATATGATCGAATAAGATTCTCCCGACTTCAACAATGCGTCCCCGTGTTTGATTCATTTCAGAATCGCACAAATAGAATAGGACGCTTAGATTATTGACTTATACTTCGAAATATAGGAAGAACCATAGCTGCCTAGAGAGTCTCAAATTTGGTGCATTTTCGTACCAAACAGTGCAGCTTCAAAAGGGAGAACAATTTTGAATCTAGGAGCAAAGAAATCCATCCTTTTGAGCTTCATTTCGCTACAAAAGGAGTTTTCACCCAAAACATAAGGTCTTTTTTCTAAAACACAAGGTGATTTTTTCTGAACATAAGGTGTTTTGAAAAAATCACCTTATGTTTTAAGACGACTTGAGGCATGTTTTTCTGAGGTGATTTATCATTGATTTTCTCAAAGCCTTGACAGTCAGACAATTGTGTAAATCCATTATTTTGCGTCAACTGTTACTTCGTACGCAAATAACGCAATGAACGGGCGGTTTTTGCCGATTTTTTGGCTTCCCAAGAGTTCTCTTGGTACAATTCTGTACCAAATCACGCTATTTGTTTGGCTGGAATTTGCAATCCTACTCATAGCAGTGTGATCCGCTCTTCCCTGTTAAGTGGATATCATTTTCGATAGTCCCATGATGGATTAAGCGTAAGCAACCATTCGTGGGGGCGTGGATCGGGCTAGCTTTACGTACTCCAAGAAGGCATGGTTTAAGTAGCGCCATCCTAGGGATGGCAATAATGAGATGCCCTTCAGACAAGAGCGAACAGGTAGGAAGAACGATCGATCACACCTAATGCTT
>CAZHWP010000080.1:0-5905 GCA_964535945.1 uncultured Porphyromonas sp.
TCCGACAAGCCTTTTGGCTATAGAAATATCTATTATAGCAAAAAAAGCCCTCGAAGGATTGGTCAATCAGCACCTCTCACCCCTATTATTTTGCTTCGAAATGAGCAAAGAGCGCAAGTGAGAAAGGCTGATTCGATTACTTAGAGCCGAAATCTACTTCTTCTTGCCCAAGAATAGCTGCAAAATCTTCTTAAGTATCGATAGCCAGCCACCACCTTTAGCTCCCTCTTTGCCTGTGAGCGAAGTGAGAATATCGGCTAAGTCAATATTTGAACTTCCAAGTTTTGCTCCTATAGAGCTAATAACTGCAGGGAGCTGAGAGACAATATTTTGCACAATTGAGTTGTCGATACCTAAGCGCTTTACAGCATCGTCGGTAAAGAGATTTTGAATCTGAGCAACGATAGGGTTGTCTGCCAAAGCGGTCTTACCAGCAAATAAATCCGTGAGCGAACTAATACCATCTACCGACTGCAACTGCCCTTTGATACCTCCAACGATACTGTCGGAGAGTGATCCCAATACGCCTTCTCGTTTGTCGTCTGTCAAACCACTAACATTAGCGATAAGCGGAGCTGCTTGTTCTTTAATAATTTGTACCAAATCCATAGCTAAACAATTTACTTCAGAGGACTTCATTGACCTCTGCAGAGTAAAGGTAAACAGATTTTTGGAATAAATTAAGTATTTAGCAGATCTAATTCGGCAGAAGTGGAGCTAAGCACATCAGTAGCTTCGTTCGCCAAAGATAGCCGTACCGATTCGTATCAGAGTACTACCCTCCTCTATGGCAATCTGATAGTCGCCACTCATACCCATAGAGATTTCAGCGAATTGCTCATCGTTCGCAAAGAACTTAGCTTTGACCTCTTCAAAAAGATTTTTGAGAAGGGCAAACTCAGCACGGATCTGCTCCTTATCGTCGGTATAAGTAGCCATCCCCATCAGCCCACATATCTGAACCGACGCATCGCTATGCTTTTCAAAGATCTCTTTTAGTGCATCAAGGAGCTCCTCGGGTGAGAAGCCGCTCTTGGTATCTTCGTCGGCAATATACACTTGTAGCAGAACAGGTATTGTACGCCCTACTCGCTTGGCCTGCTTATCGATCTCACGATACAAGCGCATCGAATCGACACTGTGGATAAGCGAGACAAAAGGAGCAAGATACTTCACCTTATTAGTCTGCAAGTGGCCTATAAAATGCCACTCCACATCTGCTGGCAAGTGCTCAACCTTAGCAGTAAGCTCTTGTACGCGACTCTCTGCAAAAAGTCGTTGGCCAGCCTGATAGGCTTCGAGAATTTCGTCTGTAGTGTGAAATTTAGATACCGCAGCCAAGCGCACCTGTGGAGGCAAGTTATCTACATAAGACTTTAATCGTGATGCTATTTGGCTCATTGCGACGAACGGAAAGTGAAAACATCCATAATAGGAGTCTCGGTTACAGATACGATCTCATACTCTTGCAGTCCTTTACCCATTTGTTTTTCGAGTTCCGCAACTGCATTCTGCAAAGTATTGCTCTTGACTATCATTTGTACAGCCGTTTTTTTCTCTACTCCATTCTTTTCATCGAGCATTATAAACTGCACTTTACAGCGGTAGTATCTATCATGAGCATCGACCTCGTCTAGAAAAAGCTCGGCCAAGTGCACGCGGCGGATATTGCTAATAGTAAACTCGCCGGAGCTAGAAAAGGGAGTAACCTCCTCGATCAATCGAGCCTCGGCATCGGTGAAGCTAAATGCATCTACTAGGTAACTCTCGCTCGATTTGCGAGGTAGTCCGTTATCACTTATTCTTTCGTATGAAACTTTACATTCAAACCAATTGGCCATAAGTATTTATTCTTTGTTTGTTGTTTGTATTCTATGAATGTGGGAAATCTTAGTCGAAATGATTCAAAAAGAGTCTCTTCCTTCCTAATAATCACCAACCATATGGCAAGCAATAGGAAAGAGGAAACTCTCTTTAATAAGCCACTGCTCTTGGCCAATAAGTCTTAGCCAACAATAGGGATCTTGTCTATACGCTTTTGGTGTCTGCCACCCTCAAATTCGGTACTGAGAAAAGCCTCAAGTATCTGCTCTGCTTCGGCTACAGACACAAATCGTGCTGGCAGTGAAAGTACATTGGCATCATTGTGCAGGCGAGCTAAACTAGCTATTTCAGTAGTCCAACAGAGTGCTGCGCGCAAATGTGGATATTTATTGACCACCATAGAGATACCATTACCACTTCCACAGATAGATATCCCCTGGCTTAAGTCGCCACGCTCGATGCTGCTTGCCATCGGGTGCGCAAAATCGGGGTAATCGACACTCTCGCTCGAAAAGCACCCGAAGTCGATCACTTCATAAGCTTTCTTTGACAGTAAGTCCTTAATATGTTCCTTGAGTGCGTAACCTGCGTGGTCACAGCAAATTCCTATTTTCATGCGTTAGTAATTATTCGGTTAGATTTGCTACTATGCCTTATGCAAGCATTTCTCTTACCTGTCGGTAAACATTCTCGGCAGTAAAACCGAGTTTTTCGTCGAGTACTTTGTAAGGAGCCGAAAATCCGAATGACTCTAAGCCCCACACCTTGCCACATGAGTCGATTAAGCCTTCGAGGGTAACTGGGAGTCCAGCTGTAAGGCCAAAGCGCTTGATACCAATAGGCAACACTTCGTGCTGATAGGCTTCGTCTTGCAGACGGAACAGCCCCTCGGAGGGGACAGACACGATGCTAACCTTTATTCCATCGGCACGCAAGAGCGCTGCACCCTCGACGAGAGTAGAAACCTCGGAGCCACTAGCCAATAAAACTACATTTGGACGTTCGTCTGCTTCTACAATATAAGCTCCTCGCTTGGCTTTTTGAGCATCTTCGTAGCGACAACCCTTATTTGGCAAATCGGTAATATTCTGACGCGAAAGCACCAACCCTGTAGGTGTACTCTTATTCTCCATAGCCATCTGCCAAGCTACCGTGGTCTCTTGCACGTCGGCAGGTCTGAGCACCAACATAGAGGGCTTACCACTATGATTGTGCAGTTTTTCCATCAACCTGAGTTGAGCCTCCTGCTCTACAGGTTCATGGGTTGGGCCATCTTCGCCAACTCTAAAGGCATCGTGAGACCAAATAAACTTGACTGGCAATTCCATTAGAGCTGCCATTCTGATGGCTGGCTTCATATAGTCCGAGAAGACAAAGAATGTAGCACAAGCTGGTATTACACCACCATGTAGTGCCATGCCTAAGCAAAGGCAAGCCATTGTAAATTCAGAAACGCCCATCTGCAAAAACGCTCCACTGAAGTCGCCACGCTTCATAGCGTGAGTATGTTTTAGGAAGCCATCTGTCTTGTCCGAGTTTGAGAGGTCTGCAGAGGCTACAATCATATTTTCAACATTCTTTGCAAGATGTCCCAATACAGTAGCCGACGCCGAGCGTGTAGCTTGATTGGGCTTCTGCTCTACTGCATCCCAGTCGATCGATGGAAGCTCGGATGCAAACCAAGCATCCATCTTCTTGGCTAGATCGGGATGATCTTGACGCCAACGAGCCTCCTCATTGTAGCGATCGTCTAGCAACTCCTCGAGGTGAGCTAAGCGCTCGGCATAGAGCTGTTTTACATCGTCGAATATCACGAAAGGCGCTTCTGGATTGCCACCCAATGATTTAATCGTAGTTTCAAAACAAGCACCTGCTGCCGAAATAGGCTGTCCGTGAGTGCTCACCTGATTGGCAAAGCTTGTACCATCGGCTTTAAGCAAGCCTTTGCCCATAAGCGTATGACCGATGATAAGCGTAGGTCGCTCTCCCTCGGCTTTGGCCTCAGTGAGAGCAGTACGAATTTCGTCGACGTCATTACCATCGATCTCAATAACATGCCAACCCCAAGCACGATATTTCTTTGCTACATCTTCAGAATTTACTTCGCTGACAGTAGTTGAAAGTTGAACATCGTTGGCATCGTAAAACATAATGAGGTTATTTAAACCCAAGTGACCAGCGATTCGTCCAGCACCCTGCGAAACCTCTTCTTGGATACCACCATCGGAGATGAAAGCATAGATGGTTTGGCTCATCGTCCACCCCAAGCGCTGCGCCAAAAATTTGGCAGCTATTGCAGCTCCAACTGCATAAGTATGACCTTGACCAAGGGGACCAGAAGTATTTTCAACGGCTCTATCCAAATCGAGCTCTGGATGGCCAGGCGTGCAACTTCCCCACTGACGGAATGCTTGCAAATCGTCCATACTATACTTTCCAATCATTGCCAATTGTGAATACAACATGGGCGACATATGACCTGGATCTAAGAAGAAGCGGTCGCGACCAGGCCAGCGAGGATTGCGAGGATCGAAGATTAAGAATTCTGAGTAAAGCACGTTAATAAAATCTGCTCCGCCCATGGCACCACCTGGGTGACCACTCTTTGCTTTTTCTACCATAGAGGCAGCTAAGATGCGGATGTTGTCCGCAGCTCTATTCATTAGGTTCTTATCGTTCATAGTTATTTTGAAAAAAAGGGTTGATTGTCTAGATAATCGCACAGCCAAGGCATCCTTGCATAGCAAGCACAAAGATACTAACTTGCATAGAAAGTACAAGGATTAACAATAAGAAAAAGCAAAATCCAGACTACTGATTCTGTTTTTGTATAATAGGAAAAAGTGCTTGCTAAGCTAGACATCCATCATGCCAAAAATTGCCCCACTTGCAGCTTATGCATCTTCGCTGGTACTACCGATTGAATGAGGCGAAGAAGTTCGTTGAATAGATTCACCCTCACGTTTACTTCATTGATTGCTAAGCGAATCTCTCGAACTGGACGAGGGATGGCGAAAGGACGAATCAAAGACTTCTGCACTTCAGACAATGTGTTTACTGCCAACTCGGGCAGGAAGGTCAATCCTTCACCAGCCTCCACCAATCGCATGAAGGATTCCATACTTCCCTGCGAGTATGAGGTTTGGTGATCGAACTCAGCTTTGATTTCACAAAATCGCAGCAACTGATCACGAAAGCAATGGCCCTCGTCGAGCAGCCACAGACGCTTAGCATCGACATCGGCACTACGAACTAGAGACTCCGAAAAGAGTGGCTCTTCTTTCGAAACATATGCAAAGAATTCCTCGAAGTACAACAAATCGTCCTTTATACCTGCAGTCTCAGCCTTCGAAGCAATGATAGCCATATCAATCTGATCTGTCAGCAACTGTTCGAGACATTGCGAGGTCTGCAATTCGCTAAGCTGAATCTTTAACTTTGGCAAAGCCTTGCGCCACACTGGCAACATCATTGGCAATAAATAGGGAGCAATGGTGGGTAAGATACCTAGTCGTATCGTGCCTTCTAGGCTGGCCGATTCGTTTTGAACCAATACGGGGATCTGCTTCCACTCATAAAGAATTTTCTGAGCCTGCTCAATGATCGTTGCACCGATAGCCGTAGGCATTAAAGGCTGTCGCGACCGATCAAAAATTTTCACTCCCAACTCTTCTTCCAATTTCGATATCATAGTACTAAGAGTTGGCTGGGTTACGTTGCAATGGTCTGCAGCATTGGCAAAGTGCCTAAACTTATCGAGGGCAACTACGTATTCTAACTGTTGTATATTCATAATGTTTGAAGAAATAAAAGGTATAACGTGAGACCTTTGCACAAGGCACATAAAAACCGCAGCATTCGAGACCTCAAGCCCCCGTATTACAGAGCCCCTTCACATCTACATCTAATGCTTATGCACAAAGATAAGAAGAAAAGATGGTCGGCAATGGAAATATAAGCGACGAGCCACATACAAGAGCGGCTTCCACCTACTCAAGAGTAAGTGGAAGCCGCTTAATGAACAAAACGTAGCCCCTAGGGGAATCGAACCCCTCTTTCAAGAATGAAAATCTTGCGTCCT
>CAZHWP010000081.1:0-5760 GCA_964535945.1 uncultured Porphyromonas sp.
GCACTATCTGAAGAAATCAGAAGGGTCGCTGGGATTTGTAATCCCAGCGACCTCTTTTTTTTGCGGGGATTTGCATTCCCCGTCGTTCAATCGATGGGACGCCCACGCAGGGGCGCCCCTACAGCGGACGACGATTCCGCAACAAATTGGGCGGGATTGCAAATCCCGAAAACAACCAAGGCTGGGATTGCAAATCCCAGCGACCTAATCGACCCCTCCAACACAAATACAATGCCATCACAGCGTAGGGGCGCTCCTACGTGAGCGTCCCCACCCCAATCAGAGCATATACCATAATAATAGGGCGTAAGCAATAAATCCCCAGAGGGGATGCTTCCCGTTTACAGCCCCAGGATGCGGCGGGGCGAAGACCCGCCTTCCTGGGGTACGCATAGCGCGTCCAAGTCCCCCTCCCCCGATTTCTGCGCTGTGCCGTCGGCACAGCGCAGAAATCGGGGGAGGGGATTATCATTCGTCCATCCATTACCCAGGGAACATGCAGTAAACGTCATTTTATCCCTGGGCTATACCGAAGCACATCCCCTTCAGGGATGGAACGGCGGTCGATGGGGCGCCCACGCAGGGGCGCCCCTACAGCGGACCATATTGGGTCGCTGGGATTTGCAATCCCAGCGGCCAGTTACATTTGTTCGACGTCCAATTCGTGATAGCACTTGTATAATGGATGCAGTCCGAGGCGCAGGCTTGCGATGCCGACGGGAGCAGACTCTTGTCTGTGACCTAGGCAGAGACAAGTCTGCAACGAAGGAATGCACCATTAGACAATGCTATAATTAGACAATGCAAGCAAAAGATCGCAGACTCGGGCCCCGAATATTTCGATAGTTTTTGCTATATTTGCTAGGCACTCTGACTTGGCAAATAGGAACGTATCCTTGAAGCAAAAGCAATAGATGCAGACAGAAAGAAATACCGATAATAAGAGAAGACAATGGATCATAACAGAGCAAACGAACAGGTACTAGAGAAAGCGAAACAATGGCTTCATACTGCCTACGATAGCGAGACGCGTAGCAAGGTGCAAGAAATGATAGATAACCCAGACCAACACGAACTGATAGAGGCTTATTACAAAGACTTGGAGTTTGGGACGGGTGGACTACGTGGCATCATGGGAGTAGGTAGCAACCGCATGAATAGATATACAGTAGGGGCTGCTACTCAAGGGCTATCGAACTACCTGCTGAGCCAGTTTGCCTCGCTAGAGCGAATAGCTGTGGTGATAGGGCACGACTGCCGACACAATAGCCGCTACTTTGCAGAGACGGCTGCCAATATATTCTCGGCAAACGGTATCCATGTCTATCTATTCGAAGAGCTACGCCCTACCCCAGAGGTGTCGTATGCAATTCGCAAGCTCGGCTGCCAGAGTGGTGTGATGGTAACAGCATCGCACAACCCACCCGAATACAATGGCTACAAAGCATACTGGGACGATGGTGCACAGATCATAGCACCTCACGACCGCAATATCATTGCCGAAGTAAACCGCATACGCTCGGTAGAGGAGATCAAGTTTGAGGGCAAGCCCGAACTGATTCACCCCCTTGGAGAAGAGATGGATGCCGCCTTCGTGGCAGATGTGAAGAGCCTGAGCTTATCGCCAGAGAGCATTGCTCGCCACAAAGACATGGGCATCGTTTACACACCCATACACGGCACGGGAGGCACTTTGGTACCTCGCACGCTAAGAGCATTCGGATTTGAAAATATCATCAACGTTCCCGAGCAGGATGTAGTGAGTGGCGACTTCCCCACCGTCGTATCGCCCAACCCCGAAGAGCCTGCGGCACTAGCCATGGCTATTGCTCGTGCAGAAGAGACGAATGCCGATTTGGTATTGGCCTCCGACCCCGATGGCGACAGGCTAGGTGTGGCCGTAAGGGACAACGAGGGTAAGATGACCCTGATGAATGGCAACGAGATCTGCGCCCTACTCACCTACTACTCGATCATGAGACGCAAGGAGCTAAACGATCTGAGGCCAGACGACTATGTAGTGAAAACAATCGTTACGACAGAGCTGATCAAAGCAATAGCCGATAAGCAAGGCGTATGCATGTACGACTGCTATACAGGCTTCAAATGGATAGCTGCTGTGATACGCCAGTTTGAAGGCAAGAAACGTTACATAGGCGGGGGTGAAGAGAGCTACGGATATCTCTGGGAGGACTTCGTACGAGACAAAAGTTCGGTATCGGCCTGTGCCCTATTCTCGGAGCTAGCCGCCTGGAGCAAAGACAAGGGGCTGAGCGTATTCCAACTGATGCGACAGATCTACCTCGAGTATGGGCTATTCCGCGAAAAAGGTGTGAGCCTGGTGCGCAAAGGAAAGTCGGGTGCAGAAGAGATAGAAGCAATGATGAAGCACTATCGCCAAAACCCACCACTGACACTGGCTGGAGATAAGGTGATAGAGATACTCGATTACGCCAAGCTGCAAGGATTTCTACCCGAGAGTGGAGAGGTCTTTACACTCGACCAACCTACTACAAGCAACGTGCTGCAGTACAAAACCGAAGCGGGCAGCAAAGTATCGATACGTCCGTCGGGCACCGAACCGAAGATCAAGTACTACATCGGTCTGAAGCTAAAGCCCAATAGCGAAGAGCAACTCGATGAGGCTTACGTAGCGGCCGATGCCAAGATCGACGAGATACTGCGAGAGCTCGGCGCTCTATAATCCTTAGATTATCGACTCCAAGCGTCCTAGAAGCCGTTTGGAAAGATCGCGTACCGAATTCAAAAGAAGCCCCTAAGCAAATCGATTGCTTAGGGGCTTCTTTAATAGATTATGGGCTTAAAGCCTCTTATACGCGGCGTACGATAAGGGCTGTACCCATACCGCCACCAATGCAGAGCGAAGCGAGACCAAGCTCCTTGCCACTCTGTAAGAGTTGGTGGATAAGCGTTACCAAAATACGATTGCCCGATGCTCCGATGGGGTGACCCAAGGCAATGGCACCTCCACGGAGGTTGCAATGATCCTTAAACCACTGTCCGTCTACTCCATGCTCGTCGATCAGCTCTTTCACCACACCTAGCGACTGGGCAGCAAAAGCTTCGTTGAGCTCGAGGATATCGATCTCACTGAGCTTCAAGCCCGAACGCTTGAGTGCCATGCGGATGGCTGGCACGGGACCGAGTCCCATCACGGCAGGATCTACCCCACCTTGGCCAGCAGCTACGATTTCGGCAATAGGCTTCAAGCCGTAGGTAGCCACAGCCTCTTCGCTTGCAAGCATCACGAAGGAAGCACCGTCGTTGAGTCCAGAAGCGTTACCAGCAGTTACAGTACCATCGGCCTTGAAGGCTGGACGTAGCTTGGCGAGCTTCTCGGGCGAAGTGCCACGATTGGGGAACTCATCGGTATCGAACACGATCGTTTCCTTGCGAGTCTTGATTTCGACTGGCACGATCTCTTCTTTGAAAGCACCCCCATCGACAGCAGCAATAGCTTTCTGCTGCGAGAAGTAGGCAAACTCGTCTTGTGCCTCGCGGCTGATCGAGTGCTTTTCGGCCACATTCTCGGCAGTGATACCCATGTGGTAGCCGTGGAAAGCATCGGTAAGACCGTCGCAAACCATGTGGTCTACAGCCTTGATATCGCCCATCTTGATGCCCGTGCGTGTACTACCTGGGAGCACGAAACCGGCATTAGACATCACCTCTGTACCACCAGCTATAATCACCGAAGCCATCCCGCTCTGGATCTCGGCCATGGCATTCATAACGGCTTTGAGACCGCTACCACATACCATATTGAGACCATAAGCTGGCACCGTGTGAGGGATACCGGCATGGATAGCTACCTGACGAGCTACGCCCTGCTTTTGAGCAGCAGAGAGCACGTTTCCTACAATTACGCTGTCGATCTTATCGGCAGGCATCTGGGTCGATTCGAGCATG
The DNA here is from genome assembly GCA_964535945.1 of uncultured Porphyromonas sp. Lineage (GTDB taxonomy): Bacteria > Bacteroidota > Bacteroidia > Bacteroidales > Porphyromonadaceae > Porphyromonas. The sequence goes on from CAZHWP010000081.1 coordinate 3,931, forward strand.
TCTTTTACAACTGTTGCTCCGAGCTGACCAGGCGTCAAACTACTTAGGCTGCCCATGAACTTGCCAATGGCCGTACGACGGGCTGCAACTATAAATACTTTTTTCATCTGGATAATATGTGTTTCTGATTAATACTATTCTTGACTATTGAAGCCTTGTATGCTATGCACGATCGAGCCCAAGAGTTGCAAAGGCTGCCGCTTGGCTGCATTGAGAAGACAACACAGCCAAGCAGGCTATCCTTGTGCTATCGAGCCGATTACTTCTCGGCCTGTGCTGCGCGAATCTTTGCTTCGAGTATTGGCAATACCTTGTGGAGGTCTGCCACTACACCGAGGTCTGCCACTTGGAAGATAGGGGCAAACTTGTCCTTATTGATAGCGATGATATAATCGCTCTCTTCCATACCTGCCAAGTGCTGGATAGCACCCGAGATACCGAAAGCCATATAGATGTCGGGACGAACGGTTTTACCCGTCTGACCAACTTGGCGTTCGTGGCCAATGAGGCCAGCATCGACCATGGCACGAGAAGAAGAGATCTCGGCCTTGAGGCTGGTGGCTAGAGCACGAAGTTTGTCGAACCCATCGCTAGTACCTACCCCACGACCACCACTGATGAGGATATTTGCCTCGGTGATGTCGATCATATTCTTATTCTCTACTTCGCGACGTACGAGACGTACACGGAACTTGCTCGTATCGAAAGGCACACTCTTCTTAACGATCTCTCCCACACGTGAGCTGTCGGCAGCAAGGCGACGCATCACCCCTGGGCGTACGGTAGACATCTGAGGGCGGTGCTTCTTGCTGACGATGGTAGCCATGAGGTTGCCACCGAAAGCGGGACGAGTCATCAAGAGGCTGCGATCTTCGTCGATCTCGAGCGAAGTACAGTCGGCCGTTAGCCCTGTAAGCAGACGCGACGAAACGCGTGGGCCGAGGTCGCGACCGATCGTTGTAGCACCGATCAATACAATCTCGGGCTTATACTCCTGGATCAGGTGCGTTACAGCCTGTGTATAGGGCTCGGTGATATAGTTTTCGAGGCAGGGATCATCGACCACCAGTACCACATCGGCACCAGCAGCGATTAGCTCGGGAGCTAAGGCTTCTACTTGGTGTCCGCAGAGTACGGCACTTACCTTCTCGCCTATGCTATCGGCGAGCTGACGAGCTTTCCCAACCAGTTCGAAGGCGACATTTTGAATGACGCCTTGTCTTTGTTCGGCGAAGACAAATACGCCTTTATATTGTTCTAAGTTCATGGACTTTGGCAATTAGAAGATGAATTTTTCTTTGAGTTTGTTGAAGATAATATCGGCAGCCTCTTCGGCAGTAATATCATCGTGCAGCGCTCCCATGGCTTTGGCACCCTTGGTAAACGACTTCTTGACATTGGTAGGCGAACCTGCCAAGCCCAGACGCTCGGGATCGACTTCGATCGAGCTTGCATCGAGACGCTCGATGGGCTTATCGAAGGCTTCCATGATACCCTTCATACGCATGTAGCGTGGCTTATTGGCCGTGGCCAAGAGGGTAAGCATACAAGGCAATTCAACTTCTAATATTTCATGACCTTCTTCGGTGCTCTTACGCACGCTGAGTAGATTCTTTCCATCAAACTCGGCCTCTTCGACATAAGTGATCTGTGGCAGACCAAGCTGCTCTGCAATCTGAGGTCCTACCTGAGCAGTATCGCCATCGATAGCCTGACGGCCAGCAATGATGAGGTCGTAATCGATCTGCTTGAGGGCTTGCGAGATCGTATAGCTAGTGGCTAGCGTATCGGCACCACCAAACTTGCGGTCGCTCACGAGGTAGGCAGCAT
>CAZHWP010000082.1:0-5590 GCA_964535945.1 uncultured Porphyromonas sp.
CGCAAGAGGCTGTACTCAATGCCCAGAAGCACAAATACCTATACATGGTAGCCAAAGAAGACTTTTCGGGCAGACACAACTTTGCCGAAGGATATGCCGAGCATATGCAAAATGCCAGACGCTACCAGCGAGCTCTAAACGAAAGGGGCATCCGATGACTTCGAGCTTAGACAAGAGCGATACCGAGAGGGAGCAGCTAGAGTGGCAGCAGCGCACGGAGCTGATGCTTGGCCACGATGCCTGCAAAAGGCTGCAAGAGGCAAGGGTACTACTAGTAGGTACAGGCGGCGTGGGAGCCTATGCTGCCGAGATGCTTGTAAGAGCTGGGCTGGGAGCAATCACCCTGATAGATGCAGACCGAGTGGCTCCAAGCAACATAAACCGTCAGATAATAGCACTGCATAGCACGGTAGATCAAGCCAAAGTGCAGGTGCTAGCAAGCCGACTGCGCGATATTAACCCAAAGGTAGAAATCGTCTGCAAAGAATGCTTCGTAGAGCCCGAAGACGTGTGCCAGATACTCCGTGATTATCCCTACGACTTCGTGCTCGATGCAATCGACACCCTCGCTCCCAAAACCGAGCTACTGCTGCAATGCCACAAGCTAGGCCTGGCCGTGATCAGCTCGATGGGTGCAGGCGCTAAGCTTCGTCCAGACCTCATACAGCAGGCCGATATCTCCAAGACCTATAGTTGCAGCCTAGCCAAGGCTTTACGCAAACGGCTGAAGGAAAGGGGAGTCTATTCGGGGATAGCGGTCATCTTTAGTAGCGAAGCTGTCATAAGCAGTGCCGTGGAAGCCAGCAGTAAGGAGCGAAATAAGCGTTCGACCTTAGGTACCGTGTCATACATGCCTGCACTCTTTGGCTGCCATATGGCGGCCTATGTAATCAGCAAACTAAGTATTGAGAAAAAGGACGAACAATGATCATAGAAGCAAAAGCAATCTGTAAGAGCTTTGGCAAGTTGCAAGTACTAAAGGGGGTCGACCTGCAAGTAAATGCAGGAGAAGTGGCCGCCATTGTAGGTGCGAGTGGAGCCGGCAAGACTACCCTACTTCAGATAATCGGGACCCTCGAAAGAGCCGACTCGGGCTACCTAAGCATAGACGGTAAAGATGTGCTACGGATGAACCAAAAAGAACAAAGTGACTTTCGCAATCGCAGACTCGGTTTCGTATTTCAGTTTCATCAACTGCTACCCGAATTTTCGGCACTCGAAAATGTAATGATGCCAGCATTGATAGCTCGTCGAAACCACAGCGAAGCTGCAGCCGAAGCGAAAGAGCTCTTGGCAATGCTCAACCTGAGCGAGCGCGCCGAGCATAAGCCTTCCGAACTGTCGGGAGGAGAGAAGCAACGAGTAGCCGTGGCTAGAGCACTGATCAATAAGCCAGCAGTCATACTGGCCGATGAGCCAAGCGGCAGCCTCGATAGCAAGCACAAAGAAGAGCTACATGAGCTCATCTTTAAGCTACGCCAAGAGATGGGACAAAGCTTCGTAATAGTAACGCACGACGATGCCTTGGCAGAGCGTTGCGACCGCAAGTGGCAAATCGTAGACGGACTGATAGTGAATAGCTAATACGAAACGCATGAAAGCTCAGACGGAGTAAGAAGGAACTTAGTATGAAGAAATTTTTCCATTTTGGCCTTTCCGAACTGCTCGTTGCCATCCTATTTACCCTCCTTGCCTTGGTATCTGTAGGACTACTTTACTTATTCCCAGCTGCAGATGCCCAAGACCGATCGGCAAGTACCGAAGAGTATGCAAAGCTAGAAGAAAACAGAACGCTTGAGACCCCGATCCCTACGCCAAAGGTGCAACGTAGCAAAATGAACTCAGACAGCATCATCAGGTCGAAAGACTACGTAGGGCCACCCATCCGAGAAGCATACAAACCTGTCGAAAAGCTCAAAGCAGGCCAAAGTCTAGACCTAAACCGAGCCGACTCTACCGACTTAATAAAGGTGCCAAGCATCGGCCCAGCATTTGCTAGACGCATCGTAAAGTATCGCAATCGATTGGGCGGTTTCTACAGTATACTGCAGCTTCAAGAGGTCTACGGAATGGATCGTGAGCGCTTCGAAGAAATAAGAAATTACTTCCGCTTGCAATTGGCACCCAGCAAAATCGACCTCACACAAATACACCCCGATAGCATACCTCGCCATCCGTATCTCAACTACAAGCAACGAGCAGCTATGCGTCGCATTTTGGCACGCGACGGGCAGATCGAATCGTGGAGCCAATTGCTCTTGCTACCCGACTTTGCTGCAGACGATAGCCTGCGCTTAAGTCCCTATTTCAAGATAAACTAAACAGAACACCCTATGATCGTAAAAATTTACAGCGATAATCCCAATCAACGAGAACTAGATCGAGTCATCGAAGCCTTAGAACAAGGAGAGGTGATCATTTACCCAACCCATACCGGCTATGCCTATGGCTGCGATGCGATGCAAGCACGTAGCGTAGAGAAGATTTGCCAGCTCAAAGGGGCAGACCCCAAGAAGAAGCGCCTCTCTATTATGTGCGAAAACCTCAGTATGGCTGCCGAGTATTGCCGTATCAACAACGAAGCTTTTCGCTATATCAAAGAGCAAGAGCCGGGCTCCTGCACCTTCGTACTACCCGTAGGTAGTAGCCTGCCTAAGATATTCAATAACCAAAAAGAACTGGGGTTGCGCTTGGCAAGTCATCCACTAAGCAAACTGCTATGCCAGTCGCTAGGCCGCCCCATACTGAGTAGCTCGCTACCCTACGACGAAGAAAACCCCGAATACAAAACCGACCCCGAGCTAATAGCCGAAAAATACGGACTTACCGTAGAGCTAATTGTAGATGGTGGCGTTGTAAATGGAGGCTATAGCGCTATTGTAAACTGCTGCTCAGATCCTTTCGAAGTAATACGCGAAGGAAAGAAACAGCTCTAAAGCGAGCCAATTAGAGCCATTGAGATAAAAAGAGCCACAGTGCCGAGGTCGATACAAATCGTCCTCTTGGCACTGTGGCTCTTCTATTTGGTTCAGCCTTAGCAGATTGCTACGTGCTGATCCTATCCTGGCTTAGTTTACTTTCTTAAGGATTACCTCAATATTATCTTCTGGATCGAAAAACCTTATCTCTTCACGATCCCAGTTTACCTGTCCTTTGATGTCAACTTCGTTTAGAGAAGCTGGGGAGTCTTCGGGATCGATTACAACGTTGCTAGCTTGTGATAACTTAAGCAGTACTTCTTTCGTTTTATCGTTGTATGTATAGGGGAAATCAACCAATATGGTACTTGTGTTTGGAAGTAGAAGAGCTTGGATTTTGAATTTTGCGCTATTGGCATTGATAAACTTCAGCGTATAAGTTACTTGAGATCCTTCTGGATATTGATCGTCGGGATCTTCAAAGTTTTCATTCAATTCACTTGTGCTCACTACCTTAGACCAAACGGTATTCTCAAGGCTCTTTACAGGGTCCTTGTCTTTCGAGCAAGAGCTCATTCCTACAGCGATGCTTAGCATCAAAAGCCCTAGCATCCAGTTGATTCTTGTTTTCATAGATTCTATTAATTGATACTTGTATTTTGAAATAGAGTGAATATACATGCGCATAGCCGAAACCAAGGTTTCGGCTATGCCATGCTTGAGAGCACTGGCATAGTAGAAGTATGCCAGTAGCCAAATCTTATCGATCAGTAGCTCCAAAAGGAGCTTAGACGTCGGGGGGATTACTTCTTGATGAAAAGCTTAGAAGCAATCTTGTCTTCAGACTTGAGCTGTAGCACGTATGTACCAGTAGCAAGACGGCTTACGTCGATGCGGTTTGCCTGCAGCTCTTCGCCACTTCTGAGTGTACGACCGTTGATGTCAACGATGCTTACAGTGTACATGTCGCTATTTGCCAGCTCTACCTGGATGTAGTCTGTAGCAGGATTTGGGAATACAGATACCTCGTTAGAAATATCGTTTAGCACATTCTCTACGGCAGTTGTATTGCTCTTGAGGAAACGTGCTACATAGAGGCTAGATACCTCATCTTGGAGGTGTGAACCACCGATAAGGATGTTGCCATCTTCCTGTACAGCCAAGTTTTTTGTCAATGTGTGGTCATCGTTACCAAGACGGATATCGCAGTAACCATTGTCGCAGAAGTCGGTATTGAAAGAGCCGTCTTTCTTTACAGCTAGTAGGATAGTACGTGTAGCATCGCCAGTCAAAATTGTATAGCCTGAGGCGTAGATATTACCATCGGCACTTACATCGAGACCGTAGAGGTAGTTCTGTCCGTACTCTAATACATCTTTGGTAACCTTACCATTATCGCCGAAGCTTGTATCGACTAGACCATCCTTAGTAAGTTTTACGATAGCAGCATCGTACATAAGTGAAGGAGTATTGGTTCTCCAAGTGTGTCCACCTAGAATAATTGAGTCATCATTCTTGTCGATAGCAAGACAAGTAGCAAAGTCATGACCCTCACCCACGCTAACGGTAGTGAAACCAGTACCAGCATCTCCGAAAGTTGTATCGAGGGCACCATCGGCACTCACACGAGCAACGATCATCTTATTGTCTACACCGGTAAAACCCCATCCAGCAAAAACAAGCTTACCATCAGATTGCACAGCAAGGCCTTCTGTAGTAGAATCTTCACCATTGAGTAAGTCGAAAGCGGCTTCGCCGTTCGAACCAAAAGTATTGTCTAGCGAGCCATTTGCATTCAAGCGGTAGAGAGCCATCTTGTAATTCTTGAGGCCTGCTATTACCAGCTTGCCATCGGGCAGTTCTACGATAGCTTTTCCAAATGGCTGAGGGCCAACGAGCTGTGTCATACCATTTGTACCAAAGCTGCTGTCGAACGAGCCATCCTTCTTGATCTTGATTGCACTCAAAGATACTGCAGAGTTGGCAGGGTTAAATGTGTGACCAGTCATCACTACCGAGCCATCGCTAAGCTCTACACCATCCCATAAGTAGCTTGAGCCTGTGAAGGCCTGAAACTTCAGGATACCATTATCTGCAAAGCTTTCATCTAGCTTACCATCTGTTGTATAACGAACAGCACCCATAAAACGCTGTCCATCGGCAGTGTAATACTGAGCAATAGCCAAGATCTTACCATCGGCAAGAGTAACTAATTTATTCACATCGTCTGAGTAGTTCGAGATAGTGGTGGTGGCTACTCCATTCTCGCCAAAGTTAGGGTCAAACTTTGGGCCACCGTTTTGAGCTGTAAGGCTCCATGAGCTCTGGACGGAGCCTTTTCTATAAGCAACCTCAAACCACCGTTTTGAGCTGTAAGGCTCCATGAGGCTAGCAAAAAACTAGCAACTACTAAAAATTTCTTCATTGCGTTTTTATTTTATTAGATTAACATTCAATTTCCACCAAGTGAACGCCCTGTCTTTTTGCAGGTTTCTTGAGGATAGGCGCAAAGATACACAGATTTTTTATGTTGACACTTCCAAAATCGTCAAATTCGCAGCAAACAACCCCTTTTGGTATATATCCCATGCAGTTTTTGAGAGAATTGTAGCCTTTTCTCCTGACTTCGACAATGCGTCACCCTAAACAGATTTCCAGAAATCGGGTTCGAA
>CAZHWP010000083.1:0-5041 GCA_964535945.1 uncultured Porphyromonas sp.
TTGCTTTGTATAGGATTATCCTGCCTTGAGCAAGGTTTCATTATGGAGAAATAGAAATATGGCACTACTAGATATACATTCGCACAGAGCTGCACAACACGACGATTTGCTAATTCGTATACAGTCTATTCGGGTAGATGAGGCTCGTCCTTCAGGAGGCCCCTTTACGGTGGGGGTACATCCTTGGTACTTGGATGAACTTGATGAGCAGTTGCAAAAGCTCGAATCCTATTTGAATGATGAAAATCTTGTGGCGATTGGTGAAGCTGGTTTGGATAGGCTCAGTGAGTGGCCTGAAGAACTACAGCTACGTGCACTGAGGCAACAAATAGAGTGGAGCGAGGAGAAAAGGCTTCCGCTAATTCTTCATGTTGTCAAGTCTTGGGATCCTATTCTTGCTCTTATGAAAGAGTATGAGCCACAGCAACCTTGGATTGTACATGGTTTCAGATCGGGTGTGGAACATGCCAATCAGTTGATGGACGCAGGTCTATTCTTAAGCTTTGGACTCAGACACAATAAAGCATCTTTGCGTGCTGCATTCGATAGAAGTATGGGCTTGCTCGAAAGTGACGAGGAGTCATTCAGTATGTTAGATCTTTATTACGAAGTCGCAAATGACGTGGGTACGGGTATACAAGATTTGCAACGTCAACTAACAGCCATTTCTATGGCTTTATTCCCCAAGCTTGCTTTAGATAGTAAGCATATGTTTCTGCGTTCGCAAGGGTAGGGGCTTGTCTCGCTAAGACTTGGATATCTCTACCCCAAACTACATTAGAGAATCACTTTTCTGCCGATTATTCACAGTCCCTTTAGCCCAAATTTTGGTAGTAGCTATTCATGGGTAAAGCTGAAAGGCTCAATCAGGCACTTCGCCGTATTTGTTAGTTTCTGGATCCCCTCTTTCTATGCAGCAAAGCAAGAATATCCCTAATCCATAACAGAATGTGATGATGGCAAGGAATGAATGTGCTTGCAAATAACTATTCATTTCTCCTTGCATGATTCCGCTTGTCAACTGATTAATAAAAATCCCCCCGAAAAGTCCTTGCAATACGGCCAAGATAAGGTATAGCCAAAACCAGACTCCAGGCAGGTTGATGTCGTGAAACCGTCGTACATAAATTGCACATTGTAAGTAAGCAAGGAATAACAGAGCGACTAAAATCAGGATACTCAAAATGGCCATGAGTTTCCAATCACCCGATTCACCAACCCAATTCACCGATTTGAATATGAAGAAGAGGGCTCCAAAGGCAAGAATGGCAAGGGGAAATGAGAAAATCTGGAAGTAAAGAAACTCCTTCCGATTGCTTCTGCCCTCGTAATTGGAGTGTTGTCGGATAGTGCGAAAAATACTTTTTATCATCGTTTTAAGTGCTTCATTGATGCCTAATTAGAGACCTTTAGCCAGAACTTTCGAGTCTTATCAAACTAAGCCGTCCTTATGTACTTGTACAGTTTCAATGTGCATGTACGAGACGCTGTAGGGTGAGACTTGGAGTTTGTGGCTGAATGATAACATCAACGGTCAAGTTGTGATAGTATACATCCGTCCTAAGGTCTTCCGAAATAGCAGTGCTAAGACGGAATGCCAAAGTTAAGGCATTTTTGTTGAGTATTTAGTTCTGTCTCCTCGAAACAGCGCAGAGAAAGCTACCCTTTTTGTATCTTTGCAGGAAATAGCTCTGCCACCTGCTGTGCTTGTCTTGAAGGAGCCAAAGGCGAGGAGCGAAATATCGACAAAATAAACTAAACTAGCTGCAAGCTAATCAGATGGAAATAGCAAGTAAATATAGTCCCGAAGAGGTAGAACAAAAGTGGTATGATTATTGGATGGAGCATAATCTTTTTGCTTCGAAGCCCGATGGCAGAAAGCCTTATACAATGGTTATTCCACCGCCAAACGTGACTGGTGTACTCCACATGGGGCATATGCTCAATAATACAATACAAGATATACTGGTGCGTCGTGCCAGAATGAAAGGCTTTAATGCGTGCTGGGTGCCTGGTACAGACCATGCATCGATCGCTACCGAAGCCAAAGTTGTAGCAAAGCTTGCAGCACAGGGCATCAATAAGCATGATCTCGATAGAGAGGCTTTTCTTGAGCATGCTTGGCAGTGGACCGAAGAGCACGGGGGGATTATCCTTGAACAGCTTAAGCGCCTCGGTGCTTCATGCGATTGGAGTCGTACAGCATTTACGATGGATGAAGAGCGCTCCGAAAGTGTGATCGACGTATTTGTAGATCTGCATAAGAAGGGATATGTCTACCGAGGTGTTAGGGTTGTAAACTGGGACCCCAAAGCCTTGACTGCTCTTTCAGATGAAGAGGTTGTATTCAAAGAAACGAATGGCAAACTATTCTACCTCAAGTATTTTGTGGAGGGAGAATCGGATAAGTATATTGTAGTCGCTACTACTCGTCCAGAAACGATTATGGGCGATACTGCAGTGTGTGTCAACCCTAACGATGAACGCTATCTGTGGTTGCACGGAAAGCGACTCATCATACCTGGAGTGAATCGTTCTGTACCTGTTATTACAGACGAATACGTCGATCTTGAATTTGGAACTGGCTGCCTTAAAGTTACTCCTGCACACGATATTAACGACTATATGTTGGGGCAGAAACATCAGCTCGATAGCATCGATATTTTACAAGACAATGGCGTGCTCAATGAGCATGGAGGCAAATACGCTGGTATGGATCGTTTCGAGGTTCGCAAACAGATAATGGAAGACCTTCAGGCTCTTGGACTAGTAGAGAAGATTGAAGACTATGTCAACAAAGTAGGCTACTCCGAGCGTACCGATGTGCCTATCGAACCCAAGCTGTCGATGCAGTGGTTTTTGAAAATGGACGAACTTGCTAAGCCAGCCCTCGATGCGGTGATGAACGATGAGGTGAAACTTCACCCAGCCAAGTTTAAGAATACCTACCGCCATTGGATGGAGAATGTAAAGGACTGGTGTATTAGCCGTCAGCTCTGGTGGGGACATCGTATCCCTGCCTATTACCTGCCCAATGGAGAGTATGTTGTGGCTGCATCGCTCGATGAAGCTCTCGAAGAAGTTCGTAAGATAAGTGGGTTTGAAGGAATTACAGCCGACCAACTTCAAGCCGAGGGTGATTGTCTCGATACGTGGTTCTCGTCTTGGCTGTGGCCTATGAGTGTATTCGATGGTGTCATTAAGCCAAAGGGGGAGGAGCTAAAATACTATTACCCTACGAGCGATCTAGTAACCGCTCCTGATATTCTATTCTTTTGGGTGGCTCGAATGATCATCGCTGGCTATGAATACATGGGGCAGAGACCTTTCGAGAATGTTTATCTGACGGGTATTGTACGTGACGCTGAAGGTCGCAAGATGTCAAAAAGTCTTGGCAACTCGCCAGATCCAATTGGGCTAATGCAAAAGTATGGTGCCGATGGAGTGAGGGTAGGATTGATGATGGCTGCTCCTGCAGGCAATGACGTGCTATACGACGAATCTCTGTCGGAGCAAGGACGAAACTTTTGCAATAAGATATGGAATGCCTTCCGCCTCGTAAAAGGCTGGGAGGTGGACGAAACAATTGCTCAGCCAGAATCCTCTAGACTTGCCATCCAGTGGTTTTCAAGTCGTTTACAAGAGGCTAAAGTTGAGATAGATGATCTTTTCTCGAAGTATAGAATTAGCGAAGCTCTTACCTGTGTGTACAAGCTCTTTTGGGACGACTTCTCATCGTGGTATCTCGAGGTCTTGAAGCCAGTGTATGGACAGCCTATAGATGCATCTTCTCTGAAAAGTACTTTAGTATATTTCGATCAGTTACTTCGCCTTCTGCACCCCTTTATGCCGTTTATTACAGAGGAGTTGTGGCAGGCTCTCGAACCGCGCAAGCAAGGTGAGAGCATCATGACATCTCTGCAGGGTGAGGCAGAGTCATTCGATGCACAACTGATAGCTGGTTTCGAAAATATGCAAGCTATTGTAACAGCAGTTCGAAACTTACGTACCGAAAAAAATATCCCATTCAAAGAACCACTGCAGTTGGAAGTGACAGCTCAGCACGATCACTCGCTAGATAGTATAGTCTCTAAGGTATGTAATTTGAGTGCGATTTCTGAAGTAAACGAAAAGACCGCTGGTGCTGTCAGCTTCTTGGTGGGAACACTCGAATATGCTGTGCCTGTTGGAAATCTCATCGATATTGATGCTGAATTAACTAAGTTGCAAGGTGAATTGGAGTATCAGCAGAAGTTCTTGAGTTCGGTACTTAAGAAGCTAAGCAACGAGAGCTTTGTAAGCCGTGCCCCCGAGAAGGTGATTGCACTCGAAGAGAAGAAACGTGCCGATGCCGAATCTCGTATTGCTACGCTTAGTGAAAGCATTGCTCAGCTTCAGAAACTTCAATAATAACAGCACAAAAATAAACTGAATACGATAGATGAAAGCAAGCAAAGAACATAAACTCATAGCTTCGTTTCTACGCAAGCCTTTCCTTAGTGAAGAGGAAGGTGGATTGCGTACGGCACCTCTGGCCATTAGCGACCTGTTTTTACACGTAGATCCCTCTACAGGGGAGCTGATTCTTTACGACGATGCAGATCATTTGCTGAATCGTATTACCATTTATTCGTGGATAATGGAAGGCGTTTTTCAGGCCACTGAAGAGATGAAACAAGTAATCGTCGAGGTACTTCATGAGCTCGACGACGAAGGGTTCTTTGATGAAAGCTCCTTTATACATCCTGTTTCGATACTATTGGTTGACGAAAACTTTTCAGTTTTGGAGGAGCTCTACTTGGTCGATGACGAGCTGATAATGGTCGATGATGATCTGCTCAAAGGAGTCGATGAAGATTTGGATGAATTTCTGCAAAAACTCTTGTCAGATATAGAATAATTATTCTACCTTTGCATTCGCTTTCGTAGAGAAAGTAGGAGCTAATTGCAGTGCTCCTGCAAATGCAAATCCATTATACCTAATAGGCCGAAATAGCTCAGTTGGTAGAGCAATTCATTCGTAATGAATAGGTCGCCGGTT
>CAZHWP010000084.1:0-4267 GCA_964535945.1 uncultured Porphyromonas sp.
TACACAAACACAATGCCATCACAGCGTAGGGGCGCCCCCCCTGCGTGGGCGGCCCATCAATAAATTCCCAGCGACCAGTTACATTTTTTCGACGTCCAATCCCCGATAGCGTCCCCACCAACACAAACACAATGCCATCACACCGTTGGGGCGCCCCTGCGTGGGCGCCCCAACAATAAATTCCTAGGCAGAGACGCTCCAGCAACAAAAAAATGCAGCATTAGACAAGGCAAAAAGGAATAATTTTTAAATTTCCACGCAAAATTTTACAATCATTAGCCATAGTCTCAAATTTATTTGTAATTTCGCGAGCAATAACGTCAACAAACACGAGACGAAAACAATATATCAACTAGTTCATTAGTTGTAATAAGGAAGGGGGAAGGCGTCGCAGAAGCTGCGCAATAAAGAGCCCCATAAGCCCATACAAAAGCCAGCCCCAAAAGAAGCAATCCGGCAGGCGTATTTGTTGAGGCGCGCAATGACACTAGTCATCACTCTGTCTATAGCTATCTGATAGCCCAATACCACATCGATGAAAGGCTAGCCAAGAGGCGAACGAACAAAAGCGAACAAAAAGAATAAAAACCTAAAAGAAACTTTGAATTAGATGGGCATTAAGAGAGGCTCCCAAAAGGCTCAATTCATGCGCAAAACCCCAGGCTATCGGCAGGGGATGCAAAGGACTCTCTAAGGAATAAAAGGGAGGCTGTTTCAAAAAGCTATTTTTGACGCAGGTTCCTAAGCTGTGTAAGACACAGCGCCATTCATCAATTTAGGTTACATAGTATGAAAAGCGGATCAATTTATTGCAATAAATGATCCTTTAGAAAAACAGAGCCAGCATCGGCTCCACTTACAAAACAGCAGGAAACGGCATTCAATCTTGGGCTACTTTGCCCCGGATAGCGTATATCAAAAAAGAAACAATACTAACAGTACCCCCAAACAGCTCATACAGACCATGGCAATCAAACAGTACTTTTTACTAGCAGTAGTCCTTATCGTGGCTTCGGCCTGCTCCACACCCAAAGAGATCCGCTACTTCCAAGACCTCGAAAACGGCAGCGCCAGAGAAATCGCCAGCATCTCCGAGATCCAGGTTAAGGTGGCCGACAAGATCTCGATCGTTGTAAACAGCAAAGATCCCCTACTGGCCAACATGTTCAACCTACCCGTAATAGCACACCGAGTAGGCGAAAATTCATCGCTCAGCCAGAGCCAGCAAGTATCGAGCTATACGGTCGATAGAGGGGGTAATATCGACTTCCCCGTACTGGGCAAAGTGCATGTAGCGGGCATGAAGCGCGAAGAGGTGGCACAGAGCATCAAGAGCCAGCTCATCAGCCGCCAGCTCGTCAACGACCCCGTGGTAACGGTCGAGTGGGCCAACCTCTACTTTTCGGTACTGGGCGAAGTGAATAAGCCTGGTCGCTACACGATCGATCGCGACAAGGTATCGCTGCTCGACGCCATCGGCATGGCTGGCGACCTCACCATCTTCGGCCAGCGCAAAAACGTGATGGTGATGCGCGAAGAGAACGGCCAGCAGAGCATCTACAAGGTCGATCTCACCTCGGCCGAGCAGCTCTTTGCCTCGCCCGTCTATTACCTGCAGCAGAAAGACGTGATCTATATCGAGCCCAACGACACCCGTGCCAGGCAATCGACTGTCAACGGCAATAACGTTCGCAGCACCTCCTTCTGGCTCTCGCTCAGCTCGCTACTCACCACCATTGCCGTCTTGGTATTCAAATAATACAAGCTCCGAATTTGAGCCTCCAGCTCCTATATTTATACTATAAACGAAACACCCGCAACCCATGTCAGAACAAGACTTCACCAATAGCCCCAGCGAAGACGGACTCAGCATCCAATCCTTAGTGGCACTCTTTCTATCGAAATGGAAGTGGTTTGCACTCTCGGTAATTCTCTGCCTGGGACTCGCCACGCTCTATATCCTCACTACCCCACCCTCGTTTCAGCGCAAGGCCTCGATCCTGATCAAGGAAGATGGCAAAAACAGCGCCTCGATCTCGTCCGAGCTCAATACTTTCTCGGATATGGGACTATTCAGCTCGAGCAGCAACGTCCACAACGAGCTCAACTCGATCCAGTCGCCCGCCTCAGTAATGGAGGTAGTGAAGCGCTTGCACTTAGACATCAATTACCTGCAAAATGGTACCTTCCACAAGAAAGAGCTCTACGGCAGCAATCTCCCCATCGCTGCACGCATCGAAGGACTCGACTGCAACGATGTACTGAGCTTCGCCCTCCAAGTAGATAAGGCAGGGCAGGTCAAGCTCGGCGAGCTCAAGCTCAATGGCGAAGAGGTGAATGGCGGAAAGGCCTACAGTGCCAAGCTCAACGATAGCATCGCCACCCCCATCGGTGCCATCTGGATCAGCCCCTCGCCCTACTACGAGGCGGGAACAGAGACCGAGCTGCAGATCGTACGCCAAGGCATTATAGCGAGCGTAGATAATTGCATCAAAAAACTGACAGCCAGCATCAGCGACCAAAAGACCACCATCATCGATCTCAGCTACAAGGATGTATCGATACAACGCTCGGAGGAGTTTCTGAACACCCTCATCGCCGTCTATAACGAAAACTGGGTAAAAAACAACAACCAGATAGCCGTCAGCACCTCGCAGTTTATCGACGAGCGCCTCGCCGTGATCGAGCAGGAGCTGGGCAATGTAGATAGCGATATCTCTTCCTACAAGAGTGCCAACCTCATCCCCGACATTCAGGCGGCCTCCAATATGTATATGGAGAAAGCCAACGAGGCGAATACGCAGATCTTGAATCTCAACAACCAGCTCTATATGGCGCGCTATATCCGCAACTTCGTTACCACCGATAGCAATAAGGATCAGCTACTACCCGTCAACTCGGGCATCAATAGCCCCAATATCGAGCGCCAGCTCTCGGACTATAACGAGAAGCTGCTCCAGCGCAATAGCCTCGCGGCCAATAGCAGTAGCAACAACCCACTGGTGATCGACCTCGACAATGCACTCAGCGCCATGCGTGGTGCCATCGTCTCCTCGATCGACAATCAGATCAACGCCCTCAATACGCAGATCCGTGGCTTCCGCAGTAGCGAGCAGCAGAGCACGGCACGTATCGCCTCCAACCCCACCCAGGCCAAGTACCTCCTATCGGTCGAGCGCCAGCAGAAGGTGAAGGAGTCGCTCTACCTCTACCTGCTACAGAAGCGCGAAGAGAACGAGCTCTCGCAGGCTTTCACCGCCTACAACACCCGCATCATCACCCCGCCCACCGGCATACTTTCGCCTATCGCCCCCAAGAAGCCATTCATCCTACTAGCGGCACTACTGGCTGGACTGCTGATACCAGCAGGTATCCTCGTCTTGCTCGAGAGCCTCAATACGAAGCTACGTGGTCGCCGCGACCTGGAGCGACTCACAGCCCCCTTTATCGGCGAGATACCCCTACACCGAGACCTACAGAAGCGCAAGCTACTACAGCGCAAGACTCCACGTGGCGATGCACACCAGATCTTGGTACGGGAGCATAGCCGCAACGTAGTCAACGAAGCCTTCCGTGTGGTACGCACCAACCTCGAGTTTATGATGGAGGCCGACGAAAAGAAGAAGGTGCTGATGGTTACCTCCTTCAATCCCAATAGCGGCAAAAGCTTTATCTCGATCAACCTCGCAGCCAGCTTTGCCATCAATGGCAAGAAGACCATCGTCATAGACCTCGACATGCGCAAGAGCGCCCTCAGCAAGTATGCCGATACGCCCGAGCAAGGCATCTCGAAATACCTCAATGGCAGTACAAGCAACTGGAGGGAGCTTATAGTGAAGGTAGAGGGGCATCCACGCCTCGACCTCATACCTGTAGGCACCATACCCCCCAACCCTACCGAGCTACTCTTCCAGCCCGCACTGAGCCAGCTGATCGACGAGCTACGCCAGCAGTACGACACGATCATCCTCGACTGCCCCCCAGTAGGCATGGTGGCAGATACCTCTATCATTGGTAAGTGGATCGATACAACCATCTTTGTGGTACGTGCCGGACTACTCGAGCGCGATATGCTGCCCGTTTCCTTTGGGGCCATGTTGCTGGAAGGCTTGCTGGCAGTCATCGCGCTGATTGCGGCCGCCTCTTTCGCCTCAGGGCAGGCGGCATCCATGGGCTACAACACCCCGGCCCAGGTATTCTCCGGCGGTGTGGCCCGCTTCCTGGAGGAGCACCGCAGCGAGATAACCGACAAAAAGGTGTTCGGAGG
>CAZHWP010000085.1:0-3670 GCA_964535945.1 uncultured Porphyromonas sp.
GCAGTGTCGAGGTGATCGGTTCGAGTCCGATATGCTCCACAAAGGATTCCCCAACTAGATGGTGAGTTTGACTGAAAAGGGACTTAATACGGTTTATTCCGAATTAAGTCCCTTTTTGAATTGTCTTAGAATGTCGTTAGAACGCCATTAGAATGGCTTTGAAACGCAAGTCTATCTGATGGCTTGGCGGATGCGTACTAGTTTAGTAAGCAGGGCTTCGAGCTGATCGAGTGGAAGCATATTGGCTCCATCGCTCTTTGCCTTCGAGGGTTCGGGGTGAGTCTCGATAAACAATCCGTCTGCCCCTACCGCAATGGCAGCCTTGCCGATTGTCTCGATAAGAGCTGGTTGTCCACCAGTAACGCCCGACGCTTGGTTGGGCTGCTGAAGCGAATGGGTCAAATCCATTAGCACAGGATGACCGAGGGCTTGCATTTGTGGAATATTGCGGAAATCAACTACGAGGTCGGAGTAGCCAAAGCTATTGCCACGCTCGGTGAGCAGTACCTGTGAATTGCCACTATCGATTACTTTCTGTGCGGCAAATCCCATGGCCGATCCCGATAGGAACTGTCCTTTCTTGATGTTTACGATTTTGCCTGTGTGTGCAGCAGCAACTACGAGCTCTGTCTGACGACAAAGGAAGGCTGGTATCTGTAGTACATCTACATAGGTGGCTGCCATCTCGGCTTCGTGTGCTTCGTGAATATCCGTTACGACCGGAATACCAAACTCGGCTTTCACCTTAGCAAGGATCTTCAGCGCTTTTTCATCGCCAATGCCTGTAAATGAGTCTATGCGTGAGCGGTTTGCTTTGCGAAATGAACCTTTGAAAATATACTTTATTCCGAGTCTGCTGCAGATGTCTACAATCTTCTCTGCGATCTCTAAGCTCATACTTTCGTCTTCGATAGCACAAGGACCTGCCATCAAGAAAAACATATCTTGGGTTTTGAGTTGATCGAACAACATGTAGCTTTCTTTTTACTTTGTGATTGTTAATAGGGAGAACCCCTTTGTAGAGCTCTCTATAGGGCATAAAAGTACAAAAAATAGTACTTTTGGCAAGGATACTGAGCCTGCTTTATACTTGCTCAGCAGATTTTGTCGCTTATCGCCTGTATATGGCATCGTAAGGATATGAAAAAACAACATGCAAAATTCTTAGTCGATAAATACAAGTCTCACCCTGGCTATCAAGCCTTGCTGCAAGCCTTAGGCAAGCAAAAGCTGCTGGCAGCACTGGGCTTGCACGGCTCTTCTCTGTCGGTTCTTTTAGCAGCTTTGGCAAGTGAAAGGCCACTTTTTTGCATTGCATCGGACTATGAAGAGGCGGGTTATCTATTCTCCGATCTAGAAAGTCTACTTGGCACAGACCAAGTGCTTTTCTTCCCTTCGTCATACAAACGTGCCATCAAGTATGGGCACAAAGATGCGGCGCAGCAAGTGCTCAGAGCAGAGGGACTTGCAGCCATTGCAAAGGGCGAGTCGATGCCAGTAATTGTATCCTACCCCGATGCTATTGCCGAGAAAGTAATCGATAGCGAGTCGCTAGAGCGTGAGACACTAAGTGTACACGTAGGTATGACTCTCGACTTCGAGGGGATGAAGACACAGCTCGTAGAGTGGCAGTTTGAGCGTTGCGATTACGTCTATGAGCCAGGGCAATTCTCAGTGCGAGGAAGTATCATCGATGTCTATTCGTTTAGCAATGAGCTGCCCATCCGACTCGATTTTATGGACGATACCATCGAGAGCATTCGTGTGTTCGAACCCGACTCGCAGCTCTCTGTCAATGCCCTCGATGAAGTAATCGTCATGCCAAATGTGTCTGAAAAGGCTACAAAAAAAGAGTGTGTAATCAATTTGCTAGCAGCAAATACGCTCTGCTATGCTGCAGACCCCGAATACCTCCAGGCGAGACTCGAACAGCTCTATACCGATCTGGCCATTATGGACGATGGTGAGGGCTTCGCTACACAAGAGGAGATGCGAAGCACGATGGTGGCTCCAGAGCTGCTGATGAAAATATTCATGAGCCGCCACTGCCTCTTTGCTCGTAGCTGGAGCAATGTGCAGAGTGTGAGCTTTAGTACTACCATACAAGCCAGCTTCAATAAGAACTTCGATCTTCTAGTAGATCAACTCGAGCAATGGAGGGAGCAGGGTATAGATGTCTGCTTCTGTACAGCACATGAAAAACAAGCCGCACGAATTCAGGAGATCCTAAGCGAGCGTAATGGCGAGAAGCTAATACCCCAATGGGTGGATATGACGCTACATGGCGGATTTGTAGATAATGCGCTAGCCCTAGCAGTGCTTACCGATCATCAGCTATTTGAGCGCTACCACAAGTACAATCTCAAAAGTGATAAGGTGCGAACGGGCAAGATAAGCATGACTCTCAAAGAGCTCAATCAGTTTGGCCCAGACGACTATATCGTGCATAGCGACTATGGCATAGGACGCTTCGGTGGCTTGGTAGAGCTCGAGCAGGGAGGGCAGATGCAGGAGTTCGTGAAGCTCGTATACCTCAATAATGACCTCATATTTGTGAGCCTACACAGCCTACACAAGCTATCGAAGTATAGAGGCTCCGAGGGCGATATCAAACTAAATAGACTGGGCTCGGCGGCTTGGAATAGGATCAAGAATAGAGCCAAGAAGCAAGTCAAAGATATAGCAAGAGACCTGCTAAAACTCTATGCAAAACGAAGAGAAGAAAAGGGCTTCGCCTTTAGCCCAGATAGCTATCTGCAGCACGAGCTCGAGGCTTCCTTTGCCTACGAAGACACACCCGACCAAGAGCGCAGTACGGCCGAGGTAAAAGCCGATATGGAGAGCGATAGACCAATGGATCGACTCCTCTGTGGCGATGTGGGCTTTGGAAAAACAGAGGTGTCGATACGAGCTGCATTCAAAGCAGTAAGCGATAGCAAACAAGTGGCCGTATTGGTGCCTACCACTATTCTTGCTTTTCAGCACTATCAAACCTTTAGTCGCAGGCTGCGCGATTTCCCCGTGAGAATCGAATATATCTCGCGAGCTAGGACTGCCAAAGAGACGAAGCAGATACTGGCAGACCTAGCCGCTGGCAAGGTGGATATCGTGATAGGGACGCATCGACTCGTAAGCAAGGATGTGCAGTTCAAAGCTCTCGGATTGTTAGTAATAGACGAAGAGCAAAAGTTTGGTGTGGCTGTGAAGGAGAAGCTACGAAGGCTACAGGTCAACGTCGATACGCTCACCATGACGGCAACACCTATACCTCGCACACTGCAGTTTTCGCTTATGGGGGCTCGCGACTTATCAAACATCAATACACCACCCCCCAATCGGCACCCAGTAGCTACCGAGCTGCTCACTTTTAGTCCAGAGATCGTAAAGGAGGCTATCAACTTCGAGATGTCGCGCAATGGTCAAGTCTTTATTATCCACAATCGGATACACAATATAGAGTCTATCGCTACAATGGTAAGAAAGGAGGTGCCAGACGCTCGTGTGGTAGTGGCACATGGACAGATGCCTCCGCAGGAACTAGAGAATATCATCTTAGACTTTATTCACTTCGAGTATGATGTACTGATCGCTACCACGATCATTGAAAATGGTATTGATGTACCCAATGCCAATACGATAATCATAAACGATGCCCAGCGCTATGGCCTAA
>CAZHWP010000086.1:0-3646 GCA_964535945.1 uncultured Porphyromonas sp.
AATTATTCAGGCACATACAAATTTCAAGGGTGATGCGTGTCGAAGTCAGGAGGCTTTCGGGAGGGGTAAAACAACTCAAAACGGCAGTTTCCTTGCTTTATTTCTAGCCAAGATATCATTCGCTCTAGAAAAGCGTGTTTTTCAATCATCTGATAGTGAGGCAGATATAAAAATGCAAGTCCAAGACGAGCGAATTATAGGTGCTTTTTGGGTCCCAAAAGCACTTATGATTTCACAAAATCTTCCGTAGATTTTTTTGAATCCTCCGTAGATTTTTCCAAATCTACGGAGGATTTTTTATACCCACCCATAAACTCGTCAAGCTGCTCTCTCGTTCAAAAAAAATGGAACTTCAGCTCGGGAGCAAGTTAGTACACAATCGTACTATCGAGACTGGGTGCTTTCAGCACTAAAAAAAGAGTGTAAACCTTAGAAGATTCAATCTAGAGCGTTGTCGAGTAGGAGCTAAATCGAGGGCATTACACAAAGTACAGATACAATGATGCAATGGTCGCCTAACAGAATTCTAGTAAGCAATTCCGCAATCGGATACTGCTCACCACTTGCTACTTCATTCGGCTGGAGACTGAAACGGATTTTTTTGGCTCTCGATGCGGTATTCGCTAGGGCTCAAGCCGGTATGCTTCTTGAAGTAGCGGCCAAAGAAAGACTGACTCTTGAAGTTGAACTCGATACCGATCTGCTGGATGCTATTGCTGCTGTACTGCAGGCGTTTTTTGATTTCGAGTATCACAAAGATATCGATCACCTCGGCGGCTGTCTGACCCGTAATCTTTTTCATCATAGCCGAGAAATACTTCGGATTGAGACATAGCTTCTGGGCATAAAACTTGACCGTACGCTCTTCTTTGTAGTTGATAGTAAGATGATGGATAAAGGCTTCGACCATCTCGCGTGGCCTGTTTTTGTAAGATTGCTGTAAGACGGGATCGGGCGTATTGCTCAGCACATTCTCGATGGTAAGAAAGAGCGAGTAAATGGTGTTGCCAACCATAGCCAACGAATTGGCCGAGTTGAGCCGTATCATCCGATCGATACTATCGAGCAAAATATTTACCAACTCGAGCTGCTCTGGGCTGGGATAAATAATCATGTTATTGCTACGAATGCGCGAGATAAGCGATACCAAATCTAAGGAATGACTAAAGGTAGCGAAGACCTCCCGATCGAAGATCAGCAAGCGCATACGCACATCTTTGTGCTGGCGTATCTGTACCATCGATAGTGGGGTGTAGAGCAGCATAGTGCCAGGCGTACTCTCACAGTTTTTTGTCTCGATGCTCATCTGTGTTGTACCACTTGTAAAAACGGCAAAAGCAAAGGCATCGACCTGAACGGAAGTGTCGTTATAAACAAGCTTACCATCGAGGTCGTTGACCAATAACACGTCGCGTCCAATGGCATTTGGAAAGGAGGAAAACAACTCCTTGAGTTCTTTCATCCGAATTATAGGTACAGTACTATCCATGTATTTACTCGTATTACATGCAGACAAAGTTAGTCTATATTTTTTCTCTTGCCTAAACAGTTTATGATAAAAAAGGTGCAAATAGGAATAGACCTATGCTATTTGTGCTATTTTCGCTCGCTCGACTAGCAAGTAGCGACGAATAGCGTCTATTATTGCCTTTCAACGCAGTAGCATACTCGCATTTGCAAAAGGCCTTTTGAGGATAAGAGAGATGAGTTTTTGGCTGACGGCAACGTTTTTCGTAATTTCGTGGCTATAAATCATCTAATGATCCATTTCAATGAAGAAAATAATAGCAAGTATCATGGCAGCAGGCCTTATTGGTGGTACGATGAGTACCGATGCAGGTGCGCAAACACCTACAAAACTGAATATCGAAGACTTCATCCAGATGAACCGCATCGGGCAGTCGAGTCTTTCGCCCGATGGCAAGACAGCGGTCTATGTGTTGAGCAAACACAATATCGAAGCAAACAAAGCGAACTCTGAGCTTGTAACGGTAAGGCTCGATGGTTCGCGCCGCAAGCAGATTACAAACAATAGCTCGGGCGAGTCGAGCCCCGTGTGGATCAACGCAGGCAAGCGTATTGCATACATATCGAACCAAAGTGGCTCTCGCCAGCTCTATAGCATGAAAGCAGACGGATCGGACATCAAACAGCTGACCGACGTAGAGGGAGGGATCTTGGAATTCCTTTTCTCGCCCGACGAAAAGCAACTGCTCTTTACCAAAGAGATCAAATACGGCAAACGCAGCAAAGACATTCACCCAGATTTGTCACAAGCAACAGGACGCATCATTGACGAACTGATGTACAAGCACTGGGACGAATGGGTAGAAACGATCCCTCACCCCTTTGTGGCAACGCTCGGTACAGAGCCTATCAAGTCTGGCAAGGACCTACTAGAGGGCGAACCCTACGAAGCTCCTATGAAGCCTCATAACGGGATCGAAGACCTATGCTGGAGCCCCGATGGCAAGCAAATAGCTTACAGCTCGCGCAAGAAAACCGGCCTAGAGTATAGCCTAAGCACCAATAGCGACATCTATATCTACGATCTTGCTAGCGGCTCTACGCGCAATATTACGGAAGGGATGATGGGATACGACACTTATCCACGATTTAGCCCAGACGGCAAATCGATAGCGTGGATAAGCATGGAGAGAGATGGCTACGAGTCGGATCTCAAAAGGCTTTTTGTGATGAACCTGGCCTCGGGTAGCAAAAAACACCTCAATAGCGAGTGGGAGTACAACGTAGATATGCTACAATGGGCCAACGATAGCAAGAGTATCTACTTCTTGGCGTGCAAAGAAGCAGAAACAGATATCTGGGAGATAGGTCTTAAAAATGGACTGATACGCAAGATTACCAGTGGCGAAAACGACTATGTAGACTTTGCAGTAGAGAATGGAAAGGTACTAGCCAAGCGTCATAGCTTTATAGAGCCAGACGACCTCTACAGCGTGGATCTAAAGAGTGGCAACGCCAAAGCAATCACTGCAGAGAATCAAGATCTGCTGGGCAAACTAAGTGCTCCTACCTATCAAAAGCGCTGGATAAACACGACCGATGGCGGTAAAATGCTTACTTGGGTGGTACTACCTCCCAACTTCGATAAAAATAAAAAGTACCCTGCCCTACTCTACTGCCAGGGCGGGCCACAGAATACGGTAAGCCAGTTTTGGTCGTACCGCTGGAACTTACGCTTGATGGCCGAAAACGGCTATATCATCATTGCGCCAAACCGACACGGCGTGCCCGGATTTGGTAAAGCATGGAACGAACAGATTAGTGGCGACTACGGTGGACAAAATATGAAAGACTATTTTTCAGCTGTCGACGAAGTAAAGAAAGAGCCTTATGTAGATGCCGAGCGCATCGGTGCAGTGGGTGCAAGCTACGGCGGATTTTCGGTGTACTGGCTAGCAGGCAATCACCAAAAGCGCTTCAAAGCATTCATAGCACACGCTGGTATCTTCAATCTCGAAGCTCAATATACCGAAACCGAAGAGATGTGGTTTGCAAACTGGGATATGGGTGGTGCATACTGGGATAAAAACAACAAAACAGCACAGCGCACCTTCGAAAACTCGCCTCATCGCTTTGTACAAAACTGGGATACACCCATCTTGGTAACTCATGGCGAACT
>CAZHWP010000087.1:0-3390 GCA_964535945.1 uncultured Porphyromonas sp.
AATCCTAACTACACTATTTGTAGGAAATCCGATAACGCAATAGAAGAAAAAGCTCGCTCAAACGATTGCCTGCTATCTGTTCGTTGCCCGTGCCAATATGCAGTGCATCACTTTGGATTTCGTGCCTTAGCTTAGCCTCGAGCTGCCAGCGCTCACCCAGCTTGCTACGTAGATAAAAACCCAAGCGCATACCTTTTCCATAAACAAAAGACGTCGGGTAGGCATAGGGCACATTGGCCTCGCTGATGTAGTGTCTATTGTAATAGTTATCGGCATTGAACAGGCTCAGACTCAGGCTCGCTTTGCTCAATAGCCCTAGCCCCTCTCTATCTACTCGCAGCCCCATACTCTTGCCATGCAGAGGCGACTTCCATGCAGTAGCATCGCTATCGAAGCGTCTGTCGGAAGAGATCTGCCCCTGCAATAGGGCATTCCATCCTGGTGCAATCTGGTAACGCACTCGTAGTCGGCACGAACGATTATTCAGATAGTTACGCTCGCTATTGTGTCGGTAGCGCAAGGCGAAATTTAAAGACCTCGTTGCTCGATATTGCAACTCGCCATTCAGGCTCAGGGCGTCGCTTTTTTCCTTTCTGCCGTAGCGTGGCTCGGGGCTACCATAGCGGTCGGCATAGGCTAGTAGTTGCAAGCGGAAGGGCAATTGCCACTCGCCCCTCAAGAAAAAGCCCCACTCATTGCCAGGGCGGCTATAATGGGCTAAAGCACCGCCATAGTACGACCAGTAATGAGCGGCCATATAGCGCTGCACAAAGAAGTAACGCCCCCACCGAGGCGTATTCAGCTCCATGCCGTTGATGGTGGCAAGAGCAGCATTGCTAGCACGAGCCGTCTCGCCAAAAAGCCTCCACTCGCCTTGCCCATAGAGGTACTCGTAGTGGAGAGTGAGATGCCCAAAACGATCGAGCTGGCGCAAAGAGACATGATCGGTAGCACCAGTAGCCTTTAGTAGTCGGCGCTTTGCCCAGTTGTATTGCAAAAGATTGATCCCAAACAAGAACCTATTGGAGCTATACTCTGCACTTAGACCATAAGTATTCATAGCAGCAGCTCGACGACGCTTCAACTCACTATCGCTACGATGCATCCCCGTCTGGCTAAGCGAGGTGATAAGACCTTGAGGATTGATGCTAGCATCGACCCGATCATGTGCCACAAAAGTAGTGAGGCTCCAACGATCGGCTCTAAGGGTAGTAGCAGCCCCTCTGAGCGAATAGCCCTCGGCGGTGCTGTAGTGCTGCCTGAGCCTATTACCAGCTCTACCTTGACTATAGCCCAAGCCCATGAAAGAGCCCTGATTGATAGCTAAGCCGTAGCCCATACTCAACTTATAATCGCCCAACACGAGAGTTTCGATAGGGCCTCTATGACGCAGCAATAGGTGCATCGAGTAGCTATCATAGCCACGTATCTGCTTGTCGAAGAAGGGTTCGCCACGGTCTTTCTCGGCACTAAAGCCTAGCGACAGGTCATCGCTATACTTATGGCGGGCACGAAGGCTTGTACGAAAAGGCTTGCCTAGGTAGGGTGCGCTAACGGTATCGCTGTAGCCTGCCTTGGATTGTAAGGCACGATCATAGCCTAGGGCAAATTCGCTCTTGCCGCGAGCAAGTAGCTGAGCAAGACTTAGCTGCCGCTCTTGGCGCTTAACCGCTAGCAGTGGCCATACGAGCTCAATGGTCTGCGCATCCCAGCCGGGAATCTCCTTGATCTGACTCAAATCTTCGAAACCTCGATGCAAACCGTGCCTATAAAGCAAGAAGTGGCGACGTTGAAATTCGTTTAAAAAAGGAATACGCTGCAGATCGACAAGCGTCAGCTGATTGAGATCGAGTGGCGATTCGGCCAGATCGTATAGCATCTCTTCTGTCTCGTGAGCCTCCTCTTCACTTAGTTGGCCAGATTCGACGGCATCTGCCAAGAATATCTCCCAACTACCATACTGCATGGTGGGACTGAGGGTCAAAGAATCTGGCTGCGTAGGTGGCAAAGCACGTGGCCCAATGAGCTGCTGTGCATGCAAATAGCTAGAGCTTGCTAAGCATAGCAAAAAAGGAAGAAGTACGGTAGAGAAACGCATATCGAATGGCTATGAATGAATAAAAAAGTCATACAATAAGATGGGAAATGGAGAAAATACGACGCAAACATAGACAATTAGCTCATAGCTTGCAAGAAGCATGGATAGAAGAATAGAAATAATCCATTACTATTCCTTAGCTTTGTAGAGAGCTTTGCGGGCCTAGAGTCTTGGCAAAGTTGCTCGTAAAAAATAACACAAACACAGAATTGACTATGGCAAAATGGACTGATCTCACAGTAGTAGATGCAGGTTCTTTGAAAGAATTCTACGCTAAAGTATTTGGCTGGACCGTGCAAGAGATAGCAATGAGCGATGAAAACGGCACGTATGCCGACTATGCAATGATCGACAAAACGGGCGAGGCCGTGGGTGGTGTATGCCACAAAAGAGGTGCCAACGCCGACATCCCTTCGCAATGGATGAGCTACTTTACAGTAGATAATCTAAAAGAGAGTATAGACACAGCTATCGCGATGGGAGCTAAGCTTCTGAAGGAAAACAAGAACGAAAAAGGCGAAGCATTCTTCGCAATACTTGAAGACCCTTCGGGAGCAGTGGTGGGAATCATGCAAGAAGGAGCATACTGATCTCTTGGAATAAAAGCGTATTACTAAGATGAGAACACAAAGACTCCTTAGCTACTTTTTTATGGGACTTTCGATCGTGCTTGCCTTTTTGCTGCTGAAAAACCAGCTAAAAGGCAAACATAGCGATAGCTTCGATAGCGCCACCGTACTGAAGCAGAT
The DNA here is from genome assembly GCA_964535945.1 of uncultured Porphyromonas sp. Lineage (GTDB taxonomy): Bacteria > Bacteroidota > Bacteroidia > Bacteroidales > Porphyromonadaceae > Porphyromonas. The sequence goes on from CAZHWP010000087.1 coordinate 2,848, forward strand.
TACGAGTATCCAGGAGCTGGCTACCATCAAGTATCAGTATGCTGGCGTGGTGGGCTACAAAGATGTAATGAAAGTAATGAATATGAATGTACCCCTCACCCAAAAACACTTTCTACTCAAATACACGGGCTACCTCAAGGCGGGAGTAAACTTCAGTAGGATAAAAATTCATAACGAGGGGAAGCAGCTTCAAGTATCTATGCCCAGGGCAGAGATATTCGATGTAGTGATAGACGAGAAAAACATACGGGTATATGACGAGAGCGACAATATGCTAAACCCCATCAAGATAGGCGATTACAACAAAGCGATGCGGAGAGAGAAAAAGCTCATCGAGCAGAATGCCATCAATCAAGACATACTCTTGGAAGCCAATCGACACGCCGAGCTATTGGTAAAGTCGATGCTCGAGAGCATGGGATACAAAGACATCGTCTTCACCCTCGAAATACAGATGCCGAAAGCCAATTAAACTGGAAAGTATCCTGTATGGTTCATCCGATAAATGCGTAGTTTTTCTCATGCATTGCTAGTATTTTAAGT
>CAZHWP010000088.1:0-3301 GCA_964535945.1 uncultured Porphyromonas sp.
TTGTCTGTTTTTGTTCAGACCTTTCAGCGGAGAGAGAGGGATTCGAACCCCCGGAACCTCTCAGTTCAACGGTTTTCAAGACCGCCGCAATCGACCACTCTGCCATCTCTCCTCATCGGACAGAGCGCATGTCTCTGTCAAACTTGATGCAAAGATAAAGCAATTTTGGAAACTTTCAAGCATCTTGACTTTTTTTTCTTCATGTTTTTCATTCATTTTGCTTTTGATGCATTCCCAATGCCCATCTTGCTCTCGTCGATCGCTAGAAACAATCGCATTATTCTGCTTGTTTTATGGATGAAATGGCTATTCAATGGGCTTTTTTCTCTACTTTTGAAGGCTAAAGCCCTATGAAGGCCTAGTGCTAAAGTGTAATTACAAGAAAAAATAGAAGCAAATGAAGATCTCTGCAAACAAATTTGTAGTCTGTACATACAACCTCTATGTGCCAGGCGAAGGAAGTGAAGAACTAATGGAGGAAGCAACAGTAGAGCAGCCTCTACAATATATACATGGTATGAATATGATGCTGCCAGCATTCGAGGAAAAACTTTTTGGACTCGAAGTTGGTGCTAAGTTTGACTTCGAGCTCAGTACCGAAGAGGCTTATGGCGAGCCACAAGACGATGCCGTGATAGAGCTTGATCGCAATGTGTTCTTAGATGAAGAAGGTAATTTTGACGATGCTGTAATCTGCGAAGGAAATATTCTACCCATGCGCGATCAGGAAGGTAACACTCTGCAAGGAATTGTACGTGAAGTACGTGAAGACGCCGTGGTGATGGACTTTAACCACCCACTTGCTGGAGAGAAATTGCACTTTGTAGGTGAAGTGATCGAAGTGCGCGAGCCAAGCCCAGAAGATATGAAGCAGGTATTTGGCGAAGGATCGGGCTGCTCGGGCTGTGGATCTGACGAAGACGGTGGCTGCGGTGGTTGTGGCGGTGGCTGCTGCTAAACCTCTCGCGGAAAGTTTTTTCGCATACTATTAAAGCCGAATTGGGCTTAGTAAAGGCCGATCGAGCTTCGAAGTATTATGGAGCAACTGAGATGGATGCAGTGGAGCATGACAATGTTCTTTGCAGCTCTCAGTTGCTCTTTCTTATTAATTCTGCCAATAGAGTGACTCTGGTACCACTCATTTTGTTCTGCTTTCGCTTGAAGAGCAATTGTTGGCAATTACTGCTTTCTGCTTATGAATAGCTTTGGAAGGTTTTTTAGATTTACAAGTTTTGGCGAGTCGCACGGCCCGGTGATCGGTGGGGTAGTGGATGGCTGTCCTTCGGGTGTATGCATCGATCTTGAATCCATTCAGGCCGATCTGGATAGGCGAAGGCCTGGAGCGAACAGCCTAAGCTCGCAGCGTAAAGAATCGGATCGCTTACGTATCGTGTCGGGGATCTTTGAAGGGCGTACAACTGGTGCTCCGATTGCTTTTCTGATAGAAAATCAAGATAGTCGATCGAGCGATTACGATGCATTGGCTCATGTTTTTAGACCAGGTCATGCCGATTATGCCTACCACATGCGCTATGGTATTCGCGACCATCGTGGCGGTGGTCGAGCATCGGCGCGCGAAACTGCCACTCGAGTTGTGGCAGGAGCGATAGCTCGCCAATTGATCAATGACGTGGGGATAGGCTGTGTCGCTTACACTTCGCAGCTTGGCCCTTTGCGCTACGATGTCGATGAGTCATTGTCTCTCCACGATTTGAGGCAACGTGTGTCGGAGAATTCCTTGGGCTGTCCCGATGCTGTGTTCGATGCCGAGATGCAGGCACTTCTTAGCAAAGTGCGTAGTAGTAAAGATAGCGTAGGTGCTGCCGTGAGCTTGCTGATAGATGGGGTGCCAGCAGGCTGGGGAGATCCGATCTTCGACAAGCTACATGCCCGATTTGCATATGCCATGATGAGTATTCCTGCTGCCAAAGGTTTTGATTATGGCGATGGCTTCGCCTCTTCTGCAGGCTATGGCTCGGAACTGAACGATGAAATGCGAAGGGGTGAAGATGCTCAGGTGCGCTTCTTGTCGAATCATGCAGGTGGCATTACGGGTGGTATTAGTTTGGGCCAACGTATCCGTATGCGTATCGCATTTAAGCCTATCCCAAGTGTAGCGCAGCCCCAGCTTACAGTTGATGATCAGATTCAGGATCTGATGCTCTTGGTAAAAGGAAGGCACGACTCTACTGTAGTGCCACGAGTATTGGTTGTAGTAGAGGCTATGGCTTATTTAGTACTTGCCGATGCGTATCTTTCAGCCAGAGCTCAGGGAGTAATCTGACAGAATAATAGTATCTTTGATCTAGAGCTCCTGTCTGCTGCTAGGGCTTAGTAGATAAATAACACACAATGAAAGGATTTTTCGAAAAAGAATTTACTCTCGACCGCAGCATGCGGATCATTTTTATTAGCCTCACAGTCTTGGCTATTGGCTTTGCGATCGTGGGGCTTAAGTCGGTACTCATACCCTTCTTACTGGCGTTGATCTTTGCATATATCCTGATGCCATTGGTCAATTTCTTTCAACACAGGCTGCGCTTTCGTTATCGTTGGCTCGCCGTGTTGGCAGTGATGATACTTATCTCGGGTGTGTTTTCTATTTTTGTGCTGGCAGTAATTCCAGCCGTACGTGATGAAGTGTCTAAAACGCTGCTTCTTGCCGATCAGTACCTGCAGACTGGCGGATTGATAGAATTGCTTCCTCCATACATGCAAAGTATCTTTAAGGAGAATAGTAATATCGAAGATATGATTCGCAATATCAGCCTTGAGCGATGGATAGAAGGAGGGAAGGAAGTTATTTCGCAACTCAATAAGTTGATCTCAGGCACCATCAATGTGTTTGGCCAAGTTACCATATTCTTTATGGGAGTCTTGTATTTCATCTTTATCTTGTTCGACTTCGAGGTGCTATCCAAAGGTTTTGTCAATCTTTTTCCCACTCGCCGCAGAGCAGTGGTCAAAGATATCATGAACGAAGTGGATGGTTATATGAATAATTACTTTCGTGGTCAAGCTCTTATTGCGCTTAGCGTAGGTATTCTTTTGGCTATAGGCTATAAGATAATAGACTTCCCACTGGGTGTTACTTTGGGTTTACTTATTGGTATGCTCAACTTGATTCCCTATCTGCAGATATTAGGTGTAGTGCCTATCATTTTTCTTTCGGCACTTAAGTCGGCACAGACTGGGCAGAATTTCTTTATAGTGTTGCTTATCGCTTTCGGAGTATTGATGGCTGTGCAAGTCATTCAAGACACGCTACTTACACCTAGCATCATGGGCAAAAAAATGGGTA
>CAZHWP010000089.1:0-2958 GCA_964535945.1 uncultured Porphyromonas sp.
ATGTGCAGCTGCCCGACTTCTTGCAAAACCTCAACCGCTACAGCTACTGCCTCAATAACCCTCTGAAATACACCGACCCAACGGGCGAAATCGTATGGTTTGTCCCTGTGATTATTGGAGCAGTTATTGGAGCGGCTTCGTATACTGCAAGGGTTGCTTTTAGCCCAGCAGGATTCAACAATTGGAGATGGGGGTCTTTCGTTAAGTCAGTCGGACTTGGAGCATTTACTGGAGCATTTACAGCAGGCATTGGATCAACCTTTGGTGCTATTGGGTCCTATGGCATTGCAGCTGAGTTTGGTAGGGTAGCTCTTCATGGTATGGTAGGAGGGGCTGTAGCAGGAATAAATGGAGGTAATGTTGGTTCTGGTTTTACTTCAGGCGCGTTTTCTTCGTTGGCAGGATCTCTTTTTATGATGTATGGAGGGAGTCTTGCGACTTCTCAAGTTGGCACCTATTCGTTTTCAGCTTTTGCAGGTGGAACTGCTTCGGAGTTGTCTGGAGGTAGCTTCATTGAAGGAGCTGCGTTCGGTCTAATGAATGCGGGGCTAAATCACTTAGAACAGGGAATAAACAAACTGATTTACAAAAAAACATTCAAGAGACTAGGTTTTGTTCCACTAGATGAAAAGGTTGGTTATCAAATGGCTGCTTACAAGATGAAGATTAGAATCTGGGAAAACGGGGACAATCAATTAACTATTTCAGCAGATACTTATAACACCAAAGTTGAGGGGCAGGTTGTTGCGAATGCTGAAGCAAGTATAATTGGTAATGGAAAGAAATTAGCAACTCAATCTTTGACTTTAAAATCCGATACGGTTTATCCATCAGGAGGTTTTAAACCAATTGGTAGTGCTTCTTTTGCTAGACCAGATAGCGCTAGAACCTCAATTGGATTTCGTGGTGGGTGGGTCGTTTACCTGCCAGGCGGAGCTAGTGTTCCTGTTTACCATCCTTTGGTTCCTTGGTCTATAAACATCAATAAGCAAATTCCTATTTTTTAACACCTTAGCTATATATTTATTATGCAACTATTTTTTTGTTTGATACTAGCTTTCTTGTCGCTGAGTTATGCACCCATTGATTTGCATGCTCAACAGCCAGAATGTATTAGAAAAGAGGCTCAAATTCTTAACGACAGTGCTGCCATTCTTGGGGCCATGGGGAATGAGAAAGAACTGACTTTGGCGATTGATTTGCTCGACAAAGCTATCGTATTAAGCCCTGATTACTATCAGGCTTACTGGAATAAGTTAGTGTTTCTAAACAAATTGAAAAAAACGAGAAGAATATTTTTCTACTTTGCAAACGATGGAGAATCTGTGGTCAAGCCTACCCGACATTAAGGTGATGCTTGGCGTTCATTACGAAATCTATTTAGGCGACACCTTGTTGGCGAATGCGAAATATCGTGAAGCAAAGAAGTTATACGTGGTTCTATATGATTCTATTCAGTCCAACACGTTAGACGTGGGGAATATTCTTTCCTCCTATTGTGTGCTTCTGAAGCTTTTGGGTGAAGATGAAAAGGCATATCGGATATGGCATACATTCGATCCAAAGCTCTGTGAATTCCCTGAATATTGCAGTGAGCTAAAAAAACAGATTAAGAAATTTGTCTTGTCAAGATCTCGCCAAGAATTGTTGGAGATGCATGCTGGAAGACTTTCCTATTCTGATTGGGATGGCGACGATGATTAGAACAACCATAAAGCAACCTATTGATATAACTTAATGATCATATTTGGCAATCAAGGGCTTTTGGTGATTCACTCCTCTTACTCTATGGATTACAGGGGATATCTGGAGCACTAATTGGTAAGAATATTTGGCACGCTATTTTTGAACTGAATCATTTTGAATCGCAAGCATATGGTCATCATTGGTTTAATCTTTGAAATCTGCTCTTTATGAAATTATCATACTTGTCTTTTTTTATACTGGCTCTTATCCTCTGTTTTACATCCTGTGATCCTCCAGTTTTTCAGGTTCCAATCGATGGGGTTTACAAAAAAATGTAGTTTTTGAATGTGGGAGTATTGAGATGGAGTGTAGATCGATTGGTGGAATAAGTTTTAATATGAAACAGACTATTTCCGTAGAAGGATCAGTAATTCTTGACCCCAAGAAGCTGTCGCTTAAGTATAAAAATGAATATTTGAAATCCGAGATCTATTTAAATGGGGCAAGAGTAAGGGAGATTCAAAGGCTTACGAATGGCGATGTTGTGGCTATTAGTTTTGTAAAAAGACTACTTAGAAATGACACAATCCAATTGGATTTAAATGAGTTCTTACATTGTAGGAACAAACCAATCAATGTTGGCAACATTCATTTAGTATTATTAGTGTCCGCTAAACGAGAATTCCACATGTCCAACTCATTGAAACAGATGAGTTGAACATGTGGAATTCTCGTTTAGCGGACACTAATAACTTGAAATCAGATCATCGTTTAGGCCGAAACTTCTACAAAGGCGTATTCGGTGATGCGATCAATGTGATCTTGGCTGCCGCAGCATACAACTTCAAAAGAGCCATGAGGCTTTTTTGTCTCTTTTTTGGAAGAGGCGACAAGTACTCAATCTGCCTTTACCTATCGACTGCATAAACTCATTCTACCCAATTTTTTTAAGGGTCGACGATTTAGCTAAGGCTAACAGCGATGGTGTTTGGCGTCGGCTGGATTTGCAATCCCGCCCTATTCGTTGCGGAATTGTCCGCTAGGTAGGGGGTGCCCCTACGTGGGCAACCCATCATTGTGTCGCTGGGATTTGCAATCCCGCCCTGTTCATCCCTGACAGGGATGCCCTGGATACAGCCCAGGGATAAAGCGGACACGTACGTGTCCGATGTTCCCTGGGTAAGGATGCCCGCCCAACACCCCATCTGGCTTGCCTGTAAGGCTTGCCAGATGAGGCTCAATTCAATGCCTGTAGGGCATGTTGCCCTCCGT
>CAZHWP010000090.1:0-2943 GCA_964535945.1 uncultured Porphyromonas sp.
CGGGGACACAAGGATTTTCAGTCCTTTGCTCTACCAACTGAGCTATGGCACCATGAAAGAAATTCTGCGATTGTGAATGCCTATTGCTTTAGGCGATTCGTTTATCGACTGCAAAGATATGTAGCATTTTTGAACTGAGCAAACATTTCAGCATTTTTTTTTGAAGATTCGATGAAAAAATTCTCCGAAAGACAAAACTACTCCTTCAAAAGCTCCATTATGTGGAAAGTATTCGAACGGAATCGAATGGAGTCCATTTTCATTAGTCTCGACTCACAAAAGGCAGCAAACAGCTAGCTTAAAGCGCCGAAAAAAACATTTACAAGCACTAGACTTGGGGGGTTCATAGGGGGAATCCAAGAGAGAAAATGCGGAAAATTGTACGTAATTATCGGCAAAAATCGGCAAAAATAGACAGGAACATACTATAATTCGCTGATTCTTCCGTCAGAAAGAGAGGAGTAGGTATTGGAATACAAATAAATTGTCTTATCTTTCGAACCGAAATCTAGCCAGCTCTTTTGTTAATCTTTGGTTAGACTGAGGAAAGCGATTGAGAATAGCTCTTATCTTCTTAACCATAGTCTTGACCCGATGAAAAACACCACTGTTAGAAACTCAAAAGATCGGCTAGCCTTCACGAGAACATAACAACGGATAAACAACAAACAATCATTATTCTTTTTTAATCTGGCAAAGTCACTAACCCCTTTGCCTACAAACATCTTCTAAACAAAATGAGAAAGTTAGTATCTTTTATTGCTGCATCTGTGATTGGGCTGTCTAGCCTTTTTGCTCAAGATGCAAGAATTGCACTAGATGCTCCTACAACTCAAGGAAGAAGCTCGAACGTATCTTTTGAAAAGTTCGATGCCAATTTCTCGTTCAAGGACATCAACCTGCATAAAGTAACAACTAAGGGTGGCGCATTCATCAAACTCGAAATGAATGGAACCACTCCTACAGGTACACAATTTGGTGCACCCGAAACTCCTATGCTACGTAAGCTTATCGCCATACCTGCAGGAGCAACTCCAGTAGTTATTGTAAAGAACTACAGCGAAAAGGAATACTCTCTAAACCAATTTGGTGCAGAGAAGGTAATGCCTTACCAGGCTCCTGTAAGCAAGAGCCAAAACCTCGATGAAGTACCTTTTGCATTTGATGCAGCAGCTTATGCCAAGAAAGGTTATTCACAAGAAGAAATCGTAGAAGTAGAAATTCTTGGTACGATGCGTGGTGTTCACCTTGCAGCTATCACAGTTAACCCTGTGCTTTATGATGCAGCAGCCAATAGCATTCGCGTAAGAAACAACATCGACGTAGAAGTTAGCTTCCAAAACGGTGATGTTGCAGCTACAAAGAATCTATTCGAAGCCACATTTAGCCGTCACTTCATGCCTGCTTATTCAGACATCTTCAACATTGAGATGCTGACAGGCAGCAAGGGTCCGGACAACAGCTTCTTCGAATCTCACCCCGACCTACTCCAGACTCCTACTTACATGATTGCAATCGTAGGCAACAACTACGTGGAAGCCCTCAAGCCTTGGCTTACTTGGAAGGCTCAGTCAGGATTCTATGTAGATGTATATACAGCTGCCGAAGCTGGAACGAATGCCGATGCTATCGCTGCATTCGTAAAGGGTAAATACCAAGCAGGTGTAGCCGCTGGTAAGACTCCTACCTTCCTCGCAATCGTAGGTGACCAAAAGGACATTCCTGGCAAAAAGGGTAACAAAACCCAAGCTATCACAGACTTACAGTTCTGCGAATTTACAGGCGACTATATCCCAGAGATGTACGCATTCCGTATGTCAGTTGAGAACGCCACTCAGCTTACAGACATGATCAACAAGTCTATCTCTTACGAAAAGGCTGCTATGCCTGATAAGAGCTACCTTGCTAAGGCTCTCTTGATTGCAGGTGCCGACTACAATTGGAACCCTAAAATTGGTCAGCCTACAATTAAGTATGCTCGCACAAACTATTACAATGCAGAGCACGGCTATACAGAAGTAAATGTGTTCCTAACAAACCCATATACCAACTGCTATGCTAGCCTCAATACGGGTGTTGGGTATGCCAACTATACAGCTCACGGCATGCAGACAGAGTGGTCAGATCCTAAGCTTTCTAGCAACGCAGCTAATGCACTTACCAACAAAGACAAGTACTTCCTTGCTATCGGTAACTGCTGTCTAACAGGTGCATTTGACTACTCAGCTCCTTGCTTTGGTGAAGTATTGACTCGTGCGAAAGATAAAGCTGCTTATGCTTACATCGGTTCTTCTCCAAGCTCATACTGGAACGAAGACTACTACTGGAGCGTAGGTGCTGGTGTTAAGCACGGTGTAGAAGGTACTATCGAAAACACATCAACTGGTGCATTCGATGCTACATTTATGGAAGACAGCTACAACACAGTTAACTCTATCATGTGGGCTGGTAACATGGCTGTAGAACAAGCTAAGAAGAATGGCGACCCATCGCACATCAATCCTCAGTACTACTGGCAGGCTTACCACACATTCGGCGACGGAACTGTGATGCCTTATAGAGGTGTACCTAAGACTAACACAGCTACTTTGCCAGCTTCTTTCGAAATGAGCCAGGCTACCTATGTTATCAAGACTACTAAGGGTTCTGTAGTAGCTATCTCTAAGGATGGCGAACTCTATGGTGTTGGTGCAGCCGACGCTCAGGGCAACGCTACTGTAAAGATGACAAAGCAGATCACTGTAGATGGCAACTATGACCTCGTGATCACACGCTCTTGCCACGAACCTATCATCAAATCTATCCCTGCTGGTGAACCTAACCCAAATGCTCCTGTAACTAACCTTACAAGCGCAGTTGATGGCAACAAAGTAACTCTTTCTTGGTCTGCTCCTGCATCTAAGAGAGAAGCTCTCTTAGAGGAAGACTTCGAAGCTGGTTTAC
>CAZHWP010000091.1:0-2860 GCA_964535945.1 uncultured Porphyromonas sp.
TTGAAACCCGAGAAGCTAAGGGTTTTGTTCCAAAATAGAAGTCGCACCCCTCGTGGGTGCGTGAATTGAAACGATTCAACCCCGACAAACAGCACACCATGGCGGCGGTCGCACCCCTCGTGGGTGCGTGAATTGAAACGGTCTCATTAAGTGTTAGGTATCGTTTGCCCTCCAGTCGCACCCCTCGTGGGTGCGTGAATTGAAACAGACGGTTAACCGCCGTGCTGCAGGCGCTCAAGACGTCGCACCCCTCGTGGGTGCGTGAATTGAAACCATCCTCGCTCTACGATATGCCAGCGTCTGATATGTCGCACCCCTCGTGGGTGCGTGAATTGAAACTTTAGCCGTGTTAGCTTTACTTGTTGCGTCTGTTGTCGCACCCCTCGTGGGTGCGTGAATTGAAACAAGCTATTTGAGACCATACAAGAAAAGACGGACGAGTCGCACCCCTCGTGGGTGCGTAAATTGAAACACAGAGACCTACTTCCCACATGTAATTGGTAACTTTGTTTCGTCATGAATTGGGGAAGTGCAATCGATAGTTTGTGGGTGAAAGTGCGATGAGGTTTTTCGCTTCAGCTGCTGTCGGATGAGGATGGGGTAGGATAATAGTTAAGTGAAGCTAAAGATATGTTGGGAGCTATAATAGGGGATATTGTTGGTTCGCGTTTTGAATTCAACAATGCAAAGAGATCGGATTTTGATCTGTTTGCAAGCGAGTGTGATTACACAGATGATACGATATGTACGATGGCTGTAGCAGATGCTATACTAAATGCCAAAGGGTATAAGGATAGCTTGCTCTCGTGGTGTAGGAGATACTCGCATCCAATGGGAGGATATGGGGGATCTTTTGCTCATTGGGTTTTCTCCGATACTCAGCAGCCATACAATAGCTTTGGCAACGGGGCTGCTATGCGAGTAAGCCCTATTGCTTGGCTCCTTGATACGCTTGCAGAAGTGGAGCATCAAGCCACTTTGTCGGCTGAGCCTACGCACAATCACCCTGAAGGCGTGAAGGGAGCAAGGACAATCGCTCTCTGTGTAAGGATGTTGCTTAACGGAAGCTCGAAAGAGGAAATAGCCCGTTTTGTAATCCAAGAGTATGCTGCTTTGCCACCGTTTGTGCCTTTCTCGAATCCGTTTGATGAAACGTGTATGAATGCTGTACCGGTGTCTGTTGCTTGCTTCGTCGAAAGCAGGGGATTTGAAGATGCTATCCGCAAGGCGATCGTTATTGGCGGCGATAGCGACACGATTGCTGCTATTACGGGTAGCTTAGCTGAGGCGTATTATGGTATTCCTCCCGCTATACAAAGGGCCGGGATTGGATATTTGCCCGAAGAAATGAAGGGTATTCTAAGGCTGTTTTATTCTAGGGCCTATGCTTGCTGATGTGGCATCTGCTGGGCATCCTTAGCCAGAAAATATGCTACCCTCGTGGGCTTCATTTTATCTCTTGGCTAAACCAAAGCACATCCTCGTTGGGGGAGGAGGGCAGAGGCCTTTTTGTTAATGATGCCTTTCGCTTTTCACCTACTAAGTTAATGTCTTTTTCGATAGCCCTAGGATAAGGTCAGGAGACGAAGCTGTAGCCTTCTTGGGAATGATATCGTTCGCTTTTCCCCGTAAGGGGATATCCCTATTGTAGCCCCACGATGGATTGAGCGTAGCCAATCCTTCGTGGGGTTGTGGTGGATGATGATAACCCTCCTCCCCCGATTTCTGCGCTGTGCCGTCGGCACAGCGCAGAAATCGGGGGAGGGGCATGGTGGTCGCCTTCTTTGACCCCAGGAAGGTGCTGCTTCGCAAGCCCCCATCCTGGGGCTAACATTAAAGATATGTCCTTCGGACAAGAGCGGGTATGGAGTGCTGAATATGTCTTGCAAATGGTGAATCAAGGTCTATCTTTGTTTTATATTCTATATAGCTATGTCTCAAAGTTATTTTCAGGTGTATCTGCATGTTGTTTTTCATGTAAAAAGTCGCTATGTGCAAATTGATGAACTAGACCGTCCAAAACTGCATATGTTCATGGTTGAAGCCTTCAAAAAACATCAATGCTATTCAAAAATTATTTATGGTGTTGGAGATCACGTTCATTGTCTACTTGGCATTGGTCGTACAAGTAAAGATCTATCAAGTATTATTGGTGAAGTCAAACGCTGTAGTTCATTATTTTTAAAAGGTTTATCAAGTAGATACCGCATGTTTTATTGGCAAGGAGGTTATGCAGCATTTTCTCTGGCACATAAAGACTGCCCAGCTGTTTACAACTATATTGCAACTCAGGATGAGCACTATCGAAGAGTCAGTAGTCTTTCGGAGATGATTCGCTTGTGTGAGAAAAATGGTCTGTCATTTGATATAGAAAAGTTCTTGAACGAATAATTTCTAGTCGTTCGCTTTTCCCCGTTAGGGGATATCCCTACTGTTAGCCCCACGATGGATTGAGCGTAGCCAATCCTTCGTGGGGTTGTGGATAGACGCTGATACACCCCCGTTCCCCCTTTCCACCCCGTGCCATCGGCACGGGGTGGAAAGGGGGAACGGGGTATGGGGTGTCGCTTTCGTTGACCCCAGGAAGGTGCTGCTTCGCAAGCCCCCATCCTGGGGCTAACATTAAAGATATGTCCTTCGGACAAGAGCGGGTACGGGTTTGTTGGCAGGGATTGCAAATCAAAGCTATGGGAGTGGATGTAATAGTAAAATGGTCGCTGTCTGGCGGGATTTGCAAGCTCGCCATTGATGTCGCTGGGATTTGCAACCCCAGCTCTTAGCCTCTGTCGTTCGCTTTTCCCCGTAAGGGGATATCCCTATTGTTAGCCCCACGATGGATTGAGCGTAGCCAATCCTTCGT
>CAZHWP010000092.1:0-2454 GCA_964535945.1 uncultured Porphyromonas sp.
TTAAAATACTAGCAATGCATGAGAAAAACTACGCATTTATCGGATGAACCCAAAAAATCGGCAAAAACCGCCCGTTCCTTGCGTTATTTGCGTACGAAGTAACAGTTGACGCAAAATAATGGATTTACACAATTGTCTGACTGTCAAGGCTTTGAGAAAATCAATGATAAATCACCTCAGAAAAACATGCCTCAAGTCGTCTTAAAACATAAGGTGATTTTTTCAAAACACCTTATGTTCAGAAAAAATCACCTTGTGTTTTAGAAAAAAGACCTTATGTTTTGGGTGAAAACTCCTTTTGTAGCGAAATGAAGCTCAAAAGGATGGATTTCTTTGCTCCTAGATTCAAAATTGTTCTCCCTTTTGAAGCTGCACTGTTTGGTACGAAAATGCACCAAATTTGAGACTCTCTAGGCAGCTATGGTTCTTCCTATATTTCGAAGTATAAGTCAATAATCTAAGCGTCCTATTCTATTTGTGCGATTCTGAAATGAATCAAACACGGGGAAGCCTTGTTGAAGTCGGGAAAGGAGTCATCATCAGGACTTAAAAAAGCCTTCGGCAGTAATCATTGATTACTGCCGAAGGCTTTTTTAAGTATGGAATATAGAGCAACTACTCGCTGTAGTACTTTGCTCTTAGTTCGGCCACCAATGGATCGCTGATATAATCGTCGTAATTCATCATCTTATCGATAATCCCCTTGGGTGTGAGCTCAATAATACGATTAGCCACGGTGAGAATAAACTCATGGTCATGACTAGCAAACAGCACATTCCCTTTGAATGTCTTGAGCGTATTATTGAAAGCTTGAATAGACTCTAGGTCGAGGTGGTTAGTTGGTGTATCCAATATTAGTGTGTTTGCATCACGAAGCATCATTCGAGCGATCATACAGCGCATCTTCTCACCACCAGAAAGCACCGACACCTTTTTCTGTATCTCCTCTCCACTAAAGAGCATTCTTCCTAAGTAGCCTTTGAGATAAACCTCATTGGTATCTTTCGAATACTGCGACAGCCATTCGAGCAGGTTATAGTCCGAATTGAAATAAGAAGAATTGTCGAGTGGCAGATAAGCCGTAGTGATAGTTTGCCCCCACTCAAAAGTTCCAGCATCGGCTTCTTGCTCACCATTAATAATGCTAAAGAGCGCTGTCATCGAACGCGGATCTCGGCTGATGAATACAATCTTATCGTCTTTTTCGACATTGAAGTTCAAATCTCTGAAAAGCAATTGGCCATCTATGCTTGCAGAAAGCCCTTTGACCTCAAGGATCTTGTTGCCAGGCTCACGTTCTGGAGAGAATAGAATACCTGGATAGCGGCGAGAAGAGGGTTGGATTTCTTCGACGTTAAGCTTTTCGAGCATCTTTTTACGGCTAGTAGTTTGCTTACTCTTAGCAACATTGGCGCTAAAACGGCGAATAAACTCTTCGAGTTCCTTACGCTTTTCCTCGGCCTTCTTATTCTGTTGTTGCTGTTGACGCAGAGCAAGCTGGCTCGATTCGTACCAGAAACTATAGTTGCCCGAGAACTGCTGTACTTTTCCGAAGTCAATATCTACCGTATTGGTACATACCGAGTCCAAAAAGTGGCGGTCGTGACTCACCACCAACACTGTATTTTCGAAGTTGCTCAGATAGTTTTCGAGCCATGAAACAGTCTCTAAGTCGAGGTCGTTTGTAGGTTCATCGAGTAGCAGGTTGTCTGGCTTTCCGTATAGGGCTCTTGCCAGCAGTACTCTTACCTTTTGCTTACCACTCAGATCTCCCATGATACTATAGTGGAGGTCTTCCTTTATTCCAAGGCCGCTGAGGAGCATAGCCGCGTCACTTTCGGCATTCCAGCCCTCCATTTCGGCAAACTTATCTTCGAGTTCGGCCACTCTATTGCCATCTTCATCATTGAAGTCTTCTTTTGCATAGAGTGCATTTTTCTCTTCCATAATAGCCCACAGGGTCGAGTGCCCCATGAGTACTGTATCCATCACGCTGTATTCATCGAAGGCAAAGTGATCTTGGCTCAATACCGAAAGTCTCTCGCCTGGCCCCATTGAAACGGAGCCACGTGTAGGATCTAGATCGCCGCTGATAACTCGTAGCATGGTTGACTTACCTGCACCATTTGCACCGATAATACCATAGCAATTACCTGGGGTGAAATTAAGGTTTACGTCTTGGAATAGGATTCTTTTACCGAACTGAACGGTAAGCTCATTGACTGTGATCATCTAATCTCTCTTACTTACTATTGTTTTGCGTCGGCAAAGTTACTGAAAAAAGAGCGAAAAAGGGCTCGAAAGACAAGATGTCTTCCGAGCCCTCACTTACATTTCAAGCGCGGCTATTCGAAGCCGCGTCTTATTACTTGGCTTTTTCTTCGATTACTGCCTGTGCCGCAGCCAAACGTGCGATAGGCACACGGAATGGAGAGCAAGACACGTAATTGAGAC
>CAZHWP010000093.1:0-2429 GCA_964535945.1 uncultured Porphyromonas sp.
TGGCTGGGATTGCAAATCCCAGCGAAGAAATGGAATGCATTGTGGCGAAGCCTCGATGGCAAGATTCCCCGTGAGGGGAAAGCCCTTGTCAAGCAATTTCTTACTCCCTGATATCGGCTGCGATTGCAAATCCCAGCCTCATCAATTGCTCGGTGCAAGCAAATCCCTCGTACAATCTCTTTTTGTACCTTTGAACTAACAAGTCAAGATGCTCAGCGAAAGTAAAAAGGCTACAGCACAGCTACAATGTGAAGCCAGCAGCAAAGGGCTCAACGGCACTGTAATCGCTCTTGCCATGCGTCACGCTACAATCGTCACCATATCACAAACATCAAAAAAAACACGCTTCATATGAAAGTATTTACCAAAAATGCGATTCTGTACATGGGAGTACTATTAGGATTTGCAACTGCCTCACAAGCTCAATTCAATCCAGCACCAACAAATGGACCACAAGTAACTCTACACACAACAAAAGCGATAGGCGAAACCATTAAAATATCGGTCGGTGCAAGTAACAAAAATGTGTGGATTGACCTTAATAATGATGGCAAGTACCAAAACGGAGAAGAGATACAGAGCTACACCCGCAATGATATGTCGGCAGATCCTATCGAGCAAAGGAATCCAACAATAATATCTGCAGAAAAGCTACAGAAGTGCATAGAACGCGCCGACAATAGCTACACAATACAGAGTCAAGAGCTAAAGATATATGGCGACATACGCCATCTGGGCTGCTCGGGCAACCGAATAGACAAGTTGCTCTTCGAAAAATGCAACAAACTGTATTCGCTAAGCTGCCATAGCAACCAGCTAAAAACAGCCGACATGGAAGCCCTCATTGCAAGCTTACCAAGTATAAACATAGAGTGGGCAGAGATTATCGCCTTCCCACCTAGCAACTTTGCTGAACTAATTGTCTTAGACCATGCAAACGATAGCGAATACAACGAATTCCCGCTCGAGCTTCTCGAAAGCAGCAGTTCAAAAGGTTGGAATACATTACACAACGCACCATACGCTGTCGATACGAATGGTAAGTTTCTATATATTACAGGAGCTTTTTTGGGCGATGAGTATGTACTCAGCGATGAGTACATCGAATTGGATATTCCAAGCACAAATTCACCCTACGTTTCGTGCATGATCGGAGTAACGGGCAAAGGCGTATGGGCCGATTTGAATGACAACGGTGTATACGATACGAATGAGAGTATCGAATCTCACAAATACAATATCAACGCAGCAAGTACGGCATATTTCTTAAGTAAAGATTTACCAAGCAAGCTCAAGATATACGGAAAGAATCTGCAACGTGTAACCATGGCAAATGGCGATAATACGAATATCGATATCAGTAGACTAAACTCCCTCAAAAAACTGTGGCTAAGCGCCGATCTATCTGAGATGAAACTGCTAGATCTTGACACGCAGAAAGACTTGCGCTGCTTAGTTTTATTCAATGGCTGTAATGGACTTGAAGAGTGGAATATCAACAACCCAAAGCTCAACTATATATCGGCAGATAGGCGCCCCGATCAGCACGAACTCGCTATGCTAGACTACTCACTATTTCATGACTTAGAGTATTTGGCACTGCGCAGACACATTATCCCCAGCGATCAAACAGCTATGGCTCTCCCCAATCTAACAAAGCTTAAAACGCTATCTATCGATGGATCGCCAAACTTGCAAGAGCTAGATCTATCGGCAATTTCAAGCCTCGAGACTATCATCTGTCCAAACAACCAACTAAAAGGGATATTGCTCGGATCGAATATTCAGCTAAAGCATGTTGATTGCAGCAACAATCAGATCAAAGAAGCAGCGATGCAGAGCATTATTGAGTCACTACCCCATCGCAGCGGATCAAATGGCGACTTTGGCACACTTATACCCTATAACACTCAGATTAATGACGATCTCTACGATATGAATATTTGCACTCCCGAACAAGTTGCTTTTGCA
The DNA here is from genome assembly GCA_964535945.1 of uncultured Porphyromonas sp. Classification (GTDB taxonomy): domain Bacteria; phylum Bacteroidota; class Bacteroidia; order Bacteroidales; family Porphyromonadaceae; genus Porphyromonas. The sequence continues at coordinate 1,972 of CAZHWP010000093.1, forward strand.
AATTCCAAAAACTGGATGGTTAAAAGCTCAAACGGACAATTTTTTCCAGGGATTACAGCATTATCGGAAACAACATCGACTACAAGTACCATCAGCTGGAAAGCCAATAATGGCAAGCTACATTTATTTGGTTTAGAAGAAGGTATGCCGATCAACATATACAGCTTGGATGGAAAAAAGCTCCACAGCAGTATTGCTAATGAAACTGAATTGCTGCTTAACCTTCAAGTCGGTGAGGTATATATCCTTAGTATTGGCAGCTATAAAGCCAAAATACGGATGTTTTAAGAAGTAAGGAGAGATAGTTACCTAGCAAAGGATTTCGGACTGAAATCGTCTGGTGTCGGTGGGATTGCAATCCAGTCCTCACCCACCCTATCGTCCATCAGCGTGGGACGCCCCTCACAATTACAATGCCAGTAGCCCATTCCCTCGGCGACACATATAACAATATTCAG
>CAZHWP010000094.1:0-2126 GCA_964535945.1 uncultured Porphyromonas sp.
CCCCGGTGGGGATTTATTGCTTACGCCAGAATATAATAATGTGTGTCGCGAAGGGATGGACTGCTGGGAGGGACGCCCACGTAAGGGCGCCCCTACGGGCTTGATGGCATTGTGTAGCGTGTCGGCGTGATTTTCAATCCCGTCCTGTTCGTTGGCGGAATCGTCCGCTGCTGTAGGGTCGCCCCTACGTGGGCGGCCCATCAAATGGTTGGCGTCCGATCTTGCCCGTTCTCCCCAGAATAGGATGCCCTGGGCTATATCCAGGGAATCCCCGTCAGGGATGGTATTGCTGCTCAGCTTCTGGAATGCATCACTCCAAATACGCAAAATTAAAGATTGCAACAAGCTTAATGTCAGCAGTTTGTGAAAATAGAAGCTGACCTGTGTGGAGCTTCTGGCTCCTCCTTGTGCATGGGGGTAGAAATAGGAAAGCGCATGCCAGCAATCAGATGCCGACATGCGCTTAGATATTGATTGAGCTTCCTCTCTATTCAGAAGCCGACTCTTGAGCTTATTGCTTTACGAAGTGCTTGTTGATGAGCTTGCCGTTCGATTCGAGCTGCAAGATATAATTGCCAGCATTGAGCTGACGTAGCTCGATGCGCTTGCCCTCGATCGCCTTCTTGGCATAGACTGTACGTCCTGCCATATCGATGATCTTAGCGCTGTATGGACTAGCTATTTCTTCCAGTTCGAGGTAGTCGCTTGTTGGGTTGGGATAGATCTTGATCTCGGCAGTCTCTTGCTCGATCGTTTCGATCGAAGTGGCTGTTTTCTTGAGCATGCGTGTGAGGTAGCACTGCGACATCTGTACCGTGAGGTCGAGTGCATATCCTGCCATCAGGATATTGCCATCCTTTAGTGTTTTTACGCTTTTGAGTATGGTGTCATGGTCTTTGACTACATATTTGAACCATCCCTCATGTGCAAATTCCTTATCGTAAGATCCATCAGGATTGAGGCATAGGCCTATGGCTTCTTTCTTGGCACCCTTCTCGGTGTTGCCAGCGGCATAGATCTTGCCATCTTCTGCTATCGATACGCTAGAAAAAAGGCTTGCGCATGAAGGGTCGAATAGCTTCGTTACGATACCTTCTTCACCAAAGCTTGTGTCGAGCTTGCCATCTGTTCCCACTCGGAAGATGGCTGCGCTATAGATCAAGTTTGGCTCGTTCGATTGCCAGCTGTGTCCTACCAATACGAGTTTGCCATCTTTCTGTGCGGCCACGTTTACTGCATAGTCTGGGCCAGCTCCTAAGTAGAATGTAGCTGTACCATTGCCTTCTGTGCCATAGCTTGTATCTGGAGTACCGTCTGCATTGAGCATTACCACTACGGGCTTTTGGGTGTTGGTATCTGGTTTTCTAAATCCTACGAGAGCGATTTTGCCATTGGGCAGTATGAGTCCGTTTTCGCATGAGCTTGAAAACTCTGGAAACTTCACGATGCTGTATCCCGTGCCCTCAGTGCCGAAGCTTGTGTCGAGCGATCCGTCTTTATTGACGCGTGCAGCCATGAAAGAGCGGAAGTATGTGCCCATGATGATCAGTTTGCCATCGGCTTGCTCGGCAACCTGCTCAATAACAAGGCTACGCTGGCTGTTTTCAAACTTAGCTACCCCGTCTGTACCGAAGCTTTTGTCTATCGATCCGTCTGCGTTTAGTCTTACGAGGTAGGCATCGGTCTCAGCCTCATCGATGTAGAAGCAGTATCCAGCTAAGATGATCTTGCCATCGGCAAGTTCCAATACCTGATAAATGTATTGGTCTGCCACTTCGGGTTTGATCTTTACGATACCATCGACACCAAAAGTTTATCTATTTCGCCATTTTGCATGTAGCGGATCGCACCGATATAGCGTTCGCTGTTTTGCGACTGTCTGAATCGTGCTGCTGCTAGGTATTTGCCATTAGACAGTTCGATCACATCTTCGAAGGCATCTGCACCCCCTGTGATGCTAGTAAGTACGTGTCCTTCTTGTCCGAAGCTTGTGTCGAACATGTTTGCTTGGTTTTGGGCCGATAGTCCAACGCTAGTAATAAGTAAAGCAAGCGTTACTAGAATTTTTTTCGGTTCATCCGATAAATGCGTAGTTTTTCTCATGCATTGCTAGTATTTTAAGTTCA
>CAZHWP010000095.1:0-1904 GCA_964535945.1 uncultured Porphyromonas sp.
ATACAAGGCTCTCAACACGCTGTTCAGGCGCTTGATTTATCGAAACTCTTTTTTTACCCGAGCGATCCTGCGTGAGATGATGGGTATTGCGGTTTTTTTGTCGGCGGGATTTGCAATCCCGCCTCGCAAGTTCATTCGCTTCGCAGATCTTCGTTGCCTGCGTGATTCGCTTTCGGTCACAGACCTGAGTCTGCTCCCGTGAAGCTCCCACTTGGCGCCTCGATCTGCATCCATAATACAGGGCTCTCAACACGCTTTACTGCCATTATCCGTCAGCTATATCTTCAGCTGATTAAACTATATAGGTTAATATGTGTCTTTTTTTAGTGGAAAGCTTATCGCCACTAAAGCAAATCCTATATGCCTGATGCTGTTTTTCTTTTGGTTGATGGCATTATCCCGAATTAATTATGAATAATCAGAAACTGCCTATGTGAATGAACTAAAAGTTGGGCAAGTATATGCTTGCATAAATCAATAAAGCGGGGCTAAAACAGCCCTAGGTGTTCCACAGATTGCTGTGAAGCGATATGGCTGCATAGTGGATATGTAAATGAATTTTAAAACAAACAAATTATGAAGATATATACAATTTTCAGTCGCATAGGTCTCTCATTCTGTATTTTTACGCTACTTGCTTTGTTCTCGGGCTGCAATAAGTGTGATGAGAACGAAGCAAAGATCATTAGAGACTTTGCTGGTGTTGGAGATCTTGGATTCAAAGAGATGAGCGATGAACTATATGTCATTAACTCGATGGAGGAATTTGAGCAAATTGCAAAGGATATTAAAAAGGAATCTGCAGATTTTATAAGAAATACGATTCAAGAGACTAACTTCGAAACCCGAACTGTGTTGTTGGTGAAAACCTATTCAAAACTCGCTCTGAAATGGCCAATCTATAACTATGAATACGTTACACTTTCCGACTTTAGTGTACCAAAGTATAGATCCAACCTCTTGAAAAGAGATGGAAACAAATTCACCTTGGAGATCAGCATCTGGGATGTGTTTCTTAATAACTTTGATCTTCAAAAAGCAGGATTCTACCTACCATTACTGTGTACAAAAATAGCAGATAAAGAAAGGCTTAGCCTAACAATTGCCAGGTACTCAGATCAATTACCTCCACATAATATTATCAAAGAAAGATGAAATCTATTACTACTATGAGACAGATAGGTCTCTCAATTTGCGTTTTTGCACTACTTGCTTTACTCTCGGGCTGCAATAGATGCGATGATAACGATGTTAGGATTATTAAAGACTATGCAGCGATTGGTGACTTTGGCTATACAGCCTTTAGTGATGAACTCTTTGTTTTTAATTCTTTGCACGAGTTTGAGCAAATCGCAAAAGGGATCAATGATCGGACTGCTGATCGTATTAGAGGTCGCTTCCTGGAGACAAATTTTAATGCTTATACAGTTTTGTTGGTAAAAACCTACTCAAATGGCGTTTTAAGTCCTGAGCAATATGGTCTTGAAACAATTTCAAATTACGACTTTAATTTCCCTGAATTCAAATCAAATCTATTGAGTAGGGGCAAGAAAAAGTATACGTTGGAAATTAGCATTCGGGATGGCAAAGGGCGCTCTGATGAAATGGTGCCTGCTGGCTTCTATCTAACGATACTCTGCTCAAAAATTCCAGACAAATCAAAGATTAGTCTAGCAGTCACACGAGAGTCAGATGGTAATAATCTTCAATAAAATAATGATGAAGATTGACTTAGCTTACTTAGTGTAATTATTCGAAAGTAAAAATCGTGCTACTTTGATTCTTAAGCCACCTAGGAGCTCCCAATCTCCTGGGTGGCTTTTGTGAATGTCCCTGTTTTCCTCTTTAATGCAATCTTTTTTTTCGCTTTCGCCCATCTGTTTCATGCTCATCTGGAGTTTATG
>CAZHWP010000096.1:0-1899 GCA_964535945.1 uncultured Porphyromonas sp.
GTAAACCAGCTTCGAAGTCTTCCTCTAAGAGAGCTTCTCTCTTAGATGCAGGAGCGTCCCAAGTAAGGGTTACCTTATTACCATCTACAGCAGCAGCTACGTTGGTAGCAGGCATAGTTGGATTAGGAGTTTCTTCTTCAATAATGATCGAGTCATTCTGACCATTCATTGCAGTGCTGAAGCGATAAACTACACCAGCCTTAAATTCGAAGTCATCCTTGCGACCATTGTCACCAGCAGCAATCCAGATATTAACACCTGGCTGTGGGTTGGTAACGCAGAAGTCATAAACACCAGCTGGGATAGCAATTGTTTCAGAAACACCATCTACAATCCAATTTTCAGGACTACAAGAGATATCGGCATTTGCGGGTACTCTATGAGAGAAGTTTGCATCTAAGTTTACAGGCACATTACATCCCACTACTAGCGATCCCTGAGAAGGTATCGCATTACCATATGCAGAAGCAGTGTTGTCTAAGAAGATCTGATAGCCTGAACCATCACCCCAGAGGTCATGAGATTCGAGGATAATATATGCCTTTGCATTTCGATCTGCAACTGTAACAGTCTTAGATACTCTTGGAGAAACTTCGCCCGATTCAAGCTTTGTTTCCACTTCGTACACATAAGTACCATACTCTTCTACAGTTTCAGCAAAGTTCAAACTGCTTGTATTCTTCACAAACTGACCATCGCGATAGACATTGTAGCTATGAGCAGGTACTTCAGTCGATTCCGACATACCCTTAATAGCAACATTATCTAGTGCGATACAGAATTCGCTTACACCTTCGAAGTGGCGGAAAGCGATGTACACTTCCTTGCCAGCATACTCAGAAAGGTCGATTGTACGATCGAAGAAAGATGGTGTAGCCTTGGCAGAAGCCTTATCACCTTTTGCTCCATTCGAACGGATAGGATCATTTAGGCTTTCCTTAAGAAGCTGCTTAGTAAACGAAGCAATTTCTGTATCGGTTTCCGAAAGCATCACTGCATAAGTTTCTTTTGGCCATGTAGGATCCAAAGGACCAACATTATAGTGAAGCTTACCAGATGCGGGCACCTTTACCTTTGGACTGATTAGCCAGTTGTCTGGAAAAGTTGATTGGTCAGCCACCCAAGACCAAGAGCCTACAAAGTAAGTACCGTCAGTACCATTCCAAGTTGTACGGATTTCCCAAGATTTACCATCACCATCTTGGTCTACGTTGAGCCAAGTTGCAGGGATTTCCATAGTGGGGAATGTCTCATTGAGAGGCACCACTTCCAAGAAGTTTGGAGCTTCCCATGCGAGAGATACATTCATACCATCGACTGTAGCAGTCAGATTTACAGGAGCCTGAGGGGCATCAGCCTTCGCTCCTCGAGTTATGCTTGTCGCAGTCAATAGACTGATCGACAGAAGCAACAACGAGTAAAAAATTGTTTTTCTCATAACTGATTGATTAGATGAATAATGATTGAAAACGTGCGATTCGGAAAACGACTAAACCTCTATTTTTTATGTAGTTTTTCCGATCAGCTGTTACAAACATACAAAAAATATTCATACAAGCAAGCGATTTTACCCAAGAAAAACGAAAAACCAATCAAAAAGCCGAAAAATCATACTGTTTGCAAGGAGATGATTGCAATAATAAGGAAGTAATCGAGGTATTGCACCGAATGATCCTCGTACGAACAAGAAAAAACTCAAAGAGACTAGCCTACGAGACAAGCATTTGTTACAAATCGCACTTTATGCGTCATACAAACCCATAGTAAGCATTGATGGATTACGCACAATCAGATGAAGCCGCATTACAAATGCACGCTTTTAGCCTCGCATTCTAAACAGTAGTGCCTAGAACACAAAATCCCCCCTCTGCCCAAGCCAAAGGCTCTTGCAGAGAGGGG
>CAZHWP010000097.1:0-1592 GCA_964535945.1 uncultured Porphyromonas sp.
CCTGTCGCCCTCACACTTGGCGCCGCGATCTGCATCCATCATACAAGTGCTATCACGAATTACTCAAGTGCTATCACGAATTGGAGCTCGAATATCAAACTGCATCCATTATACAAGTGCTATTTGATAGTATTGTCTAATGGCGCATATCTTTGTTGCCTGCGTGATTCTTTACCCTAGGAAGCTGTGGTTTCACCAGCACCATCCAAGGGCTGGATTGGACAAAATCCTCAGAGGAACTCGGATCTGCATCCCCATTAAACAAGTGCTATCACGAATTGGAGCTCGAATATCCAGTTGCATCCATTATTCAACGCTATCGGGCGTGAGAAAATGGTAGCTTTTCAATAGGGCATCGAAAAATTGTAACTGGTCGCTGGGATTTGCAATCCCAGCTGTGTTCGTTTGCGGGATTTGCAATCCCGCATCTGCCAAGGAATCCCTGTAAGGGATGATTTTTGTTTCTAGCCCCACGATGTTCTAGCGCCCCAGCGCTAGATTCGTGGGGTTGCGGATGGGTGATAAGAAAACCGCCCCCGATTTCGCTGCTGTGCCGACGGCACAGCAGCGAAATCGGGGGCGGGCGGGGGTGGGGCGCATTCGTTGACCCCAGGAAGGCGGGGTGAACCCCGTCACATCCTGGGGCTAGAAACGGAAAGCATCCCCGCTGGGGATTTATTGCATACGCCAGAATATAATAATGTGTATCGCTGAAGGGATGGGGTGTAGGCATTGTGATTGTGAGGGACGCCCACGTAGGGGCGCCCCTACGTGGGCGCCCCATCAAATGGTCTTTGACTGATGTCGCTGGGAATTGCAATCTCAGCAGCTATCTGGGTTTAAGAAATTGCTTGACAAGAGTTTTCCTATCACGGGGAATCTTGTCGCCTAGCTTCACCATTAATTATTCCATAAGCCTGGTCACTGCGGTTTGCAATCTCCAATCTCGCTTTCATTTCATGCTTGCTTCATTTGTTAGCTAAGTATAAAATAAATACAAAAAATGTTTTTGCATTTATTGCTCGGAAAGTTTTGCGGATTGAAAAATGTTTTCTACATTTGTAGTGAAAGGAGTCGCTCCTTACAAAGCTGTTTAGTTCAATCAATTTCCCAAAGAGGTGTTTAGTTCGACCCAATCCGTGAAATTCAACCCTAATCACAGCCATAATAAGAGCACTCTTATAGTTCAATATTATCAACCTAATAATTTTAAAAATTATGGCAACACAAAAGAAAGTAAAAACATCGCCTGCAGAAATTAGCGATCGTTTGCAAGAAAAAGCAAAAATGATGGATCTAACTGCTCAACAGAAAGATCAGGTAGCTCAGAAGATGGAGCGTGAAACTACTTTTCTGAAGGCTGAAGGCGTTAAAGAAGCAAAAGCGACTCGTAAGGAAGAGGATAAGATTGGTATCATCAACCCTCGTGCCTTGGTAGAAGCTGTATTGGGTCAGGAAGTGGATTGGAAGCAAGCAGACTCAAATCGTCTCATCGAAGAAGTGCTAGAGCGAGACTATCAGGATCTTATTACCAATAAAGGTTCATCCGATAAATGCGTAGTTTTTCTCATGCATTGCTAGTATTTTAAGTT
>CAZHWP010000098.1:0-1571 GCA_964535945.1 uncultured Porphyromonas sp.
GTAACAAGGTAGCCGTACCGGAAGGTGCGGCTGGAACACCTCCTTTCTGGAGTCCCTGATTTTCTCTCTTGTTTTTTTTTGTTTGTTATGCCTTCATTGTGCAGAGGAGCATCAGGCAAGTAGAGTGATCGAGGATGTGTTACCTGAAATGTGATCTAGTAAAATAAAAGATTACTACGACGCTTATTGCTGGTTGTTTTTGTGTAAACGAGGATCGAGTCTTTCATATACTTCTGCCAATTTGGGAGGAGTGGGTGAGGAATTGTAGTCTTAGTCTACGCTTTCCGTTCGGTATCGAATGATATATTTATTTGGTTTATCGGCCAGATAAAGGAAATTCTAGGCGCTGCATAAGCAGTTTTCCCATCGTTTTCCTTTACAGGTTCGTAGCTGAATTTTGCAGTCCTATAGCTCAGTTGGTTAGAGCGCTACACTGATAATGTAGAGGTCGGCAGTTCAACTCTGCCTGGGACTACGAGCCATCGCCACGGAGAACGTGGTGTTTGGACTATCGTTTTTAAGGAAAAACGACAAGGGGGGATTAGCTCAGCTGGCTAGAGCACCTGCTTTGCAAGCAGGGGGTCATCGGTTCGAATCCGATATTCTCCACCCAAGAGGGTTCTGTATTTTTATTGCTTTTTAGAAGTGATTAGGATTTACCCTCATGCGATCATTGACATATTGAAAGAAGAAACAATAGTAACGAGAAGACTTTTGCTTCCTCTTGATGCCACTGGGGCAGGCAACTACCCTGTGTGTGTATTAAGAGAGCAAATAGAAGCGAATCGATTCAAACTAATTGATTTCTGATGTGAGGATTTTGTATCCTTTCAGACAGCATCGTTTAGTTTTGAATTTTTCGAATTAAGTAAAAAAGTAAGCAAGGGCAGACGGTGGATGCCTTGGCTCTCGGAGGCGATGAAGGACGTGATAAGCTGCGATAAGCTGCGGGGATTGGCACATACGACGTGATCCGCAGATTTCCGAATGGGGCAACCCGCCAGGTTGGAGACCTGGCACTGTATTCATACAGGGCGAACGTTGGGAACTGAAACATCTCAGTACCAATAGGAGAAGAAAACAAAAGTGATTCCCTTAGTAGTGGCGAGCGAACGGGGATTAGCCCAAACCAGTTTTGTTTCGGCAAAATTGGGGTTGTAGGACTTCGATATTTGGTTATATTTCATAGGAGAAGCGTCTGGGAAGTCGCACCATAGAGCATGATAGTTGCGTATCCGACATGATTTATAGTTGATAGGAGTATCCTGAGTAGCGCGGGACACGAGTAATCTTGCGTGAATCTGCGGGGCCCATCCCGTAAGGCTAAATACTCCCGAGAGACCGATAGTGAACAAGTACCGTGAGGGAAAGGTGAAAAGAACCTCGCATAGAGGAGTGCAATAGACCCTGAACCCGTCTGCTTACAAGCGGTAGGAGCCACATTTTGTGGTGACTGCGTGCCTTTTGCATAATGAACCTACGAGTTACTTTCCGTGGCAAGGTTAATTACCGTTAGGTATTGGAGCCGTAGCGAAAGCGAGTCTTAATAGGGCGCATTAGTCACTGGAAGT
>CAZHWP010000099.1:0-1519 GCA_964535945.1 uncultured Porphyromonas sp.
CGTCAGCGATCCCAAGGAAGTGGTTGAACTCGATCAGAAACTCAACGTAGTAATCCTCGATTTCGACGAAGAACGCAAGCGTATTGCTCTTGGACTCAAGCAGCTGATGCCTCATCCTTGGGATGCTCTCGATACAGAGCTCAAGGTAGGCGATAAGGTAAAGGGTCGCGTAGTGGTAATGGCAGACTATGGTGCATTCGTAGAGGTTGCTCCAGGTGTAGAAGGCTTGATCCACGTATCTGAAATGTCTTGGACTCAGCACCTACGCTCGGCACAAGACTTCCTACACGTAGGCGACGAGGTAGAAGCTTTGATCTTGACCCTCGATCGTGACGAACGTAAGATGTCGCTTGGCCTCAAGCAGCTACGTCCCGACCCATGGGCAGATATCGAAACTCGCTTCGTAGTAGGCTCGCAGCACACGGCTAAGGTGCGCAACTTCACCAACTTTGGTGTATTTGCCGAAATCGAAGAAGGCGTTGATGGTCTGATCCATATCTCTGACCTTTCTTGGACCAAGAAGATCAAACACCCAAGCGAATTTACCGAAGTGGGTGCAGACATCCAGGTGCAGGTACTCGAAATCGACAAGGAAAACCGTCGCTTGAGCCTTGGACACAAGCAGCTCGAAGAGAATCCTTGGGATGTATTCGAAACTGTATTTACAGTAGGTTCGGTACACGAAGGTACTGTGATCGAAGTGATGGACAAGGGTGCAGTGATCTCTCTACCTTATGGCGTAGAAGGCTTTGCTACTCCTAAGCACATGGTCAAAGAAGATGGCTCACAGGCTGTACTCGAAGAGAAACTACAGTTTAAGGTGATCGAATTCAATAAGGATGCTAAGCGTATCATCGTGTCGCATAGCCGTATCTTCGAAGACGAGCAGAAGGCTGCACAGCGCGAAGCACGCGCTGAAGCACGTGCCGAAGCAAAGACAGCACGTGCCGAAGCCGCTACTCCAGCCACTCCAGCCGCTCCTCCTGCAGTAGAGCGTGCTACATTGGGCGACCTTGACGAGCTAGCAGCTCTTAAGGACAAGCTCGAAGGCAACTAAGATTTAATCTCCATTCGGTGTAGCTCGGAACCAAACTGAGGCTGTATCTGATATTCTTGATGCAGTAGCTCTGCGAAAAGAGCACCCGATGTTCCGCTAATAATAAAGCCCGCTTTAGTCATAGCGACTAAAGCGGGCTTTTGCGTATTAGCTGCTTCGCAAGCACCTATCCTGGGGCTAACGGTAAAGAAATGTCCTTTGGACAAGAGCGGACGTGTAGAGAGAACGTTCGATTCGAGTTTTTGCTTGCGTCACCCAAATGAGTAATTTGAATGGTATAAAAACCGAATAGTCAGTTACATACGAAAATTAAGTGTGATGCGTGTCGATGTTAGGAATTGGGGGGCTGATCTGTGTTGATGTCTTGGGGGCTGCGACCTCCGCTTCGCAGCATCCTAAGACTTTTTTGGTTCATCCGATAAATGCGTAGTTAATAGCTAAAATAAGCTGGTATATTATACC